>SGYQ01000018.1 GCA_004214155.1 Burkholderiaceae bacterium
CTCAGGTTCTAATTCCTCTATAATTTCCATCGCTCTGATTTTTGGCGCTCCACTTAAGGTGCCAGCAGGAAAGGTAGCTTTTAGTACATCCATGAAAGATAGGCCATCTCGAAGATGACCCTCCACCTCAGAAACAAGATGCATTACATGCGAATATTTTTCTACAACCATTTTTTCAGACAGGAAGACACTGCCAATTTTTGATATTTTGCCGACATCGTTTCGTGCAAGATCAATCAACATGACATGTTCTGCAAGCTCTTTAGGATCCGCACGTAACTCACTTTCTAGATCTGCATCTTCCCGTTCAGTTTTCCCCCGTCTACGGGTACCAGCAATTGGGCGAATAGTAATCCGATTAAAACTGTTCCCCGAGGATTTTGCATTATCTTGTCTCACCAATATCTCTGGCGAAGCACCAACTACCTGGAATTCCCCCAAGTTATAGAAATACATATAGGGGGAGGGGTTTATATTTCTCAAGGCCCGATAAAGAGAAAGAGCGTTTCCAGAAAAAGGTTTCTCTAATATTTGTCCCAAAACAACCTGCATCACCTCGCCGGAAAAAATGTATTCCTGAGCTTTTAAAACAGATTTTTCAAACTCCTCTCTGGAAAAACGTCTAATTATCTCTGTTGCCTCGCAGCCACCGAGCTTTGGAATAGTTAATGTTTTGGATAACGATGCTTCCATGAGATCCAGCTTATTCTCTGCTTGTTGAAATGCAGAGCTCTCTTCAGGGTTAGCGAAAACAATTAGGGTTAATTCGCCCGTATAGTTATCAAAAATAATCATATCCCTAACCTCTAAAAGGAAAATATCAGGGATCAATAGATTGTTTTCTTTTTCTCTGACATGCTTTCTCAATCTAGGCTCAATAAGTCTAACAACGTCATAACCGAAATAGCCAGCCAAGCCACCACAAAATCTCGGCAATTCATAGACTTCAGGAGAGGGAGAAAATTTAGAAATATAATCTTCTACAAAATTAAGTGGGTCACAACAAACCTTATCAATAATTTCTTTTTTTTTAAATAAAGTGACGGTATCTCCCCAGACCTCTATTTTTTTTTCCGCAGGCAACCCAATAAACGAGTAACGTCCAAATCGCTCTCCTCCAACAACCGACTCAAAAAGAAAAGTGTTAGGACAATCCGAAAGTTTCAAATAAACTGACAAGGGTGTTTCTAAGTCGCCGAGATATTTTCTCGATATAGGCACTAGATTGAACCCCTCATTGCCACGCTTCAAGAAAGTTTTTAAATCGATGTTGGTGCTCATAACGCTGAGATAAGCTGATTTCTAAAACTTTCCATTATTTTTTTATAGCCAATCTGAGATCCTGAATCTGGATGGTCAAATATTCCGGAGCCGATTACAAATGTATCTGCTCCGCATGCTGCAAGTGAGGACACATTCTCGATTTTAATTCCTCCGTCAACCTCTAATCTTATTCGTTGTAAATTTTTTCTTGAAAAAACATCGATTTTTTCTCTTATGATTTTTATTTTTTCTTCCGAAACAGGAATAAACTCCTGACCACCAAATCCAGGGTTTACGGACATAACCAAAATAAAATCAATTTCTTCCATTATCCAATCCAAATACGTAAGTGGTGTTCCAGGGTTCAAAACAACCCCTGCCTCGCATCCGTTGCTTCTAATCAATTTGAGGCTTCTTGACAAATGGTGAGTAGATTCAGGATGAACCGAAATCATATTAGCCCCTGCTGAAGCAAAGTCAAGAATAAGCTTATCAACGTTCTCTGTCATAAGATGGACGTCTATAGGTACCTGAATGTGAGGACGGATGGCTCTACAAACACAAGGACCAAAGGTAAGGTTTGGTACAAAATGATTGTCCATAACATCAAAGTGAATAAAATCAGCCCCAGCTTTTTGCAATGCCTCAACCTCAGCCCCTAAAAATGCAAAGTCTGCGGACAATATACTAGGCCCGATCCATCTCGAATTTTTATTTTTCTCGGTCATATGCTTTTCTCGTTTTCTGTTTGTTTATTTTCCCCTCATTGTCCACCAAATAAACGCGCCTACAATTACAATAGCTATTAGTGCTTCTAAGAAAATAATTAACATATCCAATTCAAGTAAGGGATAAAGTTTGCATTCTACAAGTAAAAACATTTCTTTGCTATTGACACTATTGTTATTAGCGTCTTGCTTTGGAAATAGGCCTGTGTTACGAGAGGAATTGCCCGAGGACAAAGGTGAAATTCCTGGTACACCAACATACGAATCAATACCCCTATCCTTAGACAGATTTTACAAAAGAAAAGGATATGAGCCAATCAATCTGGCTAACTCAGAATATTGGAGACAACAAAACTTTCAACTTGCTTATATTGCATGGCAAAGAAACTGTAAGTCAAAAAAACTTCCTATTGAAATTTTTATTAAATGCAAGACTCAGCAAAAAATAGACGGTAGCAATAGCGATATGGTTAGAAAGTTCTTCCAGGAAAATTTTCGTACGTACGCAATTAGAGAAAAATCCGGTCTTCTCACTGCCTATTATGAACCGGTATTACGAGGATCAAGAAAAAAAACTAAAAAATATTATTCTCCGATATTTAAGCGTCCATCCAACTTGCCTTCTGTAAGCAAACTAAGAGACGGAGCGGCCGACAACACAGACTCACACTCACCAGAAAAAAAAGAAGCTGAGATTGGGAAAAAATTGTATCCTACTCGTAAGCAAATTATTGAAAATGATCTTTTAAAAGGAAATGAATTAGTATTTCTTGAGGACTCTGTTGAAAATTTCTTCCTTCATATTCAGGGCTCAGGAACAATTACATTAGAAAATGGGAAGCGGATAAGAGTTGGTTATGCAGGCTCTAACGGAAGACCTTATCGGTCCATAGCTAGATGGTTAGATGCCAATGGTGAAATGCCATTACACAAAGCAAGTATGGAAAATATCAAAAGTTGGGTTAGAAATAATCCGAAGCGAAGTGATGACATGTTCAACTACAACCCTAGATTTATTTTTTTTCAAGAATTCCCGACCTCCAAGGATCCTAGTGAAGGGCCTCAGGGAACACTCGGAGTCCCATTAACTGCGAATCACTCTATAGCAGTAGATGAGGACTTCATTAAGCTTGGGACACCAGTAATGGTTATAGAGGAAACACAATCGAAAAGTAACAATCCTCGAAGTTTTTTTATGATAGCCCAGGATACAGGTAGCGCAATTAAGGGGCCTAATAGGGGCGATCTATTTTTTGGCACCGGATTCGATGCAGGCAGAAGAGCTGGGTCTACAAAATTCCGCGGCACGTTAATTATTTTCCTCCCGAGATAAGGTCAAGCTTCTCTCGCAACCTTTCCTCAGATACCGCTCCTCTTAACCTTTCTCCTGTAGACAAAAAAATGGTAGGTGTTGCCTGAATACCTAAATTCTTCCCTATCGCTAGAAAGCTTTCCAAATTAAATTTACAAGGAATTGCATCAATGTCTGAGGGCTCCACATCATTA
The DNA here is from genome assembly GCA_004214155.1 of Burkholderiaceae bacterium. Classification (GTDB taxonomy): domain Bacteria; phylum Pseudomonadota; class Gammaproteobacteria; order Burkholderiales; family Burkholderiaceae_A; genus UBA7377. The sequence continues at coordinate 3,498 of SGYQ01000018.1, forward strand.
AGCATTAGTTCATCCCATGTCTGAGAAGGATTTGCTGAACACCATACATTTTTTGAAATCGTAACAGAACTGTCACCTAAGATAGGATAAAGAAAAGTGTAAACGCGGAGATTTTCAATCTTGCTCAATGACCTGCGAAACTTTCTACAGTAACCACAATTAGGGTCTTCAAAAACGGCTATCTCTCGGACAGCGCCCTGATCAGAATTATTAAAGTCGGAGACAACAGCTTGTTGAAACGGGAGATCACGAAAATTTATAGACAAAATTTCATTTTTTCTTTCCTCAGTTAAATTTTTCCCGTCACTCAATTGTATAAGTTGACCCTCAATAAACATATGCGTCACTTCTCGATTAACATATACAAGTTCATTATTAATCCTCACTTCAAACATATATTCTAAATCAGTTTTTTTTACTGACTTGACCATGTACCCGTTTCCAAACAAGCGTTCTACAGCAGTGCGAATTTCTTCTACTTGCTTGTGCGAAGCTTGATCATTTCCCCATACAAATAACGGGTGAACAGCCATAAAAGCGATTACCAGAAACTTCGTCGCGGGAGATAGCATAACCATGTTCAAAAATCCTTAAAAAAGTTAGAGAGTTGATGCAGCGAATCTCACTATATACCGCTTCAGGAGATTAGACCGGTCCAATAGATTCATTCCTCTAGTCCTTAACAACTTAGCTGAGTGTCCACCGGTAGAAAACCCTACTTTAATTGTATCGATTAAAGTTTGAATGGCTCTTGTCTTAAATAACCTCGCTCTCAAATAGGAGCTCAGAATGGACTCGCAACCGGCATCAAATTTTCGGTTTTTGTTAATTGCCTTATCGAACTCATTAACTAAGGTCACAATATCAAAAAGTCCAATATTCAAACCAAGCCCAGCGAGAGGATGAACAGTGTGAGCGGAGTCACCCAGTAAAATTACCCTTTTTGTAACGAGTTTGTCGACCGTAATCATTGACAGAGGAGTAGACATCATTTTTGAATCAATCTCGATTCTCGACAACATTGTAGTTCCTATAAAATTAGAAAGCTCTTTCATTAAATAACTGTTACCCTCTCTCAATAACCGTTGAGCATCACAGTCTCTCTGAGACCAAATCATCGAAAGGCTATTTTTCGAGGTAGGAAGAAAAGCCATGACCTCATCTCGCCGAAACCACTGCCTCGCAATACTAGGACTTAAAGAAGACTTAAAATTCGCAAGCACAGCACGCTGACAATAATTCTTTATTCCCCATGAAATACCTAAAATATGCCTACAAAAGGAACTAGCTCCATCCGCCACAACAAGTAAATTTGTGTTTATAGTGCAAATTTCTTTTTCACTGTCTTGTAAGATTCTCAAGTTGCATTGTTTACCATCTGGACCGTAGTCAAAGCTTGCAACCCTACCGCTTATTGAATGAAAGTTTTGAAGTGAACTTGTTGCTGCGAACAATAGATTATGTAAATTGTTGTGATCGACTATTTTGGTAAGATAATCATTCGGACCCATATCAGAACTCAGCTTCACACATGCCTCGTCCTCAAATAAGTGCATTTCGAAAACGTCCTCCGACATTTCAAAAAACTGCTCCTTTAACCCACAACGGGTAAATAGTCCAATATTCGAAGGTGATATGGCATAAGAGATACTCTTTCCCGAAGAGACTGCACGGACGTTTCTATCGAAACCTTTTGCTACCAGCAAAACTTTCAACCCAAGCTTGCTAAAAATCACAGCACTGAATAGGGCCGGTATACCTCCTCCGATAATGGTAATGTCATATTTAATATGTGCTGAATTCATTACCTACCTTTATTTTTCGCGAATCTCTGTAAGTCCAATGTCATTACGATAGTGTTTTCCATTAAATTTTATCTGACTCATTTTTTCGTAAACTTTGTTTCTGAGTGCATCCTTGTTTTCCCCAATACCGGATATCGTCAGAACTCTTCCCCCGTTAGTAATGAGATTACCGTCAAGAATTTCGGTTCCACTATGAAAAAATTTAATATTAGGATCATCTCCAATCTGCCTACCAACCTCAATAACATCTCCCTTTAATGCCTCGCCCGGATACCCTTTTGCTGAAGCTACGACGCATAATCCAGCTCTCTGGTGCCAAAATTCCGTTGAAACGTCAGATAAGCTAAATTCATCCTTCCTGCACGCATTCTCCAAAAGGGGTAGAAAGTCTCCTTTCATCAACAACATGAGTAACTGAGTTTCTGGATCACCAAGACGGCAGTTAAATTCGAGCACTCTAGCTTCTCCGCTCTCACTCACCATCAACCCACAATAAAGAAAACCTTTATACACGTGTCCCATATTTTCAACTCCGCGTAAAACTGGACGGACAATCTCTTCCTCAAATTTGGACAACATATTTTCGTTGAGAAACGGTAGTGGGAAGTGAGCTCCCATACCTCCAGTATTCGGACCTTTTCCAGAATTACTTAAATTTTTATAATCCTGGCAAATTGGAAACTTTACAATGTTTCGGCCATCCGTAAGTACTATAAAACTAACCTCAAATCCCGCCATGAACTCTTCTATAACAACACACTTTCCCGCTTCTCCGAGTGTTCTTTGTTTCATGAGATGCTGTAACGCTAGTAAAGCTTCTTCTTGACTTTTTACAACAAAGACACCCTTACCACCAGCTAAGCCATTGGCTTTTATCACAATTGGAAACTTACTACCTTTTATGTAATCAGCCGCTTTGTCAAAGTCGTAAAATATCTCGAAGTCGGCTGTAGGTATTCCATTATTCCGCATGAAAACTTTTGAGAATATCTTCGAACCTTCCAAGGCAGCTACTGCCTTTGTTGGGCCAACAACCAGTAGTCCTTTCCTTTGCAGATAATCAACTAAGCCAGTTACAAGAAAACCTTCCGGGCCAATGACAACCATATCAATATTGTTTTCATTTACGAGTTTTCCGATGTGTTCATTTGAAACTGGTCCAGAAACTGGTATTCGGATCAATTGATTATCTACATCTATTCCAGCATTTCCAGGAAACACATAAACCTTCGATACAATCGTAGATTGCGAAATCTTCCATGCTATAGCGTGCTCTCTTCCTCCTGACCCAATTACTAAGATTCTCAAACTTGGCTCCTCCTATCTTTATATATCCGCGTTCGTGAATACATTCTGAACATCATCTAACGACTCAAGAACACTCTTGAGTTTTTCAATATTTACCAAATCCTCAGCTAAAACAGAAATTGGAACTTTTGCTAGCATAACAACTTCTGAGAACTCTATAGTGTAACCGCTGCTCATAAGAGTCTCCTTAATGTCCGTATACGAATCTGCATCACCGACGAGTTCAATGCCGACATCTTGCAACGGTTTTACGTCAGAAATACCCTTCTCTATTAGAAGTTCTAACAACTCTTCTTCTTTGTCTTTGGATTCATTTAAGAAAAACTGACAGCAATGATCAAACATGTAAGAAACCGAGCCTTCTGTCCCAAGATTACCTTTGTGTTTGCTAAAAGCATGCCTAATTTCGGCAACTGTTCGGGCACGATTGTCAGTTAAACAGTCTATTAAAAAAGCTACTCCACCTGCCCCATACCCTTCGTATGTTATCTCTTCGTAAGTTACCCCCTGTAATAAACCACAACCTCTGTTGACAGCATCTTTAACTTTATCTTTCGGTAAATTCGCCTCTTTAGCCTTTTCAATTGCAAGCCTCAAACGAGGATTAGTTGCAACATCTTCACCTCCCAATTTTGCAGCAACAGTAATCTCTTTTATAAGTTTCCCAAAAGCCCTCCCTTTACGCTCATCTTGTCGATTTTTCCTGTGTTGAATATTTGCCCATTTTGAATGTCCTGCCATAAATTTGAATCCTTTCATTACAAAAAAATTCGAAACAATTTAAACTACATAGGTTACTTTATTATCTATCCGTTATAAAATTTTTAAGAAATAAGTAAAAAAGGAGACAATATTGGAGCTTCGCGCCGAAATAGATCAAACTGGGTCGCCAGACGTTATACAACTCAAACCCTTCAACCTTAAAACCCCAGGGCCTGGGGAGGTTTTGGTCCGCCACAGAGCCATAGGCGTAAATTACACTGACGTTTATTATCGAAATGGAACTTATCCACAGGCAAGCTTGCCTGGTAAATTAGGACATGAAGCCGCTGGCTTTGTTGAGGCGATTGGACAGGGAGTTTCTAATGTTAAAGAAGGCGATAGAGTTGTGTACGTAGTTGCTTCTCCGGGCTGCTATAGCTCAGCTAGAATTGTTTCTGCTGACGTTTTACTTAAGATTCCACCTGAATTGGATTTTGAAATTGCGGCCGGAATGCTATTGAAAGGTATGACCGTCAGCTATTTATTCAAGCGGGTTGCAAATCTTCAGCCTTTTCACAAAGTCCTTTTTCATGCTGCTGCTGGTGGGACTGGTTTAATTGCTATGCAATGGGCAAGAATGATGGATGTCGAAGTTACGGGGACTGTAAGTAGTGAAGAGAAAAAAGAATTGGCAAAAAACTATGGTGCCGCAAATGTCATTAATTATGTCCGGGAGAATTTTGTCGAGCAAATTAGAGACATCACACAGGGCCGAGGAGTCGATGTAGTCTTTGACTCTGTTGGCTCAAGCACTTTTTATCAGTCGATACAAAGCCTAAAAAAATATGGCTTGATGGTCTCTTACGGAAATGCATCTGGGAAAGTTTCCGCTTTTGATCTTGGTCTCTTGAGTGGACATTTATTTATAACTAGACCAACTTTATGGTCCTATGTTGCAACACGAAAAGAGTTAGAGATCACTTTTGGAGAACTTTTGCAACTAGTGATGTTGAATAAAATAAGAATTCCAATTTACCAGAAAAGGCCTCTACAAGATGTTGTCGCTCTTCATAAACTTATGGAAGAGAGAAGAACAACCGGTTGTTCAATCTTAACGGTTTAAAACTAGCCATTGGTAGAACGTTTTTGTAGTAGCGTAATCAACTTGCTTGGGGAGGTTAATGCTTCCAAACTCACAAGTGTTCGGGTAGGAGTGATTGGCGTTGGTGGAGTTGGATCATGGTCAGCTAATGCTCTGGTAAGAAGCGGCGTTAAAAAAATCACCCTGGTTGACCCAGATATAATTGTTGAATCAAATATCAATCGGCAATGCCATGCTAACTATGATAATTTGGGAAAACCAAAGGTGATAGCGATGGAAGAGATGCTTAGGCAAATTAATCCAGGCGTGGAGGTAGCTGGGTACGACGAGGAGTTCTGTGACTCCAATGCAAAAAAAATATTGGATTCGTCAAAGGTAGATTACTGGATTGACGCATGTGATTCAGTTCAAGCCAAAGTCAGCTTAGCATCTAATCTCGGCAAGCCCTCCAGCAACCAGAGAACTTTTTTGGTTTGTGGTGCAGCAGGCGGGAAAATAAATCCTCATAAATTTATTTGTACTGATCTGGGGAATGCAAAAAATGATGCACTTCTTTCGAAAGTCCGCTATGCATTAAGAAGACATCATGACTTTCCTCGTTCTACGGAAATGAAAGTTAGCTGTATTACCTCAACAGAGTTGAGCAAAAAGTCAAAAGCTGAGAATTCACGGATATCTTGCTCTGGTTATGGATCAATCGTGACGGTTACCGCTACTATGGGCCTATTGGCGGCGTCTGAAGCAATTACACAAATAATTAAAAAAGAAGTAGTGGTCTAATATATTGCAAACTACTCCAAATCGGCTAATTAAACTTTTTTTGAAAATTGTGAAATAATATTATCAGGGAAAACACTGGCAACGTTTAGATTGTTTAATTTAAATGCAACTCTTTTTTATGTAAAATATCGCTTTATCAATCAATTTGAATGTTTGATCCAACTGCCAAATTTATTCACGTATACTTATAGCTTATAGCTCAGGGCCAAGTAGCTCAGTCGGTAGAGCAGAGGACTGAAAATCCTTGTGTCGGTGGTTCGATTCCGCCCTTGGCCACCAATCAATATCAACTCATGAAAGAAATAAAATTAAATCTCGGATGCGGCGATAAGTTACTTGAGGGATATATTAATGTAGATCTTGTCGAGGACCGAAGTGGCGTAAAACCTGACGTCAACTGTGATCTTCGAAATCTATCAGTATTCGAATCTGACTACGCAGATGAAATCCTCTCTGTTCACGTTGTCGAACATTTCTGGAGGTGGGAGGTTGAAGAGGTTCTTTCGGAGTGGGTTCGAGTTTTAAAACCAAGAGGTAAGCTTATTCTCGAATGTCCTAATTTAATTTCAGCATGCGAGGAGTTTTTGAGAGATCCCGAGGCTGGCGCTTCGCCCAATCAAAAGGGACAAAGGACAATGTGGGTTTTTTACGGAGATCCAAGGTGGCGGGATCCTTTGATGGTACATCGATGGGGTTACACTCCAAAAAGCCTCGCTGCACTGCTGCACAATTGTGGGCTAACGGAACTGAAACAAGAGCCGGCGCAATTCAAATTAAAAGAACCCAGAGATATGCGTATTACTGGTGTAAAACCGTAATATTAGAATAGGCCAACTACTTTCCCATCTCCGTCGACATCAATTTTTTCTGCGCTAGGAACCTTTGGAAGCCCCGGCATCGTCATAATATCCCCGCAAACCATTACGATAAACCCTGCCCCTGCGGCTAAGCGAACTTCTCGTATATTAACTGTATGGTCTGAAGGAGCCCCTCTGACAGAAGCGTCTGTCGAGAAAGAAGATTGAGTCTTTGCTACACAAATTGGATACTTTCCAAAGCCGGCATTTTCCCATTCGGTAAGTTGCTTCTTCACTTTCGTAGATGCCGTCACATTTGAAGCCCCATAAATCTTAGTAGCAACTTTTGTCACTTTCTCCCATAAACTATCGCCATCTTGATAAACAAATTTTGGACCGGATCCCTTATCAACGAGTTTCACTACTTCCTTTGCAAGTTCCTCAGCTCCCTCTCCGCCCTTTGCCCAATGTTCGGCCAAAACCACGGAAACTCCTAGCTCACTCATTCGGGTTTTTATGATCTCAATTTCTTTGGCAGTATCGAATGTAAACTTGTTAATAGAGACAACACAAGGCAAACCGTAGTTTTCCATGACGTTATGGACATGCCTTTCAAGATTTACAAGACCTTTCTCTAAGGCATCACAATTTTCCGCATTCAACTCCTTAACGTCTACGCCCCCATGATACTTTAACGCTCGCACAGTGGCTACAATTACGGCTGCCTTCGGTTTAAGTCCAGTTTTACGACACTTTATGTCAATAAATTTTTCGGCGCCAAGATCGGCACCAAAACCTGCTTCAGTAACAACATAGTCAGCAAGCCTTAGTGCAGTTTTAGTAGCAATCACAGAATTGCAACCATGAGCAATATTCGCAAAAGGACCACCATGAACAAAAGCAGGGTTACTCTCTAACGTTTGTACAAGGTTAGGCTGCAACGCGTCTTTGAGTAAAACTGTCATCGCACCGTGCGCATTTAAATCTTTCGCCGTAATAAGCTTTCCTTCCCGCGTTGAGCCGATAACAATTTGCCCTAATCTGGTTTTTAAGTCCTCGACAGATTCAGCCAAGCAAAAAATTGCCATAACTTCAGATGCAACCACAATATCGAAACCATCTTGTCTTGTATAACCATTACCTGGACCACCCAAACCAACCGCTATGTCCCGTAATGAGCGGTCATTCATATCAACAACTCTTTTCCAAGTTACTCTTCTAGAATCAATTTGTAGCGCATTACCGTGGTGAATATGGTTATCGATCATTGCAGCCAAAAGATTATTAGCTAGTGCAATCGCAGAAAAATCGCCGGTAAAATGCAAATTTATATCCTCCATTGGGACAATTTGTGCGTATCCGCCACCAGCCGCTCCTCCTTTAACCCCGAAAACAGGACCAAGTGAGGGCTCCCTCAAACAAATAAGTGTTTTTTTTCCTATTCTATTTAGACCATCTCCTAATCCCACTGTCGTAGTTGTCTTTCCCTCCCCGGCTGGAGTGGGACTAATTGCTGAGACCAAAATCAAATTACCCTCTTTCTTGTCATGCAACGTATTCAAAAAGTCCAAAGAAATTTTAGCTTTGTCGTGTCCGTATGGGACTAAAAAATCTTCCGAAATATCGATTTTTGAAGCAATTGTCGTAATTTTTTCTACTTTTGCTTTTTGCGCAATTTCTATGTCACTTGCCATTAAAAAAACTCCCTAATAAAAATTACAGTTTCAGGATAACTCCCGACACACAGTCAAAAATGTCACGCTCCTCTCTCTCGACTATATTTGATAGCTTGCGAACTTCTTGGATTTGTTTGTCAGCAAAAACTTTATCTTCCAAACCGGCGGCGTTAACATAAACGTTCAATTCAGCACTTTTAAAAGCAGCCCTTGCAGCCAAAACAGCAACTCCTGCATCGGATATTATATTGACGTTACCAATTTCTGCGATCTTTCTGCACAAGGGCATAACTTTTGTTGCCAAAAAGGCGCATTCCATTGGCGCATCTATAGCTGCTTTCAAAGCATCCTGTATCTTTGAGCTTCGTTTTAGTTTCTGTTCATCAGTGTCTTTAGGTAAACCATATGCAGCCATAACAGTGTCGAAGGCCTCAACATCTTTATTGATAGCTTCTAGAAGCTGCTTTCTTAGCTTTTCAGACTGTTCAAGGACACTTAAAACTTCTTTCTCAACTGCCTCGTATTTTTTTTTTCCCGTTGTAAGGTTGGCAACCATACTCACTAGTGCAGCCCCCATAGAACCCATCAGGGCGGCAGCGCTCCCACCTCCGGGAGTAGCTGATGACGAACTTAGTTCCTCTAAAAAACCCTCAACAGACTTCTCAATCATTTATAACATTTCTTTCGCGATTCTATATATTTCTTCAGCGTCGAAAATCCCATCATTGGAATGAAAAAGTCGTGACACACATTCCCTATGAACGCTAATCTTCAAACCACCAAAGCCTATGGCTCCGAAAGCTTTCTTTCCACCAATTTCTTTTGCTTTATCGTTCAACTCAACCCCCTCAATCCCTAGGGGAGGCATCGCATTTGCGTCGCAAACAACCTCGATGGACTGGCTTTCAATCCAGTCTTTCTTGTTTAGTAAAACTACCCCACTTGCCCCGGTGGCCATAACTATTGATGCTCCTGAAATTGACGTAACTCTCTCATCATTGGTTCCTCCAGGCAAAGCTTTAACATTTGTATCGAACCTCTCATTTATCTCTGCCGAAATTTGGTCGGCCTTTTCAATGTTCCTAGAAGTAATAAACACATCTGCTTTTTCTAACGATAGAAGTGCAGCAGCTCTTTGTCCAACGGGCCCGGTTCCCCCCAAAATAACTGCTTTTTTTCCCGAGACATCGCAGGTATTAACGATATTCGCTACGGCTGCCGCTGCAGTCGTGTTGGATCCATTTGAATCGAACATTACGGAAACTCGAAAGTTAGAGAAAAACCGCTTTTTGATAGCATCGAATACCGCCTGGCCCTCCGTTAAAGAACTACCTCCCACAAATATGGCGGTAAACTGCTTGTCTTTTGGGGCCCTAGTATAAATGCACCCATCAACCATCGCGAGTACATTTTGTGGGTTTACGTTACCAATTCCCGTGACCTGATCAGCCCCTCCATCATATGCGACCACACTATCAAAAACACTTGCTATGGTATCTGTATCGAATTGATACAAGAGTTTTTTAGTCATTTCAAACTACCAAATGCTGCGGGTTACCCTGCACGAACAATTCAACATTATCAATTAATTGATCTGCAAGAAACTGCTGGGCCTCGTCTGAAGCCCATGCAACGTGTGGCGTTAAGATAAAGTTTGGCAATTTTAAATCCAATAATGGATTTCCATCCTTCGGTGGCTCTTTCGTTAAAACATCAAAGCCAGCACCGCCAATCAGACCCTCTTTGAGGGCTACAACTAAATCCTCCTCGTTTACCAATCCCCCTCTTGCCGTATTGATCAAAATAGAGTCATTTTTCATAATTTTAAATTGCTCCATTCCAATAAATCCTCGAGAGGAGTCCGTGAGAGGACAGTGCAGAGAGATAATATCTGATCTTTTTAAAACCTCTTCAGCACTGGTAAATTCCACCCCATCCGCCTTTGGCGGCGGGTGATCGGCAAATAGAACCTCCATACCAAAACCTTTGGCTATCTTAGCAGTACCCTGACCCAAAGCACCTTCACCAAAAATACCAATCGTGCTATTTCTCAAATCGCTAATTCGATAATCGAAAAAACAAAACTGATCGTGTTTCTGCCAGCGACCGTCTAAAACATCGTCACGATAAGCTATTAAATTTCTTTTCAGAGCGAGAATCAATGCAAACGTGTGTTCAGGCACTGTGTTGACCGCATAATTTCTTATGTTTGCAACGGATACCCCTTTTTCCTTGCATACTCCTATGTCAATGACATCATAACCTGTAGCAGCCACAGCAATCATTTTGAGGTTAGGTAACTGGTCTAACGTTTCTTTCCGAATAGGGACTTTATTTGTTAAAGCAATGGTTGCATCCGAAAGCCGGGATACAACCTCATTAGGTGAGGTCTGATCATACTCTTCCCATTCGTGATCAAAAGACGGTTTCCTAACATTTGCGTTTAAAGATTGCCTGTCCAAAAAAACAACTTTTTCCATACTATCTTTCTCTTTATCTAACCAACAACCCTGGAGGCGGCTCATTATTTCTCCAATATTCCTGCGCCGCTGCTACTCCACTACCCGGAGTTACTTTCACCCCATTATCCAACATAGACATTTCGGCCCCCGATATACCGGCACATAAATGTACTTCATTCATATCACCCAGGTGCCCTATTCGGAACAGTTTTCCCGCGACTTTCGAAAGGCCCGCTCCCAGGGATACGTTGTACCTTTTGAAAGCACGTAGGATTATATCTGCTCCGTTAACCCCGTCGGGTAACATGACCGCGGTTACCGTATCAGAGTACCATTTTGGTTCTTTAGCACAAAGTTTGAGACCCCAACCATTAAATACGGCCGCTCGAGCACCTTCGGCCAAATAATGATGTCTAGCAATGATATTATCCAAACCCTCCTCTTCAATAACCGCTAAAGCTTCCCTTAGCCCGTAGAAAAGAGGAAGCGCCGGAGTATAAGGAAAATAACCGGTCTTGTTGGCATTAAGCATGATATCTAAATCGAAATAATCACGTTTGAGACCTGCACTCGATGTTAGACCAAGCGCCTTTTGACTCACACATAGAATTCCAAGGCCGGCTGGGAGCATAAGGCCCTTCTGGGAACCCGTAACGCACATGTCGACTTTCCAATCATCAAAACGAAAATCTACGGATGCCAAAGCGCTAACACTGTCTACGAATAAAAGGGCAGGGTGACCTACCTTGTCCAAAACTTTTCTAACTCCACCTATATCGGAAGTTACGCCAGTAGCAGTCTCATTTTGGCATGCCAATACCGCTTTGATTTCGTGCTTTGTGTCTTCAGAAAGCACTTTCTCGTATTCATCGAGAGGCACTCCTGTACCCCATTCACAATCTATCTCATGAACTTCTAGTCCGTGATTTTTACACATCTCTATCCAGAGATGACTGAATTGTCCAAAGCGAGAGGCCAAAACTTTGTCGCCGGGAGATAAAGTATTTGCGATAGCCGCTTCCCAGCAACCCGAACCGGATGAAGGAAAAATGAAAGGAACCCCTGTTTCAGTCCTAAAAACTCTCTTCAGCCCTGGTAAAAGCGACTCATATAACCTAGGAAAAATAGGTGAACGATGGTCTTCCATCGATATCATCATAGCCCTTTGGATTCTGTCGGGCAAATTAGTGGGACCAGGGACAAACAAAAAATTACGTCCAGCCAAGAGTATTCTCCTTAAAAAATTGATAAATTAGACTCGACCAAACGGGTCGAATAGGGAAAGCGATTAATTCACGTAAACCGGAAATTTCTCAGTAAGCTTTCCAACCGATTTTCTTACTGTTTCTAAAACTTCCTCGCTTCCAGGAGCATCTAGAAGATCCGCTATCAAGTTTGCTAGAGTCTTCGACTCCTCCTCTTTGAACCCCCTCGTTGTCATCGCAGGTGAGCCTATTCTGATACCTGATGTCACAAATGGTTTCTCCGGGTCATTAGGAATCGCATTCTTGTTCACTGTGATATGAGCTTTACCTAATAATTCCTCCGCGGCCTTTCCTGTTATATTTTTAGCTCGCAGATCGACAAGTATGACGTGACTCTCAGTTTTACCTGAAACTATTCTCAGACCTCTATTTACGAGAGTTTCAGCCATTTGGGCAGCATTACACTTTACCTGTTCCTGATAAACTCTAAATTCCGGTTTCAAAGCCTCTCCAAATGCTGCTGCTTTCGCAGCGATGACATGCATTAGTGGGCCACCCTGAATGCCCGGGAATATCAAGGAATTTAGCTTCTTCGCGTGCTCTTCCTGCGATAAAATAATGCCTCCTCTTGGACCCCTCAGAGTTTTGTGTGTAGTGCTAGTGACAAAGTCAGCAATTCCGACCGGACTTGGATATACCCCGGCAGCAATTAATCCAGAATAGTGGGCCATGTCCACAAGGAAATAAGCATCGATTTTGTCGGCGATCTCTCGAAATTTTCTCCAATCTATCTCAAGGGAATATGCGGAAGCACCGGCAATAACCATTTTTGGCTTATGCTCCAGAGCAAGCTTTTCCACTTGATCATAATCGATGGTTTCATCCTCAGCTCTTAATCCGTACTGAATAGCGTTGAAGACTTTACCGGAAAGGTTTACCGAAGCCCCATGGGTTAAATGCCCCCCATCAGCTAACGACATACCTAAGATAGTATCGCCAGGTTTCAAATATGCGAAAAATACAGCCTGGTTAGCTTGCGAGCCCGAGTGCGGTTGAACGTTGGCATACTCTGCGTTGTAAAGCTTCTTTAATCTCGAAATGGCTAACTCTTCCGCTACGTCCACAAACTCACAACCACCATAATATCTTTTTGCAGGATAACCTTCCGCGTACTTGTTAGTCATAACAGAGCCCTGCGCCTGCATTACAACCGGGCTCGTGTAATTTTCTGATGCAATTAGCTCAATATGCTGTTCCTGACGATGTGCTTCCTCAGTCATTGCTTTCCATAGTTCAGGGTCGCTAGATTCCATTGACATAGCGTTTGGAAAAGCACATAGTTGGATTTGGGGTGGTTGCTTTGTCATAAAAACTCCAGTCTGGCAAAAATTTAATTTATGAATCCGAAATGATAACCTGATGGCGATTTTACATCAATACATTTGCTAATTTTTAACTCAATTTTGATTATTTTGGGTCTGTAATTTGACCTTAAAAAGACCTCTTAATGAATTACAAAGATAAATTTCTGTGTCTGCATTTACATCCTTTTTCCTTATTACCTCTTCTCTAATCAAATAATCTCCAGAATTAAGTAACTCACCCCTCATAATACCGGGTAAGAGACCGCATTCTAATGGCGGAGTTAACATCACTCCTTTTTTCTTAATGAGAAAGTTACTTCTGCCTCCCTCGGTGACCTCATTTTTTTCATTTACAAAAATTGCATCAAATCCTCCATTTTTTTCCGCTTCGCTGTATGCCAAATCATAACTGGCCCTCGAACTTGTTTTATGCATAAGTAGGGGATCGTTGCTGTTTGTCACACCTGAGGTTCTCCCGATCAAATCGCTTGCCCAAAAAACAACATTGCTTTTTAAGATGTCTTCGAGCTTACTGTGTTTTATATTCAGTTTTCCGTTAGCGGATAAAGCTACTCTTATTTTCCAGTGGCCGATATTCAAGTATTTAGTGTTGTGAATGTATTCCTGTAAATTGAATTCGATATCGTCCAGATTATGAGGAATCCCCAAATTTTCGGCTGACCTGCTGAGCCTATTGAAATGCGCATCCTGTCTTAAAACAATATTATCCTTTAAAAGCATCGATTCAAAAACTCCGACTGCACTAGGAAGCTTTACAAAAAAATTCGATTTAAGCAGGCACTCATTCCACTCGGTTTGACTATTTGAGTCGATAGTCACGCCGGAACCTACCCCGAAGGAAAAATTATTTTTGCTATCAATTTCCAAAGTCCTAATCGCAACGTTTAAGGTAAAGTCTGCAAGACCTTTATTACCGGGTGTAACAGCATCAAACCAGCCCAATGAGCCGCAATAAATACCACGACCACTACGTTCCAATTCAGAAATTATTCCCATTGTAGATTTTTTTGGCGCGCCAGTGATCGAACCACACGGGAAGGTAGCTCTAAGCAAATCAGTCATTGTTATATAGGGGGAAATTTCACTCGTAACGGAGGAAGTCATTTGTAAAATGTCTCCCACAGTTTCTACCTCGAAAAGCTGTGGTGTTTTAACACTACCTACTTTACTTATCCGGGACAAATCATTTCTTAGCAAGTCGACGATCATAACGTTCTCAGCACGATTTTTCTTATCGCTCTTCAAATCCTGAGCAGAGTATTCTCTCGAAGACATGGTACCTTTCATCGGTTTCGTTTTGATATTCGTTCCCGTTTTTGATAAGAACAGTTCAGGGGAAAAAGACAGTACCCTGTTTCCTTCGCAGCAAATAAGTGCTCCATAGCGGCAACGTTGTCTCTGTCTTAGTCTTTTGTACAAGCCGATTGTCGAACCATAAGTTTTACCAGTTATATTGAAAGTGTAATTTACCTGGTATGTTTCACCCTCTCGGATCTCGCCGTGAATACTGTTTATATTTTCACAAAAAGTTTTTTCATCGATCTCAAAGTTTACGTCAACAATTCCACCATCAGTTTCCACTTGCTGTGATCTTTCCACATAGAGCCTAGATTCAATCCATTCGTCCACCTCTGTAGCGCTTAATTTCTTATACTCCTTGAAAAACCACGCTCGGATTAATGGAGAATTCAATAAACTAGCTTTAGGGGGAAGCCCCTGAAAAACCAGTCCTAAATTATAGGAAAAGCAACAAACCGCGTGAATACCGTTTTCCAATCTGCTCTGAACAAGTTCTAGAGACTTTTCAATCTCTTCTGGCTCATAAACTTCCATATAACCAATATTGCATTCATACAACCGACTTTTCGGGTTTCTATTGCTACTAGATACATCATCTAAAAGGATTACATTTCGATCGAAAGTCATTTTGCACTCTGGTAATAAAACAGCATGAAAATACTATTTTAGTGGCACATTGTTCTCATCGACCTTTATTACAGTAGGCTCGTAGGTCCCTAATTCGTCTGAAGAGAGTAACACGTAGCTGCAGACGATCAAAAGGTCGCCTTTCATTGCCTTTCGAGCTGCAGCCCCATTTAACGCAACAACACCGGAGCCTGCTTTGGACGCGATTGCGTATGTTTCAAACCTCTCGCCAGTGTTGATATTATAAATTTCAACTTTTTCAAACTCATGGATTCCAGCCAGTTCGAGCAATGACCGATCTATTGAAATTGAGCCTTCATAGTGCAAATCATTCCCCGTGACAGTAACCCTGTGTAGTTTTCCTTTTAAAATCACATTTTGCATTTTTTTTGTAAATTTTCTGTGTTAGCGTTCTTTTTAAAAGTACCACAAACTGCAACATACGAGATAAAAATTGAAAAAAGACATGAATACCAACGACCTATTACTTGCAGACTTGACTAAAAAGGCTTCAGAAATAATAACAAAGCTTAAAAGACACGAAGTAAATTCACTCGTTCCCAACAACGAGCAACTCATTAAATTTGAGGGTATCTCTTTAGATTACAGCAGACAACTAATCAACCATAAAATTTTAACCAGTTTAACCAAACTTGATCAACTTAAAAATTTCAAAAAAAAAGTAACGGGCCTTTTGTCAGGAAAAGAAATGGCCTTGCACACTGTTTTTCGTCAAGGAGAGGTTGGTCTCATAGATGAAGGTACTGATACATGGAAACGAATTGAGAAACAATTTTTTATGGTTCAAGAATTATGCAAAAAATTAGAAAACGGAGAAAAAACAGGTTGGACAAATGATCGTTTTGAGAATGTGATTTTTCTTGGGCTCGGCGGATCAATGATACCTCAAAAATTCGTGCATAAAGCGTTGAAGAATAAGTACCAAACTTCGCGGTTAAAATTTGGTTTCTTCTCTAATCCGGATGGTCTGGATTTGTGTGAATATCTTATGAGTTGTAACGCCAGAACCACGTTTTTTGTTTTGCAGAGTAAATCTTTGAAAACCCCCGAAATTTTCTTCCTTTTCGATTATGCAAGAAAATGGTTACATGATCACGGCTGCAGCAAAGAAGGAGAATTTTCCCATTTCTCAGTCGTGACTAGCAATCCAAAAAGCGCTAAAGCAAAAGGCTTCCCAAACGACCACATTTTCGAAATTCCTGAAAAATTAGGTGGGCGCTTTTCAATTTGGTCTGCTATGGGCTTATCTCTTGCACTAATGGCTGATAAGGAGAATTTTGACAGTTTCCGAATAGGAGCAAAAAACATGGACCAGCATTTCTATAAAGCGACAGTTCTCCAAAATTTACCAATAATCATGGCTTTAATCTCAGTTTGGAACAGAACCTTTTTAAATTTCACTACACAATTAATTGTGAATTATTCTTCAGCACTTGACAATCTCGTCCCTTATTTGCAGCAGCTCGAAATGGAATCGCTTGGAAAATCAATTAATAAAGAGGGAGTTAGGGTATCCTACCCAACATCTGGCATTATTTGGGGTGGTTCAGGATTTGACGCCCAGCATGCCTACTTCCAACTTTTACACCAGGGTACCGATATCGTTCCTACCACCTTTGTCGAAGTCCTTGAAGACAAAGCTGAGACAAACAATCTGTCTGTTTCATCTTATACAAAAGAAAATATACGAGCTCAGGCGGACGCCCTCGCTATGGGTTCGCCCTTGGATGGTTTTGATGGCAACAGACCGAGCTCAATAATAAGTATAAACGGTGTTTCACCATACAATTTAGGAGCTCTAATGGCACTAATGGAACACAAGGTATTTGTGCAAAGTGTATTTTGGAACCTAAACTGCTTTGATCAACCAGGAGTTGAACTAGGCAAGCAACTCCTATCATCAAAAGTCAGTAATTTCAACGAGGAGCTTTGAGTTCTTTTTCTAAATTTTTTAACCGCTCCGTGATTTCATTCAAGGTTCGACTTTGTTGTTCAAAATCTTTTTTCCTCACTATGAAATCACCAAAAAACCAGTTAGTGCTCTTCGTTAAGTTATCTTTAAAAATTTTAACGTCGTTATATTTTCTAGTAGCTCTATCGACTAACCCCTCTACTATATCACCGACGGTCTGAATATCATCAACGTCGCCCTCTATTTTCAAACCTTGTCCAAACAAAGATGAACGGCCAGATACATTTTCATTAGGAGATAAAAAATCAGAAGCAACCTTTCGCATCCGCGATACTATATATTTTTTGGGGACAATAATCCTTAAAACGCCTTCACTTTGTTCTGTTTTTTTGTCAGTGATAACTATGTCATCAACAAGACCGTCAGTGCCAATCTCTATTTCTAACCACATTAGGGCCGGTAAAATATCGGGCATCAAGACAATAATTCGTTTCCCAGAGAGCATCTTAGTGTGCGCCAGAAAAGGTTCATCATTTTCAAGCTGTCGATTAATAAAATCTCTCACTGCGAAGCGCCAACCTGTCATTTTAATTAATCCTCAGTCCAATTGCTCATCCTGAAAAATACCCGCCAACAACCAACCCTGACTTGAACTGTTATTCTTCTGTAAAGTCCATACCTCATTAAATTTTATCGGCAAAGACTCCGAATCTCTCATTAGGCCGTTAAATCTTATGTAAACTTCTGACACAGTTAACCCAGACTCCTTTTTGATAGTCTTGCTACCCTCAAGATAAGCGTTTAACTCTACCACGGACAGATCAGAATACACCCTGTCCTTCTCTTTAAACTCTCTCGACAGGTGTTCCATCAAATCCCCTGTACAAAAATTTTCTAACTTAGGCAAATCGCCTGATGACCAATGCTCCTGGAGCTCAATAAATTGTGACTTAGCAACCTCCAGAAATTTTTCTTTTTCGGGTATTTCCCACTCGAAGTTACCATTTGTGTACTGCACTCCCTCATTATCTCTTGTGGTTATATTCTCCGACCTTTCTTCGACACGAGTTTGGGCAAACCTCTCTGGCGAATCACCAGCCAGAGCAATTCTTGCTAACCCTCTCGAAAAAAAAACTCGAAAAGCAATAAAACAAAGAAGACAAATACCGAGAATAACCAGAAGACCCATTAATTCTCCACCAATCCCAAGGTAAGATGCTAGAGCCGCTAGACCAAGTCCGGCAGCTAAACCCCCCAACATTCCCATGCCTCCACTTTTTGACGCTGCAGCATTCTGAGCGTTTTTAGGATTAACATTTTCAGTTGCTTTCGGAGGGGTGTTAGCTTGACGCTTGATAGGGGGCATTTTACCAAAAGAGCGCCCCCCTCCCATCCGGCGAGCCTCTGAAGATTCAAGAGCTAATAAGCTAAAAAAAGAAATAAGCAAAAAACTTATGATAATTTTGTTTGGTTTATTTAATGTTAACCCAGCCATACTAACTCCCCTTTTAAATTTAAAGTTTATTTCTTAACCTGGTGAACGGTTACCCCTCCCGGAAACAACGGCTGAAATCTTACTGAAGAGAAACCAACACTTTTTAACAATTCTGAAATCTGATCAGGGCCAGGGTACTCTCTTATCGATTCAACAAGATACGTATAAGGACCGCTCTTTCCGGCTGTTAGTTCACCCAATTTTGGCAGAATGTTATAGGAATACCAATCGTATGCTTTTTTCATTGGATTTCCTTCTGACATTTGCGAAAATTCTAAAATAAGAGCTTTGCCTCCGGGACGTAACACCCTTTTGAACTCGTTTAAAGCACTTGTTTTATCCGTAACGTTTCTTAACCCAAACCCAATAGTTAATTTATCAAAAGAATTATCCATAAAGGGAAGACTTTCCGCATTTGCTTTAACCAGTGGTATGAGCTTACCTTCATCTAGGCAACGATTCCTTCCATGTTCTAACATTCTGTCATTAATATCACACATAACTACGGCTCCAGCCGGTTT
>SGYQ01000019.1 GCA_004214155.1 Burkholderiaceae bacterium
TAGACCTTGCTAGAGGTGATATATTATTGAACAAAGACAGTCACCTTAAAGCTTCTTCGGAGCTAAATGTAAATATCGCATGGCTTGATAGAGAAGCGTTTAATCCCAAAAAAAAATATATTCTTCGACAAGGAACTACCGAGACATTCGCAAAATTAACAGTTGATTCAAAAATAGATTTAGAAACACTAGAAGACTACAAATCATCCGAGATGAGAATGAATGAAATTGGTTATGCAACGTTGAAAATGGCTAAACCGATTTTGAATGATGATTATACATATATAAATAAACTGGGTGCGTTGGTATTGATTGATCCGATAACTCATCAAACTTCTGCCGCTTTAATGATTAAAGGATAAAATACTTTTCCATGAAAATACGAGACCCCGATCTTAGTAATGATCCATTACAAAAAGAGCATGCAGAAGTAGGTTTACCTCAACTTGAAGCTGGTACATTTCAAGGGGAAAAACATCCTTTTTTGTTCCTCTTCTGTTGGATTGCGGGCTTTTGCATGCTACTTGTTTTAGTGTTTTTAATCTCAAAATTTATTCAGTCGAATGGTACAAATTCCTTTTCAATATTACTAGATATTTTCGTGACTCCAGAATTTTGGAAAGCATTGGTCATAGGTTTTTTAGCCCAGGTTATTGATGGAGCCCTTGGAATGGCATATGGTATTTCAGCAACATCTTTTCTTTTATCAACTGGATCGTCTCCGGCAGTTGCTAGTGCCAGCGTGCATATCGCTGCTGTTTTCACAACTGGTTTATCCGGCATCTCACACGTGAACCTTGGTAACGTTTCAAAGGATCTTTTTATCAGACTGCTTGTTCCTGGAATAATTGGCGCATTATTCGGCGTTCTTTTAGTTACTCAAATCGATATGGATATTTTTAAGCCCATAATGTGCGCATATCTTCTTGTGATGGGATTAATTATTGTTAAAAAAGCTTTCAAAAAGAAAAGCCAGCAGTTATCAAGTAACACCTCAAATATTGGAAAGCTCGCATTTTTTGGCGGTTTTGTTGACTCTGCAGGTGGTGGAGGATGGGGCCCAATTGTTACCACAAACTTACTTGGAAAAGGCCAAGACCCTCGTTCAACAATTGGCTCAGTTAATTTTGCAGAATTTTTTTTAACGCTTTCTACTGCTGGTTTTTTCACCATTTTTGTTACCGCAAGTCCATGGATAAGTGTCGCCGGACTAGTGGTCGGAGGACTTTTTGCAGCTCCTTTCGCAGCACTACTTTGTAGAAAAATTCCCCCGAAAATTTTGATGATAATTGTAGGATTGGTAGTTTGTGTGGTGAGCACGTTTACCCTAGTTCAAATTCTTTAATTTGTTGTATCATTAAGTGATTAAAAAATAATTGAGAAAAAATATGAATGATTTATCTTCACCCTTTGCTTCCAGAGATGCACAAAGCAATATCATCAATAACCCAGATATTCCAACGTCCGAAAAATTCTCAGACCCCTTAGAAGAGCAAACCCACCGAAAAAAAAGATTGGTCGTTAGCCTAAAACTTTTCTCTTCCTTTGGCTTTGATGAAGGAGTAGCGGGTCATATTACAGTACGAGACCCTATAAATCATGAAAGCTTTTGGGTGAATCCGTTTGGTATACATTTCAGCGAAGTTGGAATAACTGATCTAATCAGAGTCACTCATGATGGAAAGATTGTGGAAGGAACTAACCCAGTTAATGCAGCCGCATTTGCAATCCATTCCAGAATCCATATGGCTCATCCCAACATAAATGCTGCATGCCATGCACATTCTGTATATGGAAAAACATGGTCCACCTTTGGACAATGCCTGGATCCAATTACGCAAGATTCTTGTGCATTTTATGAACACCATGAAGTATTTAAACAATACTCAGGGCTTGTGCTTGAAACAAGTGAAGGTGACGAGATTGCGAATTTACTATCCAATAAAAAAGCATTAATTCTTCAAAACCATGGGTTACTAACAGTGGGGAGTTTTGTTGAATCAGCAGCATGGTGGTTCATTACTATGGAAAGAAGTTGTCAGGCACAATTAATGGCAAATTCCGTAAATGGAAAAGATACTATAAAAATTTCCAATGATGCTGCAAAAAAAGCATTTGATATAATCGGAAACGAAGAGGCTGGTTGGTTTGGCTTTCAACCTTTATTGCAAAAGATTATTAAAAAGTACCCTGAATTAAAATAGCGGTAGCAGGATATTGAATTTCGTTGAAGATTTTCGAGTTCCTATATGGTTATTCAACGGTCATTTGCAAACAATTTGGCCAGCTACAGTCGGGAAAAAATACTTACGAAGAAAAGTTCGTCCGTCTTATCTTCGAGAAAAATGGAAGACTCCCGATAATGATTTTATAGAGATCGACTTTAACCGGAATTTTTATAAGGAAAGAAACCCGATCGTTGTTCTTTTTCACGGTTTGGAAGGTTCTTCTTCAAGTTATTACTCTTTAGCTTTTTACCAAGCATGCAAAGAATTGCAATTTTCACTATCTATCCCACATTTTAGAGGTTGTTCTGGTTCAGCAAATGAACTTCCACGTTCATATCATGCGGGAGATAGCGAAGAGATAAACTGGATACTTGAAAAGTACTCTAAGATTTGCTCCGAACAAAATAGAGAATTATATGCTTTTGGGATTTCCCTCGGTGGCAATGCTTTGCTTCACTGGGCAGGGACATATGTCTCAAATTCACTACTTATTTCAAATCTTCGTTGTATTGTATCAATTTGCGCTCCTATCAATTTACGTTCATCTGGCCTTGCAATAGATAGAAAAATTAATCGGCTTGTTTATGCAAATTACTTTCTTCGATCAATGAAAAGAAAAGCTAGAGACAAATGGTATCAATATCCAGATGACTTCTCATTTGAGAAAGTGCAAAACGCAAGAACCATTTACGAATTTGATAATTCGTACACTGCACCTGTTCACGGATTTCTAAATGTTGAAGACTATTGGCAGAAAGCCTCATCTGCAATGGTTGTAGAAAAAATAAGAGTTAAAACGCTTTTAATAAATTCAAGGAATGATCCGATTGTCCCCTTCTCCTCTCTTCCACATTTAGAAATTTCCCAAAACCAGAATATCGAAACATGGTACCCAACTGCGGGAGGCCATGTTTGTTTCGTACATTCACCAAAACCAACTCATCTAAGTACAGATAACTATTTTTTTCCAAAATCAGTGCTTAACTGGTGCAAAAATCAATGCTATTAGTCATTTTAAAGTAGTTAATTTGTTACAATAAGGAAAAGGAGATTCTATGAAACCAATAGTTTTAATCATAATTCTTGCGCCAGCTGCTATCACGCTACTTCTTTTGCTAGCCCAGCCTCCTATTTCCTAAAGCTTGGATGTTAGAAAACTAGATATGTCGTTCAGTTCCGTGGGGGTAACTGAATGTCCAAGATGGACATAACTTCGCCACTCTACGTCAAACCCCTGATGCTTTAAGTCATCGTAAGCTTTGAATCCCCACTCTTTCTTAACAACATCGTCTTCTTCACCATGACAAATAAAAATAGGAGGCTTATGTTTTGGTATTTGATTGGTATCAGGTGTAGCATCTTGTAAAAGGTATCCTGAACAACAAATTACCCCGGACAGATTGTGACTAGTACGAGTGGCAATCAATAGTGCAAGAGCGCCTCCTTGAGAAAACCCGCCCAAAAAAACTTTAACGCCTCTCGATGCATTATGGATTTCTGATTGTATTACACTTTCAATTTCTTGCAAGGAGCAAAGGGCTCCATCGATATCTTGTGGTGCATTTCTGTCCAGACCAACAATGTCATACCATGCGGGCATCACCATTCCACCATTTAACGTTACACTTTGCGCGGGAGCCTGCGGCAAAATAAACTTAACACCTAAATTTTCAGGTAATGACATGTTATCTGCTAAAAACTTAAAGTCTTCTGCAGGTGCGCCTAAGCCATGTAACCAAACAATCAAAACCGAGTAATCATTTGTCTTGCTACGTAAAAGTTCAATTTTTTCTAGCATGGTCTCTATTTAACCACACCACTTTGATGGCAAAGCCCGCCCGTTATTTCAATCGTCGTACCATTAATTGCTTCATTATCTATAATATGTTCAATTAACATCGCGATTTCACTGGGCTCAATGAGGCGATTTAAGTGCACGTCCTTTATTAATTTTTCTAATATAGTTTGATTCATGTTTTCCAACATTGGGGTCTTCGTATAACCAGGGGCTATCCCCACAACTCTAATATTCTTAATTTTTTTTAGCAAAAATTCTCCCACTAATATTTTTGGAAATAACGAAAGAGCAACTTTTGAAGATGAGTAGTTGAGCTGACCCAGTTGTCCCGCCTTATTCACAGATGAAATTGGAACAATCAGAGAAGGCCAACCTCCATTTGCCATCGCTTCCGCACAATCACGAATGGTTAAAAATGACCCTGTTAGATTAACGTTGAGCACATTATTCCAATCCTCTAAAGACAACTTCTTGTTAACTCGTTTGGTTTCCTTGTCCATGCTGATAGCCAAACCATCCCGAATTAGTCCTGCACAAGGTATTACAATATTAATCTTGCTAAACTTACGAAGTGCTGAATTAACCATGTCCAGAGACTCTTTTTCGTCAGCAACATCACCACAAAAAGTTTCAAAGTCGGTTATTTCTTTTTCTTTTAAAATCTCAGCAGTTTTGAGGATGGCTTTCGGGTCGCGGTCTGCTAAGAAAAGCATGGACCCTTTTTGCCCGAAATGGTCGGCAAGGCTTGCGCCAATTCCGCTTCCTGCCCCTGTAATTAATACAACAGATTCTTTAGGATTCATAAAATACCTTTCCTTATAGGGATTACCCTATTATATTGCATTGCACAAATTATTACAGCAAAAATTTTAAATTCACTATTCTGAGAGGGGTAAATGGGCTACTTTCTATTTTCCGACTATAATTTATTTATCAAACAATCTACATGGTTTATCTGCGAGTCAAATTTTTATAATGCCCTCAAAAGTTATTGCAAATTTTACGAATCTAATCGCTACGGGTATTTCCCTTTGGATTACTAGCGCTCTTTTTGATGGGTTCTCATTCGACACTACTGAGGCTCTATTGATTACAACAGTATTGCTCACATTAATAAATATATTTGTGAAACCAATGATTCTATTACTGACCCTTCCGCTGGCAGTTGTTTCTTTGGGCTTAATTATTCCTATAATAAACGGGGCTGTCTTGCTCGGATTAGCGGAAGTTATCCCAAACTTCGGAATAACATCATTTTTCCAGGCTATATTCGCAGCATTGTTGGTATCAATAATATCGACACTCATATACGTAGCTCTTGGCAGACATAAAACTTTTGTTTCCGTGAAAAATTCAACAGACTTTTCTTCAGATTCGCAACGATTTTCAACTCACAACGAGGGTTTTTCGAGGAAAAATAAGACAACGATAGACGTGGATGTCCGTGAAAAAAAGTAATTAGACCTGAATATAGGATAAAACCTTACTAAGCTCTTCCTGTTCCTTCCCTAGTGTAGATCCAGCTGCTGGACAACTTGAGAGTTGCTTTTCCATCTGCTTCCGACATAATTCATCAAAAAAAAAGGTATGTAACTTTTCTGAAACGTCTACAGTCGAACCAACACTATGCAAACCCACATATGCAGACCCTAACAACGCAGTGTGACAAGAAATATCACTCGCAATGATTGGCAGTCCTGCATTATGAGCCTCTTGAATCACAAGTGATCCTCCTTCAATAAAAGATGAGTGTAGTAATAAATCATAACTAGCTAAAATCGTTTGCAATTTCTCTTTTTCAATGGAGCCTAAGAAAGAAACACTTTTAACACCTTCTAAAAGATTTGTTATTTTTTTAAAGTAACCCTGGTCCAAAACCCCTCCAATATGATCGAGAGTAAATTTAGTTCTCGCATCAATATTTTTCTGAAATTCTAGGAATCCCAAAATTGCAACTATGACTCCTTTTTCTTTTCGTATATTACTCAATAATAAAATTTTATACTGATTCTTTTTTTTGAAAAAAAAACTCCTCTTTTTAAAATCTACAACTGACTGTAAAACTACGAAAATCCGGTCTCTTGGGACAGAAACGACCTTCAATAAATCCGACACAGCATTTTCATGTAAAACTACGATTGCTGATGCTAATTGAACAGATCTCAGGCAATGTTCTTTTTTGGAGTTGTTGGTTGAAATAATATCTCTATATAGATCAGTTCCTGTAAGGACCAAAACAACAGGAACATTCTTCGCAACTAACTCTTTTATTATATGAAATCCTTTTTCAGCGTGAAGCACAAAAGCACACCTGACTCCCTCTGCATTAACTTTTTCTTCAAAGCCGTTACAAGCAAAAACCCTATACCCAAGATTTTGTAAGTGGTAAGAATATCTTTCCGCCGTAACGTAATTTCCTGTAACGACGTTATCTCTAGTGGGTGAGTAAATTTTAATCAAAGTAGCTAACTATGAATAAAAATATTGTACTCGGTCTTTTTTACAACATCACCAATGATCGAAGCATCATAGCCTTCTTTAACAAAAAGATTTAATACAGACTCAGCGTCGTAGTTTTTCACAGCTACTAGAAGTCCTCCACTCGTTTGAGGATCTGCTAGTAGCACTTTATCCATATCTGAAATAGTTTTGTTAAAACGTACATCATCTTTGATTGCATCCAGATTTCTTTGAGAGGCTCCAGTCTTATAACCCTGATTTATCAGGTCTTCTACACCATCATGCCTTAAGATTTTTTTTTGATAGATAATCGATGATATGTTAGAACCTATATTCATCTCATTTAAATGACCTAATAGCCCGAATCCAGTAACATCAGTCATTGCTGTTACAGAGTCAAGCTCACCTAATTGCATCCCAATTTTATTCAGTTGAGTTGTACTTTTAATAAAAGAATCATAGTATTCCCTGCTAAGCGAACCTTCTTTTATTGCTGCTGAGTAAACCCCTACCCCGATTTTTTTTCCTAAAATTAATCTATCTCCGACGCATGCAGTAGAATTTTTTCGCAAATTTTTTATATCAACTAAACCAGTAACAACAAGACCATAAATTGGCTCCATGCTGTCAATTGTATGACCACCTGCAACAACTATTCCTGCTTCCTCACAAATATCGCTCCCTCCCCTAAGAATTTTGGAGATCGTATTAGATGACAATGTATTTACAGGCATCCCTACGATAGCTAGGGCAAATAGTGGTTTTCCCCCCATAGCAAAAACATCAGACAGTGCATTTGTAGCAGCAATAGCCCCAAAATGAACTGGGTCGTCAACAATAGGCATAAAAAAATCAGTAGTGGAGACAATAGCCTGTGACTCATTAATCTGATACACAGCTGCATCATCGGATGTCCCTAGGCCAACTAATAACTCTCCTGGGGATGCAGCACTCCTAACTTTTCCGAGAATATCTGATAAAATTTCAGGTGACACTTTGCAACCACAACCTCCCCCATGGGCAAGAGACGTTAATTTTGGCTCATTTTTTGTTTTCATAGAGTATGAGTATATCAAACAAAAACTTCAGAGATTTAAAACCAGCCGAATTCATTGAGTGTTTTCAAAAAACCAGGCGAGAGACACTAAAAACACTAAAAATATTTCGTGAAATTCTGGGTTCAGAATTGAGAATTCCTAACCTAACGGAGGCTAATTTACCAATCTGGGAATTTTGTCATGTAGGTTGGTTTTACGAACGTTGGATAGTCAGAAATACACGATGTTCGTTTGACAAAAGTTATGATCTTTCTGTTGATTGGGACAATTTTTGTCGTGATAGAACTCATTTTAAGGATGCAGATTCTATTTTCGATTCTAGCAAAATAGAACATAACGCGAGGTGGGATCGCAATCTTCCCACATTCTACGAGACGCTAGACTACCTGCGAAAAACAAGGGATGCCGTAATAGAAAAAATCGAAACAAATTCGCCTGAAACTGATGAAGCTTTCTACTTTTACAAATTAAGCCTTGCGCACGAAATGATGCATCTCGAAGCATTTAAAATGACAGCTCAAATACTAAATTTTGAAATTCCAGGATTAAGAAGTAAATATTTAAATCTTGATTTTTGTTCTGAAAGCTCTTTTTTGTCTTTCAATGAGCAAACTATTTCTCCATATTATGAAAATTATGCATTTCACTTTGACAATGAAATTTTCAATGGAGAAACTACCCTCAAGCCATTTAAAATTCAATCATCTTGTGTGAGCTTAAAAAGTTTTTTAGACTTCCTACTTTCCGACGATTTTTTGAATGCTAGCTTTTGGTCAAAGGAGGGAAAAATATGGCTTTCTACAAGCTTCTACAAAAAATCTTTTTATAAGAATATAAAAAAAGAATTTAAAAAATTAACAGACATAGACTCTGAATTCGTAAAAATTAAATGGTTTGGAAAAGATGAGAATTTACGTTTAAATCTACCCGCATTGCATGTTTCTTTTTATGAAGCGGAAGCGTACGCAAAGTGGGTAGGTATGCGCCTTCCAACCGAGTTGGAATGGCTTCTTGCATCACAAAATACTAACTTTCATTGGGGAGATGTTTGGGAATGGACATCGAATACGTTTTCTGAGCCTCCAGACTTTGTTCCACACCCTTATAAGGACTATTCGAAACCATGGTTTGACGGACAGCATAAAACTGTAAAAGGAGCAAGTTTTGCAACTTGCGAAAATTTCCGTAACCTACATTTTCGGAATTTTTATAAGCCTAACAGAATGGATATTTTTTCAGGTTTCAGGACTGCTTGTTTCGTTTAGCAACGAAAACACCGTACCTATTGCTAGGATGTAAAAAGTCATAAATATCAACATAACCAGAACCCAACAACAAATTTTTAAAAGATTCCAGTGAATATTTGTGTGAATTTTCAGTATGGATTGATTCCCCTTTTGAAAATACTCGCTTACCGAAAGGAGAGCTTACGGGGTGCGTGCTTTTTGCTACCAGATGCATCTCAATACGAGACTTAGAAGAATTATAAATTGCTTTGTGACTCCAATTTCCAACTTCAAAATCTGTACCTAATAGCGCATTTGCATGTAACAGTGCGTTCTTGTTGAATGCAGCTGTAACACCGAGTGAATCATCATAGGCGCTAATCATCTCTCGTTCTGGCTTTATCAAGTCAACACCGATAATAATAGAATCATGATCAATACTCATAAGAAAGTTTTTTGCATCTATAGGAGAGTAGTTTCCAATAGTTGATCCAGGGAAAAAGAGTACTTTGTCAAGGTGGTAGATTGCATCCCCAACTATTCGAGCTATCTCACTTAAAAAAAGTCCAGATGTAAAATCTTTTTCAAGCGCATAGATCTTTTGATTTCTTAACGAGTTCTTTAGTCTTGTTACGGAGTTCCTGAAAAATTTAGATGGCAAATCAACCGCCAAAAAGACCTCCGGACACACCTCAGGTAGTATCTTTTCTGCCTTTGAACAATTCCCAGCTCCCAAATCAATCAAACAAATATCAGAAGGGAGAATCTTTTTTATTTCTCGGATTCTATTTTGAAAAATTGATAGCTCATCCTTTGTGGGGGTATATTCTTCCAGCCTTGTTATAGCTTCGAAAAGAAGACCTCCGAGACTATTATAAAAAAACCGCGGAGGCAAAAACGCTTGTGAATTTACGAACAATCCTTCTAGCGCTTTTTTGTCATCTTCTGTCATTTAATAAATCCTCCGTCTAATTGAGTAACTAAGTCCGTCAACGAACAGTATCAACAAAAGCATCGCTAAAATTACTGTGCAAGCCTTATCCATTAAAAAGAGTCCTAGATGGAAACTTAATAATTGACCTAAACCACCTGCTCCAACTAACCCTAAAACAGATGCAACCCTGATATTATTTTCCCAACGATAGAGAATATAGCTTGAAAACTGAACAGTTAATTGAGACATTTTATTGTGTAAGAAAATATTGAAATTACTTACTCCATTAATCCTGAGCACTCTAGGAGCCTCGGGCGGAACGTTTTCTAGAGCATCAGAAAATAGTCTCCCTAAAACACCGGTAGTGTGAAAAATAATTGCTAAACAACCAGCAAATGGACCCAATCCAGCACTTATTATTAACAATGCAGCCCAAACTAATTCCGGTATTGAACGAAGTGCATTCAGAAGAAACTTACAAAAATTTGAGGAAATCTTTCCCACAAGCGTATCCGTGTATTCACTACTGAAGTAAGCTAAAATTAATCCGAAAATTGCCGATAACAAAGTGCCTACGATAGAAATTGCCAATGTTTCCCACAGGGCGATTAAAACGGCTTTTAAAAAATCTTTTTCTGTATGTGGCGGGAAAAATTCTGCTATAAACTTTAAAATATTTTCTAGGTTATCGTATGCAACGAGCTCCCTTAATCTTAGATCTACTTGCATAAAACTGAAAAGTAAAAGGAGAAAAACTATTGATACTGTTACAAGTTTGTTCACGTTAAACTCTTTCTAATACTTTTACTGAAGTAATCAGATAGCCAAACTAGCCCAATAAAGGCAAATAAAATCGTAAGGACCTCATCACCAGCGAACATTTTTAAGGAGCTCTCTAACTGAAAACCTAGCCCTCCGGCTCCGACAAAACCCATGATTACAGTTGATCGAATAGCACATTCCCATCTATAAACTGTATAGGATAAAAGTTCTAATAAATTTTGAGGAACAAGGAAGTACATAAGTACTTGTAGCCTGCTGCAGCCTATTTGCATTGCGTATTTTCCTGGAGGATTATCGCCACTTTCTAATATTTCTGCATAAACTTTTCCAAGCATTCCCCCATAGGTAAGAGCAATAGCTAGTATTCCTGCTGTAGGTCCAAGTCCTACAACCCTAACGAAAATTAATGCCCAAACAATTTCAGGGATACTACGTAACAAAATCAACAAAGCCCTAATTAAATATCGGAATAAATACGGAAGAACCGGCTTTCTATTTTCAAATTCGGAAACAGATAATGCCGTTGTAATTAATAATGCAGATGGTATCCCAATCAAAAGAGCGAAAAATAAACCGACTGTAGCAATTGCTACTGTCTGAAGAGAACTTTCAAAAACTTCTAACAAAAAAGTGTTGGTTAAATTTGGCGGGTAAAAGGCTGACAAAAAATCAATAGTAATCTTTAAATTTTTATCACCAAACAAAACCCATGGGTAAAATTCAACAGTTTTAAGTAAAGGGAAAAACAGAACTATGAAGATCACAACAACGGTAAAATTTCTTCGAGTAATTGTATCCCTGTATTCAGAAGCTAACACTTTACATGTCTTTCATAAGTATCCTCTAATAGAGAGGATGTAACTTTTTTTACAGGAAGATCAAATGCCAGATTCCCTCCTTTGATTCCGACTATCCTTGGAAAGTATCTCAGAGCAAATTCGACCTGATGCAGAGTGCAGACAAACGTAATCTCCTTTTGTTTCGCATGATCACGTAGTGTTTTAATTACAGTATCTGCAAGCTTTGGATCTAAGCCAGAAAGTGGTTCATCTATTGTCCACAAAGAGGCATCAGATATTAGCGCCCTTGCTAATGACACCCTCTGTCTCTCACCTCCGGATAACTGGTCTACCCTATTTGCGATTTTGTCACTTAGTTGAAACTTATGTAAGACTTCTGTTATAGCATCGACATTCCTTGGATAAATTAGAGAGACTAAAGAAGTTAAAAGATTCGTCGTAGGCAAACAACCTGCTAAAACCGCATTGTACACGCTCTGACGCAATGGAAACGAAGGTTCTTGCGGGACAAAACTCACCAATCTCCTGAGTTTGTGACGAACTATACTAGAAGATAACCAAGGATTTAGCTCATTAAAAAAAACTTGTCCTGAAGATGGTTCTGAGGCAAATACCAATGCCTTAAGGAGGGACGTTTTTCCAGCCCCGGAGGAACCAACGATTGCAACCTGCTCTCCTTGAGAAACCCCTAAATCAATACCATTCAAGATGGTTTTAGTATTTCCTTTTGGAATTACGACTCTTTGACAATAATTTTGTAATAATACGGAAACCAAGAGACCCTGTTATTTTAAAAGCCCTGCTTTTCGTGCAGCCTTTTCAATATCTCCATAATTTTCTGCAGCTGTTGCAATAAAACCGGATGCCCTTTGCAATTCCAGTATACGTTTACCAGCTTCAGTATCGTTAGATAATTTCAGAAATGCCTCGGTTATATTCTGTCGAACAGTTTCTGAAACTTCTTTATGAATTGTCCAATTATAGTCGTAATAAAACGGCGTTGTGTAAAAGACTCTCGTACCCTCTGGCACTTTGTTTTCTTTAGACAACTTCTCCCACACTTTGATGTTTAGAGCACCAGCTTGCACCTTTCCGGAACCCACTGATGCAACTGTCGCATCGTGAGCGCCGCTATAAGCCGTGCGCTTAAAATCTTCTTCAGGATTTATTCCAGCTTTGGCTAAAAATGTTCTAGGCATCAAGTGACCACTAGTTGAGCTCTGTGAACCAAAAGAGAAGGTTACCCCTTTCAAATCAGCCAATGTCTTAATATTCGGATCCGTCGTAATGAATACTGATTGAAATTTTTCATCTTCGACCCGTTGAATGATCGGTATTGCATTGTTGCCGGACCTGATCTTAGCCTGCACAAAAGTAAATCCACCGTACCAGGCCATATCTACTTTACGATTGACAAAGGCCTCTACAGCAGCCGCGTAATCTGTAACTGGGATAAATTCAATTGTTAGTCCAGTTTCCTTTTCTAAGTAGTCAATCAAGGGCTCAGCTTTACGAAGTAATTCCGTAGGTGCCTCATCCGGAATGGCAGTAATTTTAAAACTATCTTCAGACCTTTGCTCATTACCGCAAGATGCTAGTAAAAGCGAAAAAAGCGACGCAACCCCTGCTGTGACCAAACGATTCATCTGTTAAAAACTCCAAAATATTTTATTGTAACAGACGTGAAGCTTAGTGTCCTCATGAACTCGTAATTTCACTGTTAATCGTTAGTCGATTAAAAGCTCCACAATCTCTTCCTTATCTAACCACTCAGAAAAAATGAAAGGGGCTTGGCCTGGTCGAAGTAGAATGTTTAATGGAACGCCGACTCTCCCATATTTTTTTATTTCATTCTCAATTTCCTTATTTTGCTTTGTCCAATCAGCCCGAATAAGTATGATATTTTTCTCAGCAAATAAATCTATAAGCTGTTCATCTTCAAAAACTCTTACTTTATTGACTTGACAAGTAATGCACCACGTCGCTGTAAAATCTAACAAAACTGTATCGCCTTTTTGCAAAAACTGTTCAGGCAAACCTATCTCCCAATTCTTCCATTCAATTTTTTCCTTCTTGATACTAATTACTTCATCCTTTTTGTTATTACCTGACAGAGTATCTAAACTTTTTTTGGAATGTACGTTAAATACACTATGTGCAGTTATCGCAATTGTAATCATCAGAAACAAACGTACAACATTGATTTGATCAAGTATGTTAGAACCTGTTTTGTATTGTTTCGGAAAATGTTTCTTATGCCAGAAAAATATGGCGATAAGAATCAAGATAAAAAATATTTGGAGCATTGATTCATTCCCTTCTAACTCAATGTATATGAGTAAAAGCCAACCCGCAGAGATTAACATAGGAAAACCGAGAAACTCTCGAAGCAACTCCATCCATTTTCCAGGTTTCGGTAAAAAACCTATTAACCGTGGATTACTCGCCAAAACAAAGTAGGGAAAAGAAATTCCTAAGCCCAAAGCAAAAAAAACAAGTATTAATTCCGTATTTGATGTGCTAACAGCATACCCTAGAGCACTGCCCATGAAGGGTGCAGTACAGGGTGTTGCTACAACAACAGTTAATGCGCCACTCAGAAAATTACCCAAAAATCCTGAATAGCGATCATAAGAGGCAAGGGAGAGCGAACTTGTTCCAAACTCAAAAAATCCAAATAAATTTAATGCCATGAGAAAAAAAAGAAAGATCAAACAAAGAACAAAGGATGAATTTTGCAATTGAAAACCCCAGCCAATGCTTGTCCCTGAATTTCTCAACAATATAAACGAAACTGCAAAAAGTAACATAAATGTCAGAACACCAAGTGAAAACCCAATAGTATTGATATTGCTCTGGCGTCCATTATTGCTCGTTTTAATTAAGCTCAAAACCTTAATTCCAATAACTGGAAAAACACATGGCATAAGATTTAAAATTAACCCTCCAAAAAAAGCAAAGCCAATACTCACTAAAAAACCGATGTTGGTCTTGAGGTAACTTCCATCTGCAGTATTTTTTAAATTTTTCTCGGGGCTTTCTACTGGTTCTAAAACCTCAAAGTTTGTGTCTTCGGCATCTCGATAATCTAGTCTTATGTATTTTGAAGAACCATCAGAAAATTTTAGCAGCCCATTAAGGGAATTGATTCCCAATTTTTCCACCTCCGGTATTTCTGTATGCAATTTAGATTCTAGACGCCAACCTATATCCTTAGTAACACCATCCCGCAATTTAACAAATGATTGTGTTGCCGATGGAATAATTACTCCTTTTTTTAAAGGAAAAAATTCAGGACTTTTATCTAATTGTTGTAAAAAGCTATAAATGTATAGTTTTTTATAATCTTCGCTATGAGACCAAAATAACCTGGTGGAAAAAGCTGAATCTTCTTTGGGATTGTTTTTTCTTACTCTATCTATCGACCTAGAATCAGCTGATCTAACAACTTCCAAATCTTCTGAAACTGGCAGCCTAATCGACAATGTTTTATTTCCTGGAATACAAACATCTTTACAAATTAACCAGGCAACATTGACATCAATGCCTACTGAATCCGCAACCAAATCATCTGGCATAGATATATCTTGTAATAAAAGCAGACTATTTTCATATCCATAATTTGCTAGAGTGCCAATTAAAAACTTTTTTGGTGTTGGCCATTGGACCGGTCCCACTTCCCAAAGCCCATTAGCAATCGAAAAGTTATAACTAATTTTAGTAGGAAGACCAGTATCACCAGGATTGGACCAGTACGTGTGCCAGCCAGGATCATGCTCCATTTTTACACCAAGCGTGAATGTATTTCCAGGACTGATGGCTTTTCTGTCCGTGACTAACCCGATTTGTAGATTTCCTTCCCGAACTAAGCCTTCAACATTTTTAGAGATGTTGAAAAATGCAGGTAAATCTTGAGCGAATAGAAAATTACCTCGAAAACCAGCTACCCCAGTTAACAAGAGAAAGATGAGTATAAAAACAGTACGTTTTACGTGAATCCCTTTGCTCATGACCATAAGCTATAAGTAAGTGTGGCACCAATGCTCAATGATTGCCCTGTATAGTTCCAATGTATGCTTGCTTAAAAAATACTTAGGCTTGATATTTTTAGATAAGTTCTTGCCTAAATCTGCGAAAACAATGTACATAGCCTAATTTTTGACTGAGAACTACTACTTTAATGCGAATAATTTATGGAATCACTCATTAAAATTGCAAATTTCTAACCCACGTTGAGGATAGTAAGTAAGAGAATTGCTTTCCAAAACAACGTTTGATTCTCGAGAAACATAGTCACCGTGAAATCCCGTACAACGCCAATTCTTAGAGTCTTCCATTTGACACCCTTTATATTCTCTCCAAACAGCCTTTCCCCCTTTGTCGAAGCCGATAGCAACTACCCTCCGGGAACTAAAATCTGGTATCAACGTATACTTGAACGAGTCTATGCACCGCTCGCAATTTGACCCTTTCTCGCAGATGCCAAAGTGTATCCCTAAATCACCAGCATGTAACGAGAAACTGGAAGCTATAAAAACACCCAAACCCCAACAAATGTTTTTTAAACGTCTCATCAAGTAGAATTATTGCCGATTAAACAACCAAAAACCATCGGGAAAACCGCTATTACTAGAATTCCCACGAATTAGCGTAAACTATAGTATAAATGAACAAAAGTCTGATTCCTGTAATTTAATTTAATTTGTTGCGTTAAGTAAGCTTTTCCATGCATGTAAACATAGACAGTAACTACAAAGACAAAACTGGTGCGAAACTAGCCTCTCAGCTAATTCGTAAATGTGTACACTGTGGATTTTGTAATGCCACTTGTCCCACGTACCAAACCTTAGGAGACGAGAGGAGTGGTCCTAGGGGCAGAATTTCAATAATTAAGGATTTGTTAGAAGGAAAACCCACATCAACTGATTCTTTACATCACCTGGATCAATGCTTACTATGCCGTAACTGCGAAACAACCTGCCCGAGTGGAGTCCAATATTCAAAGATTTATGAGCATGGAAAACCACTTATGGAAAATATTGAAAAAAGACAATTTTGGCCTCGATTAATAAGAATTATTTTAAAAAGATTTTTATTGTCAAAAAGCTTTCATATTAGTATTTTCATAGCAAATCTCTTCAAGTTTGTTTTGCCGAAGAATCTGAGAGCTTTCTTGCCTAATAAAAAAGGCTACGCCATTTCAACCAATGCAAACCTAAAAAAACAAAATAAAAATTTCAATAGCAAGTCATACAATATCTTACTGTTTCGTGGATGCGTTCAAAAATCACTAAAGCCTACGATAAACACTGCAACAGAGCTTGTTTTAAATGCTGCAAATTGTAAAACATATATTGCTACAGATAGTGTTTGTTGCGGAGCTTTAGAAGGTCACCTATCAGACAAGACAGCGAAATTAAAACGTGTAAAAGAAAATATCTCCCACTGGAAGAGCACCATAAAAAAAAATAAGATTGATTTTTTAGTTTCTACAGCTTCTGCATGTAGCTATGAAATAAAGGACTATCTCAACATTGACGGATTATCAGAAGACGAAAAGAAATCAGTTAGAGATATTATTAAGATTACTAAAGATATTTCTGAACTGCTTCCACAAATCTATGAGTCGTTGAAGAATACGATAAAGATAAAGGAAGAGAAAATAGCCTTTCATCCCCCTTGCACTTTACAACATGGATTGAAAATTAACGGATTAATTGAGAAATATTTCATAGATTTCGGCTATGACATAGAAACTCAGTTTCCTGAAAAACACTTGTGCTGTGGATCAGCTGGAACATACTCTATACTTAATCCTAAAATTGCAGGGGAACTCAGAGATCGAAAACTGACCAATCTCCATCAGACCGGATGCAAACAAATCTTAACCGCGAATATAGGATGTATAACGCACTTACAGTCTAAGTCTGATAAACCCGTAAAGCATTGGATAGAAAAATTAGCCGAAGATCTTTAGATTAATTGCTGATTTGTAATAACCCATAGAAAAACGTGTTAAAAAGCTCGAAAAATCGCTTGATGATGGATGGAAGAGCGCGGAAATAAAAATTATATGGATGAATTCATGCAGATATTTTTTGATCAGATAGACAATATTGCTCTTTACGAAACAGTAAAGCTTAGTCTACAGGTGAGCCTTAGCTCAGTTTTTTTTGCCAGTTTAGTAGGCCTGCCTTTAGCTGCAGTGATTGCAACCACCAGATTTTCTGGCAAACGATTTATAGTAATAATGCTAAACACTTTAATGGGTCTACCACCTGTTGTTGTGGGTCTTTTGATTTATCTTTTACTTTCTCGAGCAGGGCCACTAGGCTCATTAGGAATTTTATTCACACCTTCGGCGATGATAATTGCCCAGACGATCCTAATAGCCCCAATAATAATGGGGCTGGCACGGCAGATAATTGAAAATGTATGGACTGATTATAGCGAACAACTCACGTCACTTGGAATTCCCAAAAGGTCGATCATAAGCGCATTATTACTGGATGCAAAATTTTCATTGATGACAATTATCTTAGCAGCTACCGGTAGAGCGTTATCTGAAGTTGGATCGGTTATGATAGTAGGCGGAAATATTGATGGCGTCACCCGCGTAATGACAACAGCTATAGCCCTAGAGACATCAAAAGGAAACCTAAACTTTGCGATTATGCTGGGACTTATTTTAATCTCGGTTATTTTCACAATAAACGGAATAATTTTTTTCATAAAAGAGTGTTTAGAAAGTAAGCAATGAAGTCAATTTTGCCGCTAAAAATTGATCGGGTTTGGTTTAAAAATGCGGGGGAAATTCTCCTGGAAAATATTACTTTAAGGATTGAAAAAGGTTTGCCCAAAATCTTAATGGGAGCAAATGGATCCGGAAAAACGTTACTTATGCGAGTTGCGCACGGTCTTCTTATGCCTACTCAAGGAAGAGTTTCATGGGCCGACAATAAGAAAAACTTTGGCTCCGTCAGACAAACAATGGTTTTTCAAAAACCAATTATGCTCAGAAGAACAGTAAAAGAAAATTTATTGTTTGCCCTAAATACCATAGAGAATGACCGGACGATAAAAGAGCAACTTGTGCAGAAAGCCCTTAGCGAGGTAAATCTTTCTCATAAAGCAGATGCTTATGCGCCCACACTGTCCCAAGGGGAACAGCAAAAACTGGCCATAATTCGAGCATGCTTGCTTAAGCCAGAAGTTCTGTTTTTAGATGAACCTACTTCCAATATCGATCCGCACTACACAAGGGAAATTGAGAGTCTCATCAGAACGATTTCAAATCAGGGAACGCAGATAATTATGGCAACTCATAACATTGACCAAGCTAAACGACTAAACGGAGAAATATTATTTATGAAAAAAGGTCGATTAATAGATAAACGCAACGCAGATGAATTTTTTGCAAATATTAAAGATTCTCATATAAGCGAATTTCTAACCTTCTCAAAATAATTTTACTTTGTACAAAACCGCTTATAAACAATTCCCAAATCCGCATCAGTATCAATTGATCTCCATTCCTCTGCTTTATAGTATTCCTTAACTGGGATACCTCCTAAAAAAAACCCACTGTAAGAGTATATTGATTTAACTCTCATTTCGCTGGACAAACAGTCCATTTCTAATTTTAATTGGCGAGACTTTATCTTTTTATTTTCTTGTTTAAAATTTATTAAGACCCAAACACTCTTGATACCATCATCAATTAATAACACGCTTCCAGGATCAATATAGTAATTTCCCTTCTTTGACTGACTTACCTGCTTCCACTCACACAATCCCGGTTTTAAAAAAAACAAAATGAAAACTAAGCCAGCAAATTTTCTCATATAATTCATAACACAACGCACACTTAAAAAACCAAAAGAAAAATGAAATATCCGAAGCCGAAACCCTTTGTCGAAAAAGAACTCAGACTATCCGGAAAATTTTCATTCGAAATGTTAAGAAACATAAATAATTTATACACACCAGTAAGAAAAAAAATTGTTACAGAGTATTTTGATGATAACAAGTATAACCTACTTAAGAATGGTATTGCACTTCGTAAACGAAGCGAAAAAAAATCTACCTTACTCGAATTAAAAATTGATAGGGGTCAAGGAAAAAGTCTGGAATGGGTATCAGATATAACTAAAAATAATAGCCAGGATTTTATTCATTATAATTTTCAAGATTTACCGATCGAGAAAACATTGAAAGAAAAGAGATTAGTTCCGCAGAACCTTCCATTTCAAAAAATCGTAAAACAATCAAATAAGATTTTCCAAACTGACATTCTTAGAACAATATGGACGACAAACTATAAAGGTTCAATCTTTACGATTTGTTTTGATGAGGGGAAAATATTGTGTCAGACTCGTGAACAACTAATTAACGAAATTGAAATCGAAGTGCAGCAGGATGAGAAAAATCTTTTGCTAGAATTCTTCGAAAATTTGTGGGCAAAACTTCCAAACTCTTTTTATCAAGGAAGATCAAAAGCACTACGGGGATTTGAATTAAGAAAAAATCAGCAACTGACATTTCGAGTTATTAAAAAACAAAAAGCTATATCGACCATTTCTTTTCAGAAAATTAAAACCGACCTAATGAGTACGATTGCAGTGCTGGATTATTTTTCATGCTTGTTTTGTGAAAACGGTGGGAAATCACCCCTTAACTGCCTTAGAAACTCACTTCTTGAGATAAAAACTCTTCTCTTATTTGTTTTTGGAGCAAGCAGTATTTTTAACAACAAACAGCTCCGAGCTATCATAAGAAATATTCATCGAATGGAAAAAAGCGTTACCTTAACAGAAAAAAAAGTAAACATATACCACGCTGTTAATATCTTTCAACTCTATAAATCTCACACAGATTTGCTACTGTCCCTATACAAATTTGTAGAAACCTTGAATAAATTCTCTGGCCTAAATCGATAATTTTCTCTCATGATATTTCATCGTGCCCATCAACTTCTATTTGTTTTACAAACCTGGGTGCAGTTTGCTTTTGAACAGATAAACCTATTCTCTCGATTCCCTCAAGCTGACTTACCAAATTTCCCTTACCCTGAGACAATTGATTAAATGCTATACAGTGCGCATCTTTTGCTTTATCTATATGTCTACCGACATCCTCCATACTGCTTACAAAACCCATACACTTTTTATAAATTTTCCTAGCTCGGTCAATAAGCTCCATTGTTCTATCATTTTGCTCTTCAAAACTCCAAACCTGACGAATGATGTTTAAACTGGCGAGGAAAGTTGAAGGGCCCGTAATTAAAACATTACTATTCATCGATCTTTGCACTATTCCTTCATCATCCCTGAATACCTCTATGAATGCAGCCTCATTCGGCAAAAACAGAAGGACTAGCTCAGGAGTTTTCAGACCAGGAATTTCAAAATAGTCTCTCTCTGACAATTCTTTTACTCTAGCATTTATAGTCCTGGAAAGCTCTTTCAAAGCATAACCTTTCTCAGATTTGGAATCACTATTAACAAATTTTAAGTAAGCATTGAGCGAAACCTTAGAATCAACCACGATATGTCTTCCTTTAGGGAGGTAAATAACTACATCAGGCCTCTTTGTCCCCTCATCGGTACGAAAAACGACCTCCCTCTTGAAATCTTTCCCTGGTCTTAGCCCGCTTCCTTCCAGGATTTTTTCCAAAATAAGTTCACCCCAATTACCCTTGACTTTTGCCTCATGACTTAATGCTTTTGTAAGCTTTTTTGCCTCCTCATTCATAGT
>SGYQ01000002.1 GCA_004214155.1 Burkholderiaceae bacterium
GTTGCTGGTTTAACCATAATGTCAGTATTCATTATTGCTAGCACTTTTGAGTGTCCGTTATTCTGGTCTCCAAGCTGATTTGCAAACGCAACTCCGACTGGTCCATCTAACTCTCCAATAATCACCTCAGGTTCAGCGGCAGTTCCTGGAGGACCTCCAGCAACTAATGATTCACCAACACAAAACCTTATTTTCTTAGACATAGCTTTCCTTCCATTTTGTTAATTACGAGTACATGAAAATGCAAAAAGATAACAAACTTTTAAATCCTTTGATAATAAGAAGTGATCATAGACTTCTTGAGGACTAAATTTTTTTAATTGGAATGTCATTGGCATTGGCAATAATCCCCAGGAATCCGAAATAGAGAAATTATGCCTACGTAAAATATTTTCTAATTGTTCCGGTGTGTATTCTATCTTGTGGTCTGGATCAATAAATGAGTCACTCTGTATTGCAGTAATAAGACGATTTGGAGTATCAAAAATAAATTTTCCATTTTCATTTAAGTGATCAGAAATCCAGTCAAGAATATCCGGTAAAAAATCGGGCACAATATGTTCAATAGTTTGCCCCATGTAAATAATATCAAACTTTAAATTTTGTAGGCCTTTTAAGGATGCGATATTCTCAGCCCTCCCATGAAAATATTTCAAAGTTCCCCAGGAAAAAATATAGTCCCTGTCCTGGGGAAACTTTGGCTTACCCCAATATTGCTCTTCTGGAGGTAAATCAACGATAAATAACTGTTTTGGTCTATAGGGATAACCTAATTCAATTAATGCTCCTTGATCAATATTCGGAGAACTACCTCCTATGTCTAAAATAGAAGAGCCCTTCGGTAGATGTTTCGTCCACTCTACTCGGGCGAGATGAACCATTTCATGAAAGGGAGTTTTTTTTAACATTTGGTACTCAGGGGAATTTACTAGTGCATCTATCAAAAGTGGCTTAGAAAAAGTTCCATTTTTGATCTGATCCTGCCAATATGACTTTCCATCGGCATCTATCGAGCGTTGTAAGATTAATTCATAAGCAGTACAGACAGCCTTCATAGATGAGCTATCTTTTTTTACGGGGATAGTAGAATAAAATATTTTTTTTATCTTTGCACCTATAGCTTGAATTATCATGCCTCGTTTTTTATTGCCTCATTAGAATTATTCTGGTCTTTACTATTTAAGTAACTGAGTTAAGATTGTACAGGATTCTTTAGTAGTGTTATCATTTCATTAGTTGAATAATTATATCGTGTAAATTTTGAAATCTTCTACTAAACTCAGTTTGTCTATAATACTCGCTGCTGTCATATTCTCAGTGAATTACGTTTGGGTACATCGTTTCGAATTTATTTCTTACGATGAGAGCGACTCAATGTTCTTTATTGTTAATAAATGGACCGGTCAAACATGCGCAGTAATTTTTAATGCAGATCACACTCCGATATCGGAAAACAAAATGTTTGATTTTTGCCCGGCGGGGGAGCCAAAGAAAATATTTTTACCTTAGGTTGTAATTTGAGGATAATTTGATTTAAGAATTGAACTGTCAACAGTATTTATATCTCTGTGCCCGCACAAAGCCATGGTACGATCTAGTTGCTCATGTAATATCTCAAGAGCTCTAATAACTCCGCTCTCTCCTCCTGCCCCTAACCCATATAAATATGGTCTACCAATCATACCCATGGTAGCTCCTAACGCTCTTACTTTTAAAACATCCTTTCCATTTCTGATTCCTCCATCAAATAGCAAGCTAATCTGTTTAGATGATAGATTATTTTTAATTTCTATGAGAGCTGAAACTGAACTGGCACAGCCATCCAATTGTCTACCTCCATGATTAGATATTATGAGAGCATCAGCACCCATGCTTGTAGCTAGCTCGGCATCTTCTGGCGCCATGATTCCTTTAATAATTAACTTGCCAGGCCAAAAATCTCGGAATCTTTTTATATCATCCCATTGAAGCGATTCATCAAATTGTTCGTTTATCCATGAAGATAGACTATTTAAATTCGAGACATTAGTTATATATGGTTTAAGGTTGCCAAAAGTTTTATTCTTGGTTTTAGCTATTTGAAACGCCCATTTTGGCTTTAGTGCCAAATCAAGTAGGGTTTTGATTGTCAACTTTGGCGGGGTGCTTAGCCCATTTTTCACATCCTTATATCGTATGCCTAATACCTGGAGATCAACTGTTAGGACTAGTGTATTGCAGCCAACCGCTTTTGCTCTAGCCATTAAATCATTGGTTAGTTTTCTATCCTT
Source organism: Burkholderiaceae bacterium (assembly GCA_004214155.1). GTDB lineage: Bacteria > Pseudomonadota > Gammaproteobacteria > Burkholderiales > Burkholderiaceae_A > UBA7377. Next base: position 2,271 of record SGYQ01000002.1, read on the forward strand.
CATCACATATAGTTGAAACCAAAATTCTCGGGAAACATTCTTTGCCAGGTCTTCTATTGAGACAATGGACATCGTAGAAAGGGTAAATGGAATTTGAAATTTTTCGGCAGCTTTTGCTGCATGAATTTCACCATCCGCATGTTGCATTCCTGTAAGTCCACAAGGCGATAAACCGATTGGCATACCAAATTCTTCTCCCAAAAGAGTTATTTTTGTTTTCCGATTAGAAAGATTTCTTACAACCCTTGGTTTAAACTGGATATTTTTTAAATCAGAAATATTTTTGTTGAGTGATTCCTCGTCCCATGATCCTGATTCACAATAATCAAAGAACATCTTCGGAACTGACGACTGTGCTTTTTTTCTAAGTTCCTCAATAGATAAAAACCTTTTCATTTTATTCAATTAACGCCATCCCTTCTCTTCGTGGATCTACTCCAGTTTCAATGTAAGTCTGTATTTTATCCTTTTTTACTTTGATAACATGGATTCCGCTAAACAGCTTTCTTTCCTTTAGGTCATAGTGACCAATTTTTTTTAATCTGTCGATTACTTCTATTGAAAATTTATCTTTCTCTAAAATCAAGCCTCTTCCCGTGTTGACAAAGCGAGGCTCACTTACAGCGTTTGTCGGATGAAAGTCAAAATCAATTAATCTTACTATTGTTTGTAGGACATAACTGATGATATTTTTCCCACCTGGGGATCCAAGTAATGCGAATAGGTTGTTGTCTTTATCGAAAATAATTGTTGGTGACATTGAAGAAAGAGGTCTTTTTTCAGGCTCAAGAGAGTTTTGTAGCTTGATCCCATTATCATCTTTATAGCGAAATGAAAAATCTGTAAGCTGATTATTAAGAATAAACCCCTGGGACATTATTCTAGAACCAAAAGCAGACTCAACTGAACTTGTCATAGATAACGCGTTCCCCCATTTATCAGTAATGACAAAATGAGTCGTTGAGTTCATAGAATGATCAATATAGTGTGATTTTTCGGCAACATTTTTAAATTTTCCGGGACTAGCTTGTTCAATTTTTTCAAACAGCGAAATTAAGCGAGCCCTCTGTTTGAGATAATTTTTATCCAGCATTTGTGCGATGGGAATGTTGACAAAATCAGGATCACCCAAATAAGAATTTCTGTCTAAAAAAGATAAATATGTAGCCTCTGAAATTAAATGAATTAATTCTGGAGAATTTTTTTTAAATTTTGCTAATTCATAATTTTCTAAAATACCTAAAATTTGCAAAATTGTTATTGCTCCTGAGCTAGGCGGTCCCATTGAGCACACACGAAAATTTCTATAGGAACCGCACAATGGTTTCCGAAAAACTACTGAATAGTTTTCAAAATCATCAGGATGTAAGAAGTCTGTCCCGGCTGTTTTTTTTAGATCAGAAAGAATATTTGACATTATTTTTCCTTTGTAAAAGGTAGTCGAAATTCCCTCATCTCTAAATTGCGCAAGCACATCCGCATAAGAAGGGTTTTTTAAAATGATTCCAACATTTTTAGGAATCAAGTTATCATTTGATCCAGAAAAAAAGTATTTTTTTGCATCCACATTGTTCTTTAGAAATTTGTCGCGTGCAATCAGGACATGCAACCGAGGAGAAATTGGAAAGCCTTCTGCAGCTAAAGTTATTGGCTCATCGTGAAGTTCTGACCAACCAAGTTGTCCAAATCTAGCATGCATTTCCTCTAAAAGAAGTGGTGTACCAGGAACACCTACTGAAGCAGGGTTTGTAACAAGTCTAAAGAAACCCTGACGGGATCCTCGATACTGCTCGAAAAAATTGTATGGAATTCTTTTTGGTGCTTTTTCTCTTCCATCGATTGCGTACAATTCATCAGATTTTTTATGATAAAAGATTGCGAAGCTACCGCCTCCTAATCCAGAGGACTGAGGTTCAACTAGGCCGAGTACGTATTGAACTCCTACGCCTGCGTCTACGGCATTACCCCCTTTTTTTAGTATATCCATCCCGACTTTTGTCGCAAGAGGATTTGCCGTCACAACAGCGCCAGCATAAGCAGGTTCTGACAAGAGAAAAAAAAGTATAATTTGAAATACAGCTGACAATGGACTGATGGATAAATTGCGAAAGTTTCGTCTAAGGAATGATAACATATAGGTAACATAATTAATAAATCAAATGTCGGTGGCAAATAATCAATTTATGCTTGCTGCACTTGAACAGGCAAAAAAAGCAGCCTTAAACGACGAAGTTCCTGTTGGTGCAGTCCTGGTTTTAGATGATAAGATAATTGCGGAAGGTCACAATTTAACCATTTTTAATAACGATCCTACCGCTCATGCTGAAGTAGTAGCAATTCGAGAAGCTTGTCGAAAAATTGGCAATTATCGATTAACACAATGTGAACTTTATGTAACTTTAGAACCTTGTTGTATGTGCGCAGGTACAATAATGCAGGCAAGATTACAGAAGATATACTTCGGTGCTTACGATGAAAAATCAGGGGTGGCAAGTAATGATCTAAACCTTTTTAATGATCGGAGAATCAATCATCAAACAATATGTTTAGGAGGTATTATGGCTGAGGATTCAAAAAGATTACTACGGCAATTTTTTTTAAAAAAGCGGGATAAGTCAGGTGAGATCTAAGTGGCCTCCATTTCATATTGTAATTAATTTAACTACTCAAAATCTCCAACTGTTTTATTCGAATAAAGAAAGCTGGATATATGGTGACGAGAGATGGAGTCAAATGAATATAATCAAAGATCTATTCTTCGAAACGAAAATTTCATCAGCAGAAAAAGGGATTGGACAGGTTATAGACAGTTTACAAACGCCGCTTGGCCGTCACTACATCAGGGCGAAGATTGGTAAAGGATATAGAGAAAATTCTGTATTTGTAGGTAGGCGATTTACTGGAGAATTTTTCGAACCCTCACTTTTGAGTAAATATCCTGATAGAGATTGGATTTTAACTAGAATTCTTTGGTTATCAGGTTTAGAGGTCGGTTTTAATAGATTGGGTAATGTTGATACAATGAAACGATACATTTATATCCATGGAACACCAGATTCTGTTGCAATGGGGACTAAAGGTTCTAAAGGATGTATAAGAATGAGAAACTCTGACATTATAAGACTTTTTGATCTAATTCCAGAGTATACGACTGTGAATATAAGCTTATAATTTTTCAATGCACTTAATTTATAATTCTGATGGTGATAAAGCCAGAACTTTAAGAGCATGTATTTTTTCAGGAATAAAACCATCTAAGCATTTATAAATAAACTTGTGCCTTTCTACTCTGCTTAGCCCTTCAAAATCAACAGAAACGATTTCCAGATTAAGATGTGCTCCTCCAGAATTTCCCGAGTGACCTACGTGATTTTCGCTGTCATCAATAATTTTTATACGCGTAGTGTTAAAACACTTACTTAATAATTCCTTTACCTCTGATATTAATTTGTCATTATTCATTTTTAAATCGCGCCAACCAAATAGCCTGGATTATAGTAAAAAGTAAAGTTATAGCTAGCATACCAAAAAGTTTAAATTCTACCCAAAAGTCGGTAGAAAATTTTGATGCGACATAAAAATTTAAGCAGCCTAAAAAAACAAAAAATAAGATCCATGAAAAATTTAACTTTTTCCATACTTCTTCTGGTAAGGAAATTTGCTTTTCAAGAAGGCTCTTTATTAAATATTTTTTGAAAAATTGTGGGATAAAAAGGGTTAGTGCCAAAACAAAATATAATACAGTTGGCTTTAGCTTGATGAACTGCTCGTCTCTTAAAATGATAGTTAAACCTCCAAAAAGAACGATCATGATCAAACCCGCCCACTGCACTTTTTCAACTGGTTTGTTAAATAGTTTAAGTGCACCTATTAAAATAATAGAGGCTACCATGGCAGCACCTGTCGCATAGAATATGTCTGAGTATTTAAACACCAGGAAAAATAAAATTATTGGAAGCCAATCTATAAAAAATCTCAATTTCTTAATTCCTCAAAGGACAAGGATACGGAATTGATACAGTAACGTTTTCTAGTAGGCAAGGGACCATCATTAAATAAATGTCCAAGATGAGCGTCGCATGACGCGCACTTTACCTCTGTTCGAATCATGTTGTGAGAAAAATCCTCAGTTTCTTTGATATTTTGCTTGAAAAAAGCCTCTTTAAAACTTGGCCAACCCGTTCCAGAGTCATATTTTTCAACAGATGAAAATAGCTTTGCACCACAACAAATGCACAGGTATACACCGTGGCTTTTGTGGTTGTAGAATTCCCCGCTAAAAGGAGGCTCTGTAGCCCCATTGCGTGTAACTTGATAAGCTAATGGTGTTAATTTATTTTTATACTCCTCTAAGTTTTTATTATTTGTCATGAATCTTGAAAGTAATACATCTAATTTTGTTTGTTTTTAAAAGCATGCCTGAAATTATACTCCCAAATAATATTATCGTAAAAACTTATGACATAATATTGCCTAAACTTATAAAAGTTAACGTTTATTATCTGTAATAATTTTGTTTTGAAAAGGCAAGGTTCCTAATGTCAGGTCAAAAACGCCCCTTGATGATTTTATAAAAAAACTGTTATCTTCCAGTGAGGCCATGCGATTAAGATCAAACTCACCCAGTCCATAAAATTTAAGTTCGTTACCACGGAAAGCATAGTTCGAAAATGTAATCAGTGATCCGACTTCTTCGTCATCTGGTATATATTTCGAGTAAACTTTTATTGGACGTTCATTGATCAAAGTTGGTTCCTCCAACTGGGAACCGAGGCTAACTAACAAAAAAGATCTTCTTTTTGGTTTTCCGAGATAGTGCATTCTCGCAACAATTTCCTGCCCAGGGTAACAACCTTTTTCAAAAGACACTGCTTGAATCAAATCAAGGTTAATTTGCTGTGGCAACAGGGTTTCCGTTAGTTCACTAGTAAACCATGGAGTCCCTTCCCTTATCTCGAAAGTTAACCACAAAGATTCAGGTTTGTTATTACACTGAAGCTTCTGTGTTATCGTTGTCAAAACTGTCTCGGAGTGTTGTTTTCGAGTTATCAGTATATATTTTTTCCCTTGGCTATTATAAAAAGAATCAGAGAACATGAAGACTTCCGTTCCAAATTTTTCAAATTTAGAGTCAAACTTTTTATCTCCATGCTCATCAACAATAGCAAAAATCTGGTACTCCTCAGACTCTTCTGATAAGTGAACATCTGCTCTTAATTTGTAAATTGTAAAGCGTTTTTTTATTGTGCTCATAAGACTTAAGGGAGCGACAATGAAGTATTCATCATCACTTTTACGAAAAATCTTCATCAGCGAAATAACTCTTCCTTTGGGGTTGCAGTATGCGGTCAACTGAGATTGATTCATTGCAGTTGTGCTCTGTCCTTTAGTTTTTTCTAGCAAGTAAATGTCATTGGTCAGTTGACTTTGCAGGAATTTTTGGCAGTCGGCCCCGTAAATCCTAATACAAGCAAAATTTGTAAGATCAAAATACATATTTTAAGAAATAAACACAGAATTTATTGGGAAATTTTTAAACGTAGTTTAATATTAACTCTGGTTTTCAAAATAGCAAGCATATGAAATTGTTTTTGAGGTTTATTTTATTAGGACTTTGTTTTGTTTTTCTTGTTGCAGGACTGGCCTATTATTGGGTTCATAAACCTCTTTTACCGCAGCACCTGGCTGGTGGGGAGCGAAATAATTCCTTTGAATTAGTTGTTGAGCCCGGAGATTCTGCACAAATTATAGGGGAAAAACTTGAGAATCTTGCCTTAAAAACTGGGCCGGTAAGTTTTTCTTTTTTTAGCAGATTGTTTGGATTACACAAAAATCTTAAAACAGGGGTGTATCACATTAGAGAAAGTGAATCTATAGCTTCTATTCTTACCCGCATTTCAAGAGGGAAGGGTATACATGCATCGATTACTCTTATTGAGGGTTGGACTTTTGAAGACGTTATGAAAGCTATTCAAAGACACCCTCATATAACGAAAACCCTCGCTATTGATGATATAAGTGATCTATCGGAGATGTTAGCAGTAGAGCTGGGTCTCGATACTCCTAGCATTGAAGGTTGGATTTTTCCGGATACCTATTTTTTTCAATATGGAGCAAGTGATCAGCAACTTATTCGCAGGGCTGTCTGGTTACAAAAGAAGACTCTTAATGAGATTTGGGAATCCCGAGGAGTTAATTCGAAGCTTCTTAATCGGACAGATGCACTAAATCTCGCTTCAATTATCGAAAAGGAAACGCAACACCCCCCTGATAGAAGGCTTGTTTCTGGCGTTTTCCATAACCGTTTAGCCATGAAAATGCGACTACAATCAGATCCCACTATAATTTACGGGTTGGGGAGTAAGTTTGATGGGAACCTGAAAAAGAGACACTTGAAAAAGGATTCCAATTACAACAGTTATCTGCGAGTTGGCTTGCCTCCTACTCCTATATCAAATCCCGGAAAGGATGCTCTTATTGCTTCGGTCCATCCGGCTGTCACTGATGCTCTTTATTTCGTTGCTAAAGGGGATGGAAGTTCCTATTTTAGCAAAACTTATCGTGAGCATATTAATGCTGTAAATTACTACCAGAAGGGGATTGGTCGGGCACCTAAGGAAAAAATTAGATGAAAAGGGAGTCATTAACATGGGAAGACTTCTAGTTTTCGAAGGAATAGATGGTTCAGGGAAGAGTACCCAAATTGAGATGCTTAGTAATTTTCTTAAATCACAGAAACAGAAAGTTTTTGTGACTCGTGAACCTGGAGGAACCGAGTTTGGAGAAAAATGTAGAGAATTATTTTTGGGGGAAAAATTGGATGGTTTAACAGAGGCATGTTTAGCTTTTGCATCAAGGAATGAGCATATTTTGCAAAAAATTAAACCCGCTTTGAGACTCGGTTATTGGGTCTTGTGCGATAGGTTTTCGGATTCAACTATTGCTTATCAGGGTTATGGCAGAGGGGTAGAGATAAATTTTTTACGAGAAATGGCTACGAATATTGAAAAACAATTAAGTGAGATAAGAATAATCTATGTTCACACTAGCCTAGAGAGATGTTTAGAACGAATAAAAAAGAGAAGTGGAGTTAAAAATAAATTTGATAATTCCTCGAAAATATTTTACGAAAAGGTTATCTACGGGTACTCGAATATTGTCAAAGAAAGAGGGGGTACAATTATTCAAGTTGATGGGAATGACGAAATTAAAAAAGTTTTTAGCAAGATACTTCAGTCTGTGCCAGAATTAGAACAGTTTAAAACGAATCACAATCATTTGGGGGACATTTGACTGCCATAAACAAGACATCCTATTCTGTTTTAAAAAATAATCCTCCAGCGATTTTGGTTATTGGTTCAGCGACTTCAACAGTTACTGAAACTGCTATAGCGCTCGGTAAAATATATATGTGTATAAAAGGTAGCGAACAACCTTGCGAACAATGCAAAAATTGCATGTTAATTGGAAGAAATGAGCACCCCGATTTCGTCCACTTCGATACAAGTTCCCTTGGAATTGATACCATTAAAGTCAATGATATAAAAGTATTGTCTGATTTTTTTAAACTTACTTCTAACCAAGGTGGGACTAGAATATTTTCATTAGGATTCATGGAAAATGTAAGTTTAACCATTAAAAATACATTACTTAAAACAATAGAAGAACCACCAAAAAATCTTAAAGTTATTTTACATACTAAATCGGCAAGTTCGGTGCCACTAACAATAAAGTCTCGGTGTCAAATTATAGATTTGAGAAAAGATATTGAGACAGAAATTGACGCTTCGATTAAGATTTTCAGTGAGTTGGATGAAAAGTTAGTGCCGTTATTATTCAAAGGAGAGAATATACTAGTGTCTGATGCTGCAAAGTCGTGTCAAAATTACGAAGTTGAGGATATTTTAGACAGAGTTGTTCTTTGGATACATGATGCATTACTCGTGGCGGCTAATCAACATCCACTTTTTTTTAAACCTTACAATGATGAATATATAAAGGCTATTAAAAGTGTTAGAGACGTACAATGCTTGTTAGAAACGAACCACAAAATATTAGAAATGAAAAGATATTTGTTTAATAATCTTAATAAGAGTCTGTTTCTTGAAAATATTTTTATGGAATTTAAAAATGGATTTAAATAATTTTGCTGATTCACACTGTCATTTAAATTACCCTGGCTTAATAGAGCAGCAGTCTGCCGTAATAAAACGTATGAAAAAGGCGGGAATAGGATATGCATTGAATGTTTGTACCAAATTGGAAGAAATAGACGATATTATTTCAACCGTTGATAAGTATGATTTTATATATGCATCAGTAGGGGTTCATCCCGATAATGTTGACGTAAAGGAGCCATCAACAGACGATATTTGTTATTTTTCAAATAATGAGAAAGTGGTTGCTATCGGAGAAACAGGTTTAGACTACTTTCGATTGAAAGGCGATTTAACATGGCAAAGAGAGCGTTTTAGACGGCACATTAGAGCAGCTAGGGAAGTTAAGAAACCTTTGATAATACATATGCGAGATGCTACCGATGATACTTTAAAGATTTTAAAACAAGAAAAAGCATATGAAATAGGTGGTGTAATGCATTGTTTTACAGACACTCTAGACACGGCCAAAAAAGCCATTGATTTAAATTTTTACATTTCAATTTCTGGAATTGTTACTTTTAAGAATGCTGAGCAAGTGCAACATGTTGCGAAAAATATTCCTGGTGAAAGATTGCTTATAGAAACCGATTCACCATTTTTGGCACCAGTTCCGTATAGAGGAAAGACTAATGAGCCTAGCTATGTGGTTCAAGTTGCTGAGAAAATAGCCCATCTTCGATCAGAATCTATTGATTCAGTAGCAATAAATACGACGGAAAATTTTTTATCTTTTATACAAAAGCAATAATATTTCCTTGACCAGGAAGAATAGTGTGGTAAACAATCAAGGACGGGCAGCCCATTAATCGTAAAATTTTTAAGATAATTAACTAAATCTCCCGGTAAACCAAAGTTTTTGTTTATTTCATGCATGTCGCCGATAATTTACAAAGGGTGATATTATGATGTACTAAGCAGGTCGATTGCCATAGTCGTATAATATATATTATGTAACCTTAGTGATGCATCTATTTACCCTAATAAAAAACTATTTAGCTCTCTATTTGATAGACCACGGTTTTGTTAGGGCCATCTACCCTAACATGCACAAAGTAAGTGGTGGCCTGTTCAGATCAAGTCAACCTAGTCCTAGACAATTAGCAAATATAAAAAAGAAATATGGGATAAGAACAGTAATTAACCTTAGAGGAGAAAATGGACTAGCAGCGTACAAATTAGAAAAAAAAGCTTGTAAGGAGCTAGATTTGAATCTCATAAACTTTAGAGTCTATTCTAGAAACCCTCCACAAATACATGAAATTGAAGGATTAATTGAAATTTATAAAACGGTTAAATACCCTGCGTTAATTCATTGTAAGTCAGGCTCTGATCGAACTGGTATAGCTGCGGCGTTGTACCGCATTCTTATTTTGAACCAGACAGTTAAGGAGGCCTCGAACGAACTGCATTGGACTTATGGTCACATTAAAACATCGCACACAGGGGTTCTAGACTATTTTTTAGAACGCTACGTCAGTCATTCTGAAAAACAAAAGATTTCCTTCTTAGAGTGGGTGAAGGATTATGATCCAGTTTCCTTGAAAAATGAGTTTCGTAGCTCTGGTTTTATGAGCCTTTTATTCGATAAGATTATAAAACGCGAATGACCGGTAAAAGCCATTTGAAACGGTTGACGGGCTATGCTCTCAAGTACAAATCAGGCTTAGTTTGTTCTGTTTTGGCAATGATAGCAGTGGCTGTTTTAGAGCCGCTTGTACCAGCATTGTTAAAACCGTTAATCGACGAGAATTTCTCTCAGTCATCTAATGTGAACCCATTAAAAATTCCTATTTTGCTGCTTGCTGTTTTTTTGTTTAAGGGTTTGGCAGAATACGCATCAAATGTTTTGAGCCAGTGGGTTGCTAATAAAGTTATTACGGATATACGGGATGCCGTATTTACACACCAATTAAATATAACGATAGAAAATTACCTATCGGAATCACCTGGCCGGATTATTTCTAGATTTTTATACGATATTCCGCAAATCTCAGCATCTTTGTCTGCAGCGTGGATTATATTAATTAGAGATTCTCTCATTCTAATTGCTCTTCTTTCTTATTTGTTCTTTGTTTCTTGGCCTCTGACATTGGTAATGTTGCTTACTGCTCCACCAATAATATTTTTGATAAATTTTGTGGGAAAAAAACTGAGGAAATCAAATTTTGAAATCCAGGAAAATACCGCTTTGATGACCAAGACTATAACTCAGGTAACAAATGGGATCCGGGAAATTAAGCTATATGGAGTAGAAAAAAAAATCTCTACTTTATTTGAAAGGACTTCGGAATTGATAAGAAGTAAAACAATGTATGTAGTAAAACTTACCGCTGCAAATGTTCCAACCGTACAATTTCTTGCTGCGTTAGCAGTAACTATAGTCATATACCTAGCTACATTACTCTCTCAGGGAGATAGATTGACACCGGGAGCATTTGTATCATTCATAGCAGCCATGTCTTTAATGTTTGAACCAATAAGAAGATTAACAGGAGTGAATGCAATCCTACAAAAAGGGTTTGCCGCGTGTGACAGTATATTTGAGATTCTGGATAAACAAGTGGAAATTCATGGCAACAATCTCAATTCTTCCTCACAAATTATTGAGAATCTTAATGGTATGAAGATAGAATTTGAAAATGTATCATTTAAGTATCCAGCTACAGATCAGTATTCTCTAAAAGATGTGTCCTTTAAGATTTCAGACCGTGAATTCATTGGAATCGTTGGTAGTACCGGTTCTGGTAAATCAACTTTATTTAATTTGTTTGCCGCATTTTATCTTCCAACAAAAGGAAAAATTTATGTTAACGGACTTTCTATCGAAGGTTTGTCAAAAAAGTCCCTTCGGGAAAAGATATCATGGGTGGGTCAACCTGTAACGTTATTTGATGATTCAGTTTTTTCAAACGTAGCAATCGGAAATATAAATGCCTCTAAAGGCGATGTACTCAAAGCTTTAGAAATTGCACATTGTATGGACTTTGTAGAAAAACTGCCAGATGGAATATATACTATTATAGGGCCTAATGGGTCTAATTTATCTGGTGGCCAGAGGCAACGCTTAGCCATAGCCAGAGCGTTGTTAAGGAACTCCTCAATTTATTTGTTTGATGAAGCAACATCAGCTTTAGACTCTCACTCAGCAGGATTAATTCGAATGGTTTATGACCAGATAAAGGGCCAAAAGACGCTTATTGTTATCAGTCATGACCTAAGTACTTTAACTAATGCAAACAAAATTTATGTATTTGACAACGGAAGCATGGTCGAATCGGGAGCTCACTCGAAGTTAATTGACAAAAAGCACTATTCTAAACTCGTAAATAAATAACTGAACGTATTATTTTGTAAAAAGTGATCTGTATACCTGAAGGTTTCCATTTACCATTTTCTCAACTGAGAAATCTCTTTTTATAATTTTCGGACCCTCTTTCCCTAATTTTTCTCGTAATGATGGGTTTTGGATTAATTTCAGCATTGCATCTGATAGACTTTTTTTAGATTGTGGCTGTACTAAAAGACCATTTACATTATCGTGAACTATTTCCGGAATACCTCCTACCTTAGTTGCAACTATGGGTAATTGCAAGGACGCTGCTTCTAGTAATGCTATTCCAAGTCCTTCCTTCTGGGCTGGATGGACTAAAAAATCAAAGCAAGGAAGCACACTTTTAATTTCTGAAACAAATCCTTTCAGATAGACATATTCCTGAAGATTGTTTTTATCTATGTATTTCTTAATTCTTTCGTTGAGGTAACCTCTTCCATAAATAAATAAACGTATGTTGTTATTAGTTTTTTTAACATCACGAAATGCATCTAGGAGAAGTATATGACCCTTTCGAGGTATTAGTTGAGCTACTATTACAATGAGCGTTGTGTTTGGATCGAACATATTATGCTCTTCCCTAAATTTATCTTTTAAGATATCACCTTTTGAAATCGCTTTTATATTAATTGCACTTTTAACAGTAATTACCTTAGTCTCTGGCAAACCTTCTGTAACTAATATATTTTTGATTTCATCTGATATAGCTATAATCTTTTTGAAAAAAAAATACTTTATTTTAAATAATGACAATTTTTCTTTGTTATCTACTCTTCTCGTGAGTAGACAGGTTTTCCTTAGTATGAACGAAGCTAAACCACCATAAAAATCAACCCCTCTTCTACTATGAACATGAATTATATCCGGTTGTTTACTAATAATAAGTTTTACTATTTGAAAAAAAATTCTTATATCTAGTTCACCTCGGTAAGAAGTGGTTACTATTTCAGCATTGCCGGCCAGTTTTTCTTGTAACGTGTTATTTTCGTGACATAGCACCGTGTTTTCAATCCCTTTTTTCTCTAACCCTTTAACAAGATATACGACTTGGGTAGATCCCCCATATAAATTCCTACCCCCTTCAATATGTAATACTCTCATGTTATTTTATTCTTACGATTAGTATTTAGTAATGTATCAAGGTGTCTAACAACTATTGATGGAGTTATCTCTGTCATACATGAAAACTTATTATTGCAAGTTGGGTTTCTCCCGCAGGGAGAGCATTCCAGTCCGAGCCATAGAACTTTTGTTGTGGATAAGACGGGATTCGTATACGGCCGTGTCGAACCAAAAATTGCAATGGTGGGGTTTCCAATACTTAGACTAATGTGAGTTAGACCAGTATCTACTCCTACTGCAAATTGCGACTGTTTTATTAAGTTGGGAAGATCTTTTAGGTTAGTTTTATCAACCAATGAAACTACACCAATCGATATTAACTGTTCTTCTAGAATTTTTTGTTCGTTGTTTAAGGCACTTCCTATGACAATGCATTTAGTTTTATATTTATTTATTAAATTTTTTATTAATTGAGCCCAAAACTCAGGCTTCCAGTGTTTTTGGCGACGAGTAGTAAATGGAAAAATTACAAAAAATGGTTCTTTTGTAGTGTCGGCTGGGTATACAGAAGACTTCATGATAGTAGAGCTAATATAGAAGCGTGGATTAAACTTGTCAGTAGTCAATTTCAAGCATTTTGCTAGAAATAAATACTCCGAGCTGATCCGGTTAGAATCATGCTTTCTGGGTATAATGTTCTTTACAAGTAAGTTGCCCGGGAACTCGGTTCCTAATGAATACTTTAAATTACTTCTGCAGAAAAATGTTATGAAATTCGTTCGAAATAAGCCTTGTAAGTCGAGTACCAAATCAAATCTTTCTTTCCTTAAACATCTAATAAATGAAAAAAGTATATTTATAAAACTTAGGAAAGATCCCTTTCTCAATCGTTTTTTTAAATCTTCCTTTGGAAACAGTAATACATTATCAAGTAATGGGTCATGGGAGACAAGATTAGCGAAGTTACGTTCAATCAACCAACTTATTTTTGCTTTCGGATATGTTTTTTTCAACGACGATAAAAGTGGAAGACAAAAAACTATATCACCGATAGAGGAAGTGCGAATTAGAAGAATATTAATATCAATTACCCTGAAAGCATAGTTTGGTTTCTAATATTTTAATCTTTTTTGTTGCCTCTCCGCTACAAGTTATTGCTTCATCTATGATAGCAAAAGACATAATCCATAAAAAGAAGTTATCCAAACCAAAATGCATTTTGATTTGTTACAAACCGAAACTTCAGGAAATTGTCTCCGATCCCATTTGGGATAATACTCTTTATATTCCATGGCCTAGATACGAACCGTTACCAGGGTTTTTTGGTGTTTCGAAACGGTTACTGAGTAATATTGAATTAGTGGGAAAAACGATAGAAAAAAAAACGAATATTTATTGCTTTTCGGCTACCTATGATAATGAGGCAGTCAATTACTTTATCAATTATTTGAAAAAAAATTCTACAAACTGCAGTTTTTCATTAATTCCAGATGGTACGCTAAATCTAATAAGGTATCCTCAGTCACTAATTAGTAGGATTTTAAAGATTTTGAGATTCTTTAGATTGTTATACTCTAGAAATCTACGTTATACATTTTATAGCGGTGATAGATTAGGGGCAGATTCAGATCTTGTAAAATCGATATATGTTATTCCTGGCTTAAGAACAGAATATAATCCAGCAAAAGTTATTCAACTTAAACCGTTTTTTTCTACCAAGGTAATAAAACCAGACCAAAAAAAAAGAGCAATAATTATCGGCCAACCGCTTACAGGATACAAGCTAATTGATCGGCAGGGGTTAATGCATATCTCAAGGGAAATAGGAGAATGGTCCTATATCCATGATATAGACGAAGTTTTTTATAAACCTCATCCAAAAGATAAGGAAGAAAATCTGTTCGAAGAAGGCTATAAATTATTATCCGCGGAAGTGCTTGTTGAAAATTTTCTTTCTAATAATTATTTTGATTATGTTATTGGGGTTCATTCATCCGTTTTGATTTTTGCAAAGCAACTATATGGAAATCAAATTGAGGTTATTTCGTTTGGCCTCGATAAGTTAAAATTGAAAAATCAAAGTTTAAAAATAAAGCTTTATAACCTATATAATGAACTGGGCATTATTATTCGTTGATAAATGAATCAAATTAAATCAACAAAATTTTTCTCAAGTAATTTTTCGCTAGGAAAGGTTTTTAGGATACCAGTTATTTCCTTGCTTACATTATTTTTTGTATATGGATTAACAACATCCTTTAGTTCATCATTAAAAGCTTTCTGGGATGCTCGATCTATGGCATTACGGATTTCTGTCACATCCAATGGGACTTGAAGAATATTTTTCGCCATTACTCTACCCTCTTGTCTACGACCAATATTAAGTACGGGTTTTTTAAATGATGGAGCCTCAATAATTCCACTCGAGGAATTTCCAATAATTTGCTCGCAATGATACATTAAATTTAAAAATAGATCTCTTCCCAATGAATTAAAAAAATAATAGTTTGTATTTTTAGAAACAGTATCTACAATCAATTTATTTATATCACTCCCACCATGATCTATATTTGAGCCAGTAAAAACAATATTTTTTTCTTTATATATCTGAAGAGCAGACAATAATATTGTAAATTCTTCAATTGGAGTTAGTTCACTTATTGTTGTTGGGTGGTATGCCACTAAAAAAATTTGTTTGTTATTTTTTATCTTTAGAATTCTTTGTAGATTTTCTTTTGATTTTAATTTAATAGACGAAATATTTTCTACCCCAAGACTTCCCACTGAAAATATATTATTTGGATTTTCTCCTAACTGCCGGACTCTATTTTTGTATTCATCGCAGCTAACAAAGTGTAAATGTGATAGCTTTGTTATTGAGTGCCGGATAGCATCGTCGATTGCTCCTATAGTTTTTTCACCACCATGAATATGGGCAATTGGAATTTTATTTAGCATAGCAGATATAGCAACACCAAGCGTTTCAAATCGATCCCCTAGTATAACGAGAATATCCGGTTTTTTTTTAAAAAAATAATTAGAAAATTCGTTTATGGTATTTGACATTATTAAGGTTTGCGGATTTTCCTTAGAATTTATGTACCCTAATACATTAAATATTTCATAACCTTTAAATCCATCATTGATTATTTCCGATATAGTGTTTCCGTATTCTTTTGACAAATGAGATCCAGAAACAAGTAAATGTAGATTTAATTCTTTATCGTTATCAATTTCTCGTAATAAAGGATGTAAAATTCCATAGTCCGATCTCGATGTAGTAGCAACTGCTATATTTTTCATAACTTATCGATAGGTTCATTTTTTTTATAATTCCGAGATGCTTCTATTCCCATATAATTATCCCAGTTTGATGCACAGACTCCATCTAATGGTCTTTTTACTGTTAGTAAATCTTCTGTTAAGATATCACCTTTTTTAATATTTTCTTTCGCCACAATTGATTTCCTCGCAGCAAATTTATTTCCTTCTTCACTTTTTGTAATATGTTTTTCACTACTACCGAGTATGATCTCCATCTCTCTTATTTTTTTTACCAGCAATTCTAGCTCGCTTACCGATAGACTAGCTGAGTGATCAGGACCATCGAAAGTTTTATCTAAGGTAAAATGCTTTTCAATGATTGATGCCCCCATGGCAACAGCTGCAACTGATACAGCGATTCCCAATGTATGGTCCGAGTAACCCACTCGAATGTTAAACATTTCTTTTATGGAAAGCATTGCACGAAGATTTACATCTTCTAGTGGCGTTGGGTATTCTGAATTACAGTGAAGAACCCAGATATGTTTCCTTGAGAGTTTACCACTGAGTAAAATATCAAGGGCAGACTGAATTTCGTTTATTGAGGACATCCCCGTTGATAGAATAACTTCCTTGTCTAAGGAGGATGCTTTTTTTAGTAGTGGGATATTTGTAATTTCACCAGATGGTATTTTAATTATACGGACACCCATCCTCACAAGTAAATCTAAACTAGGAATATCGAAAGGACTTGATATAAATTCAATTTTCTTCTCCGCGGCATAGTTTTGCAACATTAGCTGATCATTTGCAGATAATTCCAGCTTTTTTAACATTTGGCTCTGAGTTACATTTTTTGTATTAAGTTCCTGATACGGAGCCATTCTTGCCCGGGGAATGATTAGCTCATCAGTTATATAGCTTTGAATCTTTACTGCATCTGCTTTTGCGTCAACTGCAGCATCTATCATTTTTTTTGCAATCTTTACATCGCCGTTGTGATTTACGCCAGCCTCAGCGATTATAAACACCCTCGATTCATTAATTATGCTATTAGCAATATTTTGTATCATTAGATAAGTTCCTATCAATTATAGATCCAGCACTGACTATTACATTATTACCAATCGTTATTCCTTCATGGACAACTGTCCCACTCCCAATAAACGTATTGTTTCCGATTTTTACCCCGCCATTTATTTTTACACCTGTTGAAATGTGACAGTGGGACCCAATAGAAGAATCATGCTCGACAAGAGACTGAGAATTGATAATTGTATTTTCACCTATCTTGACATTTATATTGATTAAGGCCTGGTGCATAATATTTACACCTTTTGCTATTTCAGCGCTCGTTGAAACATATGCCGTTGGTGAAATCAAAGAAACTATCTCAATATCTAGGCTCGACAATTCGTTATACTTTGTTTCTCTTATCTTTGATTTTCCAATTTTTCCAATGGTTAGGAGAAAGTTTCTATAAATTTTTGATAATTTCATAATTTCCTGATCTTTGAAAACCGAGACATTATGAAGTTTTTCCAACTTAAAATTATTTTTCTCGATAACCCCAACGACATTATACAGATTCAATAAACCAAGAATATCTAAGCATGCATTACAGTGCCCTCCTCCACCCACAAGAATTAGATCTTTTTTTTTCATAAAAAAGCGCTGCTCGGTAAATTAATTATTTTTTTCCGAAGAAAAGAAGCGGTATTTAATTCTGATTTAGGACAGGATTGAAACATCGGCAATAAATGTAAAGGCTTCCATGATGGTCTCAAAAATATTTTCTCTTTATGGCAGGTTTCTATAAGCCTTTTCTGAAAACAGTCCTCATTATTTTTTACTATTACTGTGTTTAGCCAATAATTACTGATCGATTCTTTATTCTCACTTATTAATCTTAACCATGGAATACCATCAAGCTCTTTTTTATATTTCATATGTAAGTTTCTTTTATTTTCTAGAAGGTTTGAAAATAACTCTAGTTGAGCACATCCGAGAGCAGCGTTGATATTCGGCATTCGGTAATTATAGCCAATTTCATCGTGTGATAACTCCCACGGATGTACAATTTTTGCAGTTGTACTCATATGTCGAATTTGTTTTGCTAACATATCATCATTTGTTAGAATCGCACCTCCCCCTCCCGTAGTCACAATTTTGTTTCCGTTAAAACTTAAGCAACCTATCTCCCCAAAGGTGCCTGTGTGTTTTTTATTTAAAAAACTTCCTAGGCTTTCTGCGGCGTCTTCTACAATAGTTAGCTTATATTCAGATGCTATGGATAATAGTGTTTCCATGTCAACTGGTTGCCCAAAAACATGAACTGGCATGATTGCCGCGATTCTTTTGTTCGTATATTTATTTATAGAGTGGACATGATGTTTCTCTGCGGTAAATTTTAGATGATCTCGTAGTTTATCTAAATCTAGATTAAGGTCATCTTCGGAGATATCACAAAAATGAGGGATTGCATTACAATAACGTATTGAATTCGCCGAACCAACGAACGTCAATGTAGGCAATAGTACTTCGTCTTTGGATCTAATTCCCAAACAAAGAAGAGAGAGATGTAAAGCAGAGGTACCATTTACAGTTGCAATTACATGTTTTGCCCCTGTAAGCTCAGACAGCATTTCTTCAAATTTACTAACGAATTTCCCAACACTAGAAACAAAATTTGTAGAGACACATTCCTCTAAATATTTAGTTTCGTTGCCGGAAAAAAAAGGTTCATGTAAATTCAATACACGATGGTTGCACACCTTTCTAAGTATCTTAATAAATTGGTTGATTCTATCATTAGATTCAGAATCAATTGAACCTAATAAGGCTTTGTCTTTATTCATTATAAAGATATGGTTTATAGAATTTTTTATTTGAATTATTTGAAAACCAATTAATCGTTTCCTTGAGAGCCTTGTCAAAGCCCTCTATTGATGCAAATTCTGGTTTCCATCCAAAGGTTTCGATAGCTAATTTATTACAAGCTAGCAGTCTATCGACCTCAGAGTTTACGGGTCTAATTCTTCCTTTATCTATCATTATTTTGATATCAGGGTTGATTAATTTTATTATTCGCTCCGCTGTTTGCTGCATTGATATTTCAAATCCACTACCGAGATTAAACGTAGAGCCGGCCCCTTTATCCGACCTTAGAATTTTTAGGAATCCTGCAGTGGTGTCACTTACATAACTAAAATCCCGGGTTGGTTTCAAAGATCCTAATTTAATTGTGTCAAAGCCCTCTAAGCATTGAGTAATTACTGTAGGGATAAATGCTCTAGCGGATTGCCGTGGCCCGAATGTATTAAATGGACGAACTATGACAACAGGTAATTCAAAAGATGAGTAAAACGAAAATGCTAATTGATCAGCTCCTATTTTGGATGCTGAATAAGGTGATTGTCCACTAAGGGGGTGTGTTTCGTCTATGGGAACATATTTAGCGGTTCCGTAAACTTCGCTCGTTGAGGTATGGAGAAAACGTTCGATACCAAACAGTTTACATGATTGCAGCAAGTTGTGAGTACCGATAATATTTGTTTCTAAATACGATAATGTGGATTTATACGAATATGGAATAGCAATAAGGGCAGCCAGGTGTATCACATGAGAGCAATCTTTTACAAGGTTATTTACAAAAAACGAATCTCTGATATCACCAGGGACAATTTCTAATTCATCGATTATTTGCGAAGGTAGGTTTTCAAGCCAACCCCACGAGTTAAAAGAATTATACTGAGTTAGTGCTTTAACTGCAAAATCATCAAGAACTAATCTCTCAACCATATGAGAGCCAATAAAACCGTCAGCACCTGTTACCAAAATTTTCTTCAATTTAAATCCTTTAGGAATTTATTATTTTGATTTGCAATTACAGCTTCTGCCAATAGGAAATCGTTTAAATCATCTATATCTGTCGCAATGTCCGAAGATACCTCTACCCCAACTATTTTTCCATCCCAAAAATTCTTACGTTGTATGATTTCCTCTTGCTTGGCAATATATGCAATTGGAGTAATACAAAAAATTTCAGGGGCATCTTGTCTTCGAGTAATTTTACTAGGTGAATAAAGATTAATGGAGCTATCTTGCTTGTCTCTTTCTACTAAGTTAAAAAATGGATTGTATTTTGTTTTAGTCACCGACACTACAAAAAGATTCTTCTGTTTAAATGTCTCAAAACATTGGGAAACCGAAGTTTTTGTTCTTAAGGGAGCCGTACACGGTAAGCTTATAAAATTATCAAAATGCCCAATATTATCAACTACCCAGGAAATTGCATGTTTCCATGCATCGAATTCATTTGCATAATCTGAGGCCAATTCATCAGGTCTCGGTATCACTGTGACATTATTTTCTTTTGCTATATCCATCGCCTCAGGACTGTCTGTAGATACAAAAATTTTATCGATGAAAGGCAATGTTTTTGCAAGATGAATTGGGTAACTAAGTAATGGCTTCCCGGCCAATAAGCGTATATTTTTATTAGGTAATCCCTTTGAACCAGAACGTGCAAATATAAAACAATAGGTTTTCGTAGTTCTCATAGCTCGGTCTAGATATCCCACTCGTCATTAGCTTTTATAAGTGTTTCAGGGATTCCAACATCTACCCAGTATTCATGAATTGGAAAATAATTAATCTTACATTTTTTTTTGACAAGTTCATTAATCAGCGCCGGCATATCACAATAAACACCCTTTTCGAGAAAGTTTGTGAATGTGGGATTAAAAATATAAATACCTGCATTTACATAGCACGAGTGATCAGGCTTTTCCAAAATTTTTGTGACATCATTTTTTTCTGCCTGAATAACTCCATAGGGAATATTAATAGAATGTTCTCTTGCACATACTGTTCCAAAAGTCTTTGATGTTTCAAAATAGTGCAACAACTGATCAAAGTCCACCATGGACAAAACATCCCCATTCAGGACTATGATTGGAAAGTTAGTATCAAACTCGAGAAGCGATAAAGACCCTGCTGTCCCTAGAAATTGTTCTTCTTCAATATATTGAATATCTATTCCTTTATTTTTGCCATTTCCTAAATAAGATTTAATTTTTTCTTTTAGATAATTGACAGTAATATAATATTTTGAAAAGCCATATGTCCGTAGCCTATCTATAATATGTTCTATTATAGGTTTATTATTTACTAGAAGCATTGGCTTCGGACATTCATTTGTGATTTTTCCTAACCTTTTGCCCATACCTCCTGCCATGATAACAACACAATTTTCCTTCGTATCATTTTTTGCTTTGATGTCATCCGAAAAAACAATAGAAACTAAGTTCTTCTTGGTATCTAAAATGGGTAGTTGTTTAATAGAATGCTTGATAAATAGTTCACTAGCTTTTTGTTCTGAATAATTATGTTTCTTTATAAACAAAAAATCTTTATTCATCACTTTTGCAACAGGATAATCAACTGTTATACCATCTAAGAGTGCTCTCCGAATATCACCATCGGTTATAGTCCCCACAACAACATTCTGTGAGTCTAATACAATCACAATTTTACCTTTTTGTACATTTAAGATTTTTATTGCATCTTTAACTATTGCTCCGGATGAAACACAATATTTCTCGCCTCTCGTTTTATCCACGCTTACCACCCTTAGAAAATTATTTTATTGATGCAAATAGAAAAGATCGCCTCTGACAAAATATAGCCATAAAAAACATAAACAACATTGTGGTATTCGAGCGCCATAAATAACTTTCAAAAAATGAGATCACCATAAAACCTATTAATATAGATCGAGCACGATAGTCTCCATATTTAAAACACTTGATTAATAGATTTACCATTATTATTGCACCAAATAACCCTAGAGTTGCGAGGATCATAAAGTATTGATTATGGGGATTATTTGTATATGGAAGATTTGCGTAAGACGAAATTACATAGTTTGGATATTCTTGCATAAAATCTCCAGTACCTACGCCGAAAAATGGATTCTCTAAGAACATTTCGTATGCATGAATAGAAAACACATATCTTAATCCTAGGGACGAATATAAATCTTTGTCGAAGGTGAGAATATCGTTAATTCCTGCAGCAATTCTAATTTGCACATCGGGTATTTGGTAAGATAAAAAACAAGCCACTGGAAGAATTAATAGAACTTTTATGAATCCACGTCCTAGCGATTTACTTGATTCAATCATTAGGCAGATAAATAAAATCAGGAACAATAGAAATCCAGCTCGTCCTGTAGAAATTAATAGATTAGACACTAAAGCTAAAAATATAATGATTCTCGCGACAAAAACTTTAATTTCAAAAATATCTGTAGGTATTAATAATTGTCGCAATACAAGATATACACCTACAGCCAAAATCGGTGAATACATAACATGCGATAAAAAGGGAGCTGTTTCCATTCCATTGCGCTTTCCGCTAAGAATGCCTTCGGGAAGTATTTCTGGAAATAAAAAATATAAATAATTGTAGTGAGCTAATATGCTACATAAAAATAATCCCAAAAGAAAACTATTTATGTATGATTCTTGATGTTCGTATTTGGCAGCAACCCAGAAAATACCGAAAAACAAATACGGTATTAATCTTCCTAGAGAATCTAGCCCTGCTTCCACATCCAAAGTCCAAGCCATCCCTATTAGATGAGCGATAAAAAACAAAATAAAGGCAATCACAAAGGGGGAAATAATCTGGGATTTAAGTCTAAGGAGAAAATCTTTTTGGAACATCTCGGAGACAAATAGGAGCAAACAGAATGGGTAGACAAAGGTCATGGTAAATGGCAAAAAAAAGGCAACTGATCGTAAACTAAATTGCTGAATTGCTTCTGCCGGTCTAGCCATACTCTATCGTTTTTAAAATATTCCCAAAAAAAAAATTAACATTTGGTGCTAGTACAATTAAATATTCTCGAAAATAGTTGTTATTCCCTGTCCGCCACCTATACACATAGTAGCTAGAGCATATTTTCCATTAATCCTTTTTAATTCATATAACGCTTTGGTAATTAAAACAGCACCTGTTGCTCCTACGGGGTGACCTAAAGCTATTGCTCCCCCATTTACATTAGTTACGGAGGAATTTAACCCAAGTCCTTTTTGAACAGCTAAAGCTTGCGCAGCGAATGCTTCGTTCGATTCGATAACATCTATGTCCTGCAAATTCAGCCCCGCTTTTTTTAGAGCTAACTCAGTAGCCGGAATAGGACCTTCTCCCATAACATCATTTGGAACACCAGATATTGCATAACTGACTAGGCGTGCTAAAGGTTGTACATTCTCTTTCTTTATGGCTTCCTCGCTACCCATCACGATAAAGGATGCACCATCATTAATTCCACTAGCATTTCCTGCGGTAACGGTACCATTTTCCCTTAAAAAAGCTGGTTTCATAGTAGCAAGTTTCTCAGCAGTTGTTGCGCGAGGATATTCATCTGTATTGAAAATAACGTTTTCTCGTTTCTTTTTGATAGTTATTGGAACAATTTGGTCATTAAACCTTCCCAACTCAATTGCTTTTTGTGCACGAGTCTGAGAAGTAAGTGCAAATTCATCTTGCATCTCCCTGTTTATGTTCCATTTTTTTGCTAAGTTTTCAGCGGTAACACCCATATGACCAACTCCAAAGGGATCCGTAAGTACAGCGACCATCATATCTATCATACTCGTATTACCCATTCGCTTACCAGAACGCAAATCAGAACTTAAAAACCCTCCCTTTGACATAACTTCTACCCCACCACCAATTCCAAAGGGGGTATCGCCAAGTTTGATACTTTGGGCTATTGATATAACTGCTTGCATCGCTGAACCACATAATCGATTTACGGTTAATGCGGAAGAATTATGCGTAAGGCCTGCATTAATCGAAATAACTCGAGCAACATACGGAGATCGGCTCTCAGTAGGAATACAATTTCCCACAACAGAGGCACTGATAAGCTCGGGATTCACTGTACTTCGTTTAAGCCCCTCCCTCATTACAGTTGTTCCTAGCTCTATTGGCTCTAGTACCGATAGACTCCCATCAAACGAGCCTATTGCAGACCTAACTGCGCTCAACACAAATACATCATTCATACAAATCCCTTTAAAAACTAGTTACTAACGATTTTTCCAATGAGGTCATGTTCATTATTTCCTATAACTTCTACTAGGGAGAAATTTCCAATCTCTACACGAGCGACATTATCCTGATCTGGGTAGACATGAATTACACCGTCTATTTCCGGTGAATCTGCAGGCCCTCTCCCGATTAAAACCTCTTTTTCGCTGTCAATACCCTCGATGATAACCTCTACACGTTTTCCATTCCATCTTTTTAACCGATTCTCTGAGATTTTAGCTTGATGCAGTAGCAGTTTAGTTTGCCTAGCGCGACTTATTTCCTCTGGAATATGATCAGGATATTCATTGGCTTTTGCACCAGAAACCGGGGAATAAGTGAAGCAACCAACTCTGTCCAACTTTGCCTCAGTTAAAAACTGTATTAGATAGTCAAAGTGAGTTTCAGTTTCCCCGGGGAATCCGACTATGAAGGTACTACGAATAGTAAGATCAGGACAGATTTTCCGCCAACTTGAAAGCCTAGTTAAGATATCCTCCATTTTTCCAGGACGTTTCATTTTTTTTAAGATATCTGGATGGGCGTGCTGAAATGGCATATCGATGTATGGAACAACCCCCTGTCTTGATGGAATAATATCGTTGGTATTCCCCTTTTTCTCCATTAATGGAATTAGTAAATCTATATTTTTATAGGGATAAATGTAATGTAACCTTAACCAAACCTTAAGCTTTTGCAACTCTTTCACAAGTCCTAAAAGGTTAGCTTTAACAGGTACTCCATTTACAAATTCTGTCTGATACTTTGTGTCGGTACCATATGCTCCTGTATCCTGGGAAATGATAATAATTTCCCTCACACCAATGGACACTAAGTTCTTTGCCTCCTGAATTATTTCACTGACTTTACGAGAGACCAGTTTTCCACGCATTGAAGGAATGATGCAGAAAGTACATGATTGATTACATCCTTCAGAGATTTTTAAATAGGCATAATGTGAAGGAGTTAGGAGATAATTTCTAGAAGATGTGGTGGAAGACTCTGAACTTGTTTCTTGTTTAAGAGATAATTCCCGTTTATTTCTAATTTCACTATCAAACCGATCATTCCTATTTAGTTGTTTTTTGATCAATTTTGCTGTGTGTATCGGATTATTCGGCCCTGTAACCTCCAAAACACCAAGATCCTCTGGGGTGATTAATGGAGCCCCATGTGAATTTTTTTTTGCACCCAAACAACCGGTGACAATAACCTTCCCATTTTTTTTTTTCGCCTCTTTAATGGAATCTAAGCTTTCTTTGATTGCTGCATCAATAAAACCACATGTATTGACTACAACCAAATCTGCCTCTTGGAAGGAAGGAGTAATTTTAATATTGTCAGAAACTAGTAGATTAACTATCCGCTCTGTATCAACTAGCGCTTTCGGACAGCCCAAAGAAATAAATCCTACAGAATGAATATTTTCCTTTTTCATTCTAAATAATTCTCTTAATTTTCCTAGTCGCCATCTTTTTTGCGTTGCTTGGTTTCACCCATATTTCTAAAGAACATATCTGAATTTGCTTGCATTTGTTTTTCTATATTTGAAAAATATTCTCGAGATTTCTCCATATAATCCCCAAAAAAATTTTGAACAGACTGTGGATTAGTAGAAAAAAATTCTGAAACCTTCTCATTCGAAGCAAAGCCATTATCAAAAAACGTTTTAGAGTTATCTTTAAACTTTTCTTGCGCTTCTGAAAAGATTTGAACATTTTTTTCTAAGAATGAGCCCATAAAGCTTTGCATCGCATTACCATAAAGTCGAATTATCTGGGCCAATACAGGTTCAGTGAACATGGGAATACCACCGGATTCCTCTTCCAAAATTATTTGAAGAAGTATCGTTCGCGTAATATCATCATTTGTTTTTGCATCAATGACAGTAAAATTTTCGCACTCTAGTACCAGAGCTTTAATATCTGCCAGCGTTACGTAAGAACTTGTGTGCGTATCGTAAAGTCGTCTGTTTGGATATTTTTTAATAAGTCTTTGTGTTTTTTTATTCATTATTTTTTAACCCATGTGAAGACCACCATTTAATGAAAAGTCAGCGCCTGTCGCAAAGCCACCATCATCAGAGCAAAGCCAGGCAACTATAGAGGCAATCTCTTCTGTATTGCCAAGTCGTTTAATTGGTATTGTATTGACAATCTTTTCCAATACATCAGAGGGTATTTTTTTTACCATTTCGGTCCCAATATATCCAGGAGAAACTGTATTTACTGTTATACCTTTTGTAGCAAGTTCCTGCGCAAGTGACATAGAAAAACCATGGATTCCAGCTTTAGCTGTCGAGTAATTAGTTTGTCCAAATTGGCCTTTTTGCCCATTTACGGAGGAAATATTAATTATACGCCCCCATTTTTTTGTGATCATCCCATCTACGACTTGCTTAGTAACATTAAAAAGACTGTTCAAATTAGTGTCTAGTACTGAACGCCACTGCTCCAAACTCATCTTAGCAAAGGTAGTATCTCTTGTAATGCCGGCGTTATTGACAAGAATATCTACGTCACCGACGGTATCTCGCACATGTTCGAAGGCAGTTTTTGTTGATTCCCAATCTGATACATTTCCAACGCTGTGGAGAAAATCATACCCACCTTCTCTCTGTGTGGTTAACCAACTAGTAAAATCTCTATTAGGACCGCAACCTGCAATCACGACATAATCCAGGCTGTAAAGCTTCCTGCAAATTGCTGTCCCAATACCCCCCATTCCTCCAGTGACGTACGCGATCTTTTTTTCTTTTTTCATAAGTATTCTTTCGGTAACTAATACTAAAACTTTTTCGCAACCTCTCGAACATATCTCCCAGGCGCTTTCTCAATTACTTTATGGTTTTTGTCGCCGTATTTCCTTTGACGAGAAATTAATTTTCCATTGTTTTTACTCAGCCATTGATCCCAATCTGTCCACCAACTTCCCCGTTTTTCATTCGTATTTTTGTTCCAGTCAGAAAACTTTAGGCTAGCAATTGTATCGTATTCATTGTTTGTCCAATAGCTTCGTTTATTTTTCGAAGCAGGATTTATGCATCCAGCAATATGGCCACTCGCTCCTAAAACAAATCGTATTTTTCCACCAAAGAGACTGGCTGACGTAAAAGCTGACTTGCAGGGGACAATATGGTCCTCCCTGGCCCCCATTGCATAAATTGGACATGTGATAGCTTGTAAATCAATTTTTTGACCACAAATGGAAAGGTTATTTGGTCTCTTGAGCCGGTCTTCCAAGTAGAAGTTTTTTAAATACCAGCAATAAAATGGTCCCGGGAGGTTTGCACCATCTCCGTTCCAGTATAGCAGATCAAAAGGAACAGGCTTCTCTCCTTTAAGGTAATTAGAAACGTAGTAGTTCCATATGAGATCATCCGGTCTTAGAAATGAAAAGGTTGATGCAAGCTCTGATCCTGCCATGACACCTTTTTGCCCGATTGCACCTTCTCTAATTGATATCGATGCTTCGTCTATAAAGATTTTTAATATTCCCGGATCGGAAAATTCTAGAAGGCTTGCCATTAAGGTTATGGAATTAATAGTATCCTTTTTTTGTTTTGTAATCACCCCAGCAGCACAAGTCAAAAGGGTTCCTCCAATACAAAACCCAAGCGTATTTATTTTTTTAACATTAGTGACTTCACGTACCGTGTCTATCGCTTTGATGACGCCATGTTCCACATAATCATCCCAGGTGAATGTACACTCGGAATCATTAATATTTTTCCAGGATATAAGGAAAACTTGGTTTTTGTTTTCCAACGCAAAATTAACCAACGAGTTCGATTCAGTTAAATCTAAAATGTAATACTTATTAATACAAGGAGGTACAAAAAGAATGGGGGTTTGCTTTACTTTGCTAAATTTATTTTTATATTGAATAAGTTGGAAAATATCATTTTCAAATATAACTGCCCCCTCGGTTACTGCTAAATTTTTCCCAACTTCAAAAGCCGTTTCGTCAGTTTGTGAAATTTTTCCTTTGCCAATGTCAGATAAAAAGTTTTCCATGCCAGATACCATGCTTTTCCCCTTGGTTTCAAAAAACTTTTTTTGTACTTCAGGGTTTGTCGCAATAAAATTCGCTGGGGACATTGTGCTCAAAAAATTATCGAGGAAAAAATTCATTTTTTGCCTCTGATCATCTTCTAAAGACATTTTCTCTGTCATATCACAGAGTGTTTTTGCATTTAACAAATAAGTAGCAGCAAAAGAGGAGTACAATCCTCCGGTGGTCCATTCATTTGAAGAAAAACGACGATCGGCAGCTAAAACCTCTTTAGCTTTTTCGGGTTTCGACCAAATTTGGAAAAATTCAGAAAGATATTTCTCTTGAATTTGGGTTAAGTCGCTGGGTTCTATAAATTCTTGTAACTTATTTTTTTTTCTCATAGTTTTCCGATCAATCACTACTGTACTGCGATATGTGTCTTTTTATCAAGTTTTATTTTTAAAAATAAGCGATGCTTGTCTACCAGTTCGATTTTGCCGACGATGTGAAAAAAATAAGTCCTCATTTTTGTAGGTGCACATATCATGAGAATTAAATTCGCCATTAACTTTGTTCAACTCAAGCACTTCTTTTATTTGATATTCCGCTACATGTCTGATGTCCATACAAATTTGTTTTTCAAATACCTTGAATGCAAACTTGTATTTTCTCTTATAACTAACAAATTGTTTTTCTAATTCAGGACCAACGGGATAACATTTCTGACTTATGCAAGGACCTAACCAGATATAAACAAGGTTTTCGCTAGGTTTTTTGATTTGGTAAAGTTTATCGAAAAAATTTTCAAAAAAAACATTTATAACCTTATTTAACAATCCTTTCCATCCACAATGTATCGAACCGATCAAAGTCCCTTCTTGACTACTAACCAAAATTGGTAAGCAGTCAGCAGTCATCACGGCACAACATCGAAACATCTTAGAAGTGATACTGGAGTCAGCGATCGGTGGATCTTGTAGAGTATTCGAAAATTCGTGTTCAACAAATGAGTCAATATCAAATATTTTATTACTATGTACTTGCTTAAGCCATACAACTTTACACTTAATATAATTCAGTAGAAGTTTTCTGTTATGTTTCACGGCATCAGGATTGTCGCCAACATTATTAGCAAGATTAAAATGCGAATATGGGTGTTTTGAGAACCCACCAGTACGAGTTGTATAAAAAGCTGTAACGTTTTCAGGGAAAAAATCTTTTATTGCAATAATTGATGGAGACATATTCCTGCTTCTTTTATCTGTTTTTTTAAATCATCTGGCGGCAATACTTGAAAGGTCATAGGATATTTCTTTATTGGGTCAAAGAAAGCTAGTGAAAAAGCATGTAAAGCCTGCCTTGGCATGACTTTTTCCCTAAGGTGTCGAGGAGAGCCTCGTTTATACAAAACATCTCCTACAATTGGGTATCCAACACCTTCCATATGTACTCTAATCTGATGAGTTCTACCGGTATTTAGAATGCATTTCACAAGGGTAACTTTTTGGTTTTGCAAATGACCTGTTCCAATCGGGATTACGGTCGTATGCGCAAATTTTCCTTTATCAGTTTTTGAGATTATGAAACGCAATCGGTTTACCCTATCCCTCTCTATTTTTCCCTCTATTTCAATCTTTGTCAGAACATTCCCCCAGACTAGCGCCAGATAATTTCTACGAATGTTTCTTTTTAAAATTTGGCTTGACAGAGAATCGAATGCAAGCCTATTTTTTGCCACAACAACAAGGCCAGTAGTATCCTTGTCCAGTCTGTGCACGATGCCTGCGCGTGGTAGTTTCCGAGATTCAGGGTATTTGAAAAGCAGACCATTCAAAATGGTATTCTCGTAGTTCCCATTACCCGGATGCATTACTAAATTCGCCCTTTTGTTCATAACTAAAAGATTATCATCTTCATAAACCTGGTCAAAAGGGATTTTCTGGGGTTTCAAATTAACAAATTCGGGTTCTGGTAAACGAATCTGTATAATTTCTCCAATTTTTGTAATATGGCTTGGTTCAGTTCGCCTTCCATTTAAACAAATATATTCGGAATCAATTAATTTTTTCAACCTTGACCGTGATACACCTTCGATTACATTTGAAAGTAGCAGGTCTATCCTTGCATTAGAGTATGTTTTAGTAACAACTATCTCAAAATAATCAATATCTGTGTATTCAATATCTAAATTTTCCATTACCATAAGAACATCATTGAGTTTGCCAACTATTATGCAGATCTACACATTTATAATATTAGCTTCATTTTTGTTAATTGGGTGCGCATCTAAAGGCCTTGATAAGACGGATGGATGGAGTGCACAAAAACTGTATGAAGAAGCTCGCTCCGAATTAAACGTAGGTAATTATGAAACGGCTGTTTCTGTTTACCAAAAATTATCATCTAGATTTCCATTTGGAAAATATGCCCAACAAGGATCTCTCGATATTGCGTATGCTCACTGGAAAAATGGAGACTCGGGTATTGCCCTTGCAAGTTTGGACCGCTACAACAAGCTTTATCCAAGCCAGGATGGGTCGGACTATGCCCTTTATTTGCGTGGCTTGATCAATTTTAATGAAAACCAAACTCTTTTTAGCTCTATAACGGGAGAAGATATGGCAGAAAGAGATGCAGAAGCTGGAAGAATAGCGTTTGCATCTTTTAAGCGATTAGTTAAAAACTTTCCAGACACTCCTTACAAAGAAGACGCGATTAAACGCATGAGGTTTTTACGTAATGTACTGGCTGAAAATGAAGCGCACGTAGCGCGATATTATATGCGTCGTAAAGCCTATATTGCATCATTAAATAGGTCCAAAGTAATTCTTACCCAGTATCACGGGACACCGGCTACAGAAGAGGCACTTGCACTCATGGTTACCATCTATGATATTCTCGGACTACAAGATTTATCAAACGATTCGCTAAGAGTATTAAAACTAAACTATCCTCTAAGCCCATATTTAGATTATACATATAACCCCCGAGAACGAGGTGGTTTGCCAAGAAGTATCAGGCGAAAAACAAATACGACCTGGAATGAGTTCAACTTTATTAAAAGTTTGAAAGGTATCGTACCTAAAGGTCTTATCGAGGATTAGTTTTTTCCAGTTTTTCCTTTCTCCTTAGCCTTTTTTTTTCTCGTATATCCGCACGAAATTCTCGTCTCTCTAGAAGGATGTTCTGACGCCTTAATTCAAAGTCTCGCATTCCAATCTCATAGTCGACATCAAGATTTTCCAGACATTTTCCTGAAAAAAATTTAGCTAGGCATTCACTCTCCCTTAAAGAAATTTCGTTTAAAAATTCCCCCCTTTCTTTTTTTAGTTCTTTAAGTTCTTCGAGAAATTGTTTTTCAACTGAATTTGCATATGCACCAAGATTAAGGCACATGAACATCGAAAATAAACAAAGAATTAGTCTCATGTTCGTAATGCAGTAATCTCATGAAGTCTGCTTTTTGTTCTGTCGAAATCCATAGCTTTAATAGTTTTAGAGAATAATATATCTAAATCAACATCAGCAGTAAGAATTAAATTTATTTTTCGATCGTAAATGATATCTATGAACCATGTGAACCGTGTGGCCGCAGATAAATTATCTTTTGTTAACATTGGAATTCTTTCAATGATAAATACCTTAAAAAGCTCACTTAAATCTAAATATTCCTCTTTAGATCGAAAAGAAGAGCACAATGCATCAAATTTAAACCAACAAACATTTTCTGCCATGGCAACTATGCTTATTCGCCTGTTATTCAGAGTAATAAAATCCGCAGATTGCACAGGCCCATTAGTTATAGCATTAAATTGTGCTTGTAGAATTTGTTGGCATTCATCATTATGGGGATAATGATATTTTTTTTGTAATAAGTTTTTTCTTTGAAATATGGGGTTAGCTGATTCCATAAACCTTGCTCTTCTGTGATCCGGCCCGTCAGGGATTCGAATTATTTCCAATATTGTTTTCAGTAACAAAATCGCAGGAATAAAAGTTTCTCTTTGGAGACCATCTTTGTACAACTCATCGGGATGAAAATTTGATGTAATGACAAATGACACATTAAATTCGTTTAGGTACTTGAAAAGTGACTCAAATATCATAGCGTGCGCAATATCTTGTACGTGAAACTCATCGAAACAAATTAAGTCATGTTTTTGAGCCAATTTTTTTGATACCTTTATCAAAGGTTCTTTGTGACCTTTAAGAAGAATAAGCTCATCCTGAATGTTTTGCATGAATTCATGTAAATGGATTCTTAATTTTCTCTTTATTGGAAGGGATGTATAAAACAGATCCATTAGAAATGTTTTTCCTCGACCAACCCCTCCATAAATATATAAACCCTTGGGAACTAAAGGATTGCGTAATAAAAACTTATTTTGTTTTTCTGAAAATATTTCCCATTCAATGATTAGCTGATAAAGAAACCCTAAAACGTTTTTCTGACCCTTGTCACTAGAGTAACCATTTTTTTTTCTTTCCTTCTCGTAGAGCTCTAGGATATTCAAACTCGAGTAGCTGCTCAATTGAATAATTTAGAACTAACGAGTTTTTAATGGTTGAACATCACGTTTTACAGAACCGACAAACGCTTGCCTAGGACGACCAATCTTATATTCTGAATCAGTTATCATTTCTTTCCACTGTGATATCCAACCAATAGTTCGTGCCAACGCAAAAATACATGTAAACATTTCTTTAGGTACTCCCAAGGCGCGCAAGGTAATCCCAGAGTAAAAATCAACATTCGGATAAAGCTTTCTTTCAACGAAATAAGCATCTTCAAGGGCAATTTTTTCGAGCTCAAGCGCCAGTTTAAACAGAGGATCGTTTTCCAAGCCCAACTCTGCCAGTACCTGTCGACACGTCTCCTGCATTATTTTTGCCCTCGGATCAAAATTTTTATAAACTCTATGACCAAAACCCATCAATCTCACGCCCGAGTCCTTATCTTTAACCTTTTCCATAAATTCGCCAACTTTGTTTACGCCACCATCCTCGTGTATTTTTTCTAACATTTCTAAACAAGCTTGATTAGCTCCCCCATGCGCAGGACCCCATAGACAAGCTATTCCGCTCGCTACCGCGGCGTATGGACTGGTCCCAGAGGACCCACAAAGCCTAACAGTGGACGTAGAGGCGTTTTGCTCGTGGTCTGCATGCAAAATGAAGATTCTATCCAAAGCTCGGGTGAGTATTTTTTTTTCTTGAAATTCACTCAGGGGAGTGCCAAACATCATGCGCAAAAAGTTCCCTGTATAGGACAGGTCAGATCTTGGGAACATAAATGGTCTACCTTTAGAGTAGGTATGTATCATCGCAATTAAAGTGGGCATTTTTGCAATTAATCTAAGCAAACTCAACTCGTGTTGCTCCTCTGAATTTACATCTAAGCTGTCTGGGTAAAATGCGGCCATTCCTCCTATTAACCCAGTTAAAACAGCCATTGGATGTGCGTTCCTTGGGTACCCGTTCATGAATTGCGCCATGGACTCATGAACCATAGAGTATGATTTGACTAATTTTTCAAACTCGTCTTTTTGCACGGCGTTAGGCATGTCGCCATTTTGCAACAAAAAACACACCTCCAGAAAATCACATTCGAGAGCAAGCTGCTCTATTGGATATCCACGATAAAGAAGAATTCCCTTATCACCATCAATGTATGTAATATTCGATTGACAGGACGCTGTTGATAGAAAGCCAGGGTCATAAGTAAACTTGCCAGTAGTCTTATACAAACTACGAATGTCAATGACATCAGGACCAGCCGTTCCTGCAAGAACTGGCAGTTCGACGGGGTCGGTTCCGTCAGAAAAAGATATAGTAGCTTTATTATCACCTACCACCATATGCCTCCTTTTCTACAGATTACTGATCAGCAAGATCTTAGTTTAAATAATAAAGAAAGTGTTTCCGGAGAAAGAGCATTCTCATTTAGCTTCTCTATACCCAAGATGATATCGAGTAACTCATTGTCAGTTTTTTCGAGCAGTTTTTCCAGAGCTAACCACTCGCCTTCACTTAAATCTTTCTGATATTTTGAAAAAAAACGTTTTAGGATTATATCATTTTCAAGAAGGCCTCGGCGAGCTCTCCAAATTATTTTTTTTTTTATCAAACATTTCGTTTGACCATAATTTCCTTTATTTTTCCTATCGCCTTCGTCGGATTGAGGCCTTTCGGACAAACATCTACACAGTTCATTATTGTATGACATCTAAACAAACGATAAGGATCTTCTAAGTTATCCAATCTTTCAGCGGTATTATCGTCTCTGCTATCCGCAATAAATCTGTATGCCTGCAATAATCCCGCAGGACCGACAAATTTGTCAGGGTTCCACCAAAATGAAGGGCAGCTAGTTGAGCAACAAGCGCACAAAATGCACTCATAAAGCCCGTCAAGTTCCTCTCGCTGCTGTGGACTCTGCTTACGCTCTTTTTCCGGCGGAACAGAAGAATTTTGTAGATAAGGCTTGATGGATTCGTATTGCTTGAAAAATTGCGTCATGTCAACTATCAAGTCTCTGATAACAGGGAGCCCAGGTAATGGTTTTAAAACAATGGGTTCTCTCAAATCATTCAAGTTTGTTATACAAGCTAGCCCATTTTTCCCATTTATGTTCATTGCGTCAGAACCGCAGACACCCTCTCGGCAAGATTTTCTAATGGCTATTGAATCATCAACTATTCCTTTAATCTTTAACAAAGCATCAAGTAGCATACGATCAGTACTCTCAAGCCCAACCTTAATATCTTGCATATAGGGTTTTTCGTCCTTGTCAGGATCGTATCTAAAAATCTTGAATTTCGTTTCTCTAATTTCTGACATATAACCTTCCCTTAAAACGTTCTCTTTTTTGGCGCAAACGACTCTACTGAAGAAGGTTTCAAAATTACAGGTTTGTAATCGAGTCTGTTATCTTTTGAGAACCACAAAGTGTGTTTCATCCAACCTTTGTCATCTCTCTCAGGAAAATTGTCGTGCGAATGCGCCCCTCTGCTTTCTTTTCTGGCATCAGCTGAAATAATGGTGGCTTTTGCAACTTCGATCATATTGAAAATTTCTATTGCTTCAATTCTAGCTGTATTGAAAACAGATGACTTATCTTTCATGAAAAGCTTATCCATGGAACTATCGATATCTAATATTTTTTCTACGCCTTTCTTTAATAGATCTTCATTTCGAAAAACTCCACAATATTTCTGGGTCGTTTCCCTAATGAGATTGCCAGTTTCCATTACATCCTCTCCAGAATTATTACTATCTAGACGCTTTAGGCGTTCGATAGTTCTGTCTGCACCATCCGCTGGCACTCTTCTATGACCCTCTGCCGAAATATTTTTGTTAACTAAATATCTACCGGTCGCTCGACCGAAGACGATAAGGTCCAATAACGAATTCGTTCCTAGTCGATTGGCTCCATGCACAGATACACAGGCGCATTCACCAATAGCATAGAGACCCTCAACAACTGAGTGGCTTCCCTGCATTCCGTCTTGTGAGTCTGGTATTATCACCTGGCCATTGATGTCAGTTGGTATTCCACCCATTTGGTAATGGATGGTTGGAACTACCGGTATTGGGTCTTTGATGGGGTCTACATTTGCGAACTTTATTGCAATTTCTCGTATGGAAGGTAGCTTTTTTAATATCTTCTCCTCGCCCAAATGATCTAACTTTAGCAACACGTGATCTTTATTTTCGCCGCAGCCTCTTCCTTCATTAATCTCCTGTCCCATAGAGCGAGAAACAAAGTCTCTGGGTGCTAAATCTTTCAAGGTTGGTGCATATCGTTCCATAAATCTTTCACCATCACTATTTAATAAGACCCCACCTTCTCCTCTCACGCCTTCTGTAATCAAAACACCAGCCCCAGCAACTCCAGTTGGATGAAACTGCCAGAACTCCATATCTTGCAACGGTATGTCTGCACGTGCCGCCATGCCTGCTCCATCACCAGTATTGATAAAAGCATTGGTGGATGCTGCCCAAATTCTACCTGCGCCTCCAGTTGCTAAAACAGTCGCTTTACTCTCAAAAAACATCAAATTTCCTGTTTCCATCTCGAGCGCTACAACACCAACACAATCCCCCTCATCATTCCTTACAAGATCAAGCGCCATCCACTCTATAAAAAATTGAGTTTTTGCTTCGACATTTTTTTGGTACAACGTGTGCAATAGTGCGTGGCCCGTTCTGTCGGCAGCAGCGCAAGCTCTTTGTACCGGCTTTTCTCCGAGATTTGCAGTGTGCCCACCAAACGGTCTTTGATAAATTGTCCCATCCTCATTTCTGTCAAAGGGCATACCGAAGTGCTCAAGCTCATACACGGCACTGGTTGCCTCTCGACACATGAACTCGATAGCGTCTTGATCGCCCAGATAATCCGAGCCCTTGACTGTGTCAAACATGTGCCAATACCAATTATCCTCGCTCATATTGCCTAGAGAAGCACCAATTCCTCCCTGAGCTGCGACGGTGTGGGACCGAGTCGGAAAAACTTTTGACAAAACAGCTACATTAACCCCTGATTGCGCAAGTTGAAGAGAACATCTCATTCCTGCTCCCCCAGCTCCCACGATTACCGAATCGAACCGCCTTCTAGGAAGACCTGAGATTTTGTGAGATATAATTTCAGCCATAGTTAAATTTTCCACATAATTTCAAAAACCCAAATACCGCAAACCAACAACCAAACGATAGTAAAAATCTGTAAGGCTAATCTAACACTGACCGGTTTTATGTAATCCATCCAAATGTCTCTCACCCCGACCCAGGCATGATAACAAATTGCCACGGTCGCTAAAAGTGTTGCAACCTTCACCCAAAAAACTTGAAATAGCGTAGACCATCGTAAAAAACCGTTGTTCCCAGATAATAAAAAAGTGACAGATAAAATTATGGAGTAACTAGCTAAAACAACTGCAGTTATCCTTTGCGCTAACCAGTCTTTCAGCCCATAATGAGCGCCAACAACAGTGCGCTTCGTACCAAATTCAGTGTTTCTGAAATCGTAACCCATTTTTTTCTCTTAACTCTTAAAAATACAACATTTTTAACGATAAGATTGCTAATATTATCGTAACCAGGATAGCCGATACATTAACAACTAGACCCCACTTAGATGCGCTTTCTTTGGATAGACCAAAATGCAGGTCACAAATTAAATGTCGTATACCTGCAAAGAAATGATGTGAAAAAGCCCAAACTATCCCAACGTAGATGACAAAAAACATCGGGTGAGACAGTAACGCTAAAACTTCCTTATATCCTTGCTCTGACGATAGGCTTAGATCAAAAAAGTAAACTATAAAAGGGAACATTAGAAATAATGAAGCACCACTTACCCTATGAAGAATAGACATTATCCCAGCTGCAGGCAGGCGATAACTTAATATTTGATCTATACGTATGTTTCGAAATTTTTTTCTACCCATAAAAGCAAAAATTGTTTACCATTCTGATTAAATTAACTGCTTATTGTTTCATTACTTAACCTGCAAGTAAACCTTAAAAACCTAGTATTTTGGAGTGACATTTTGCCAGCATCAAATGAAAAAACCGTTAAGGTAAGTGTAACGGGAGCCAGTGGCCAAATTGGTTACGCTATTTTATTTCGTATTCTTAATGGAGAAGTCTTTGGAAAACACGTCAAGATCGATCTGCAACTAATTGATATCAATGTAGATAAAATCCAAAGAGCTCTTCATGGTGTAGCTTTAGAGTTAGAGGATTGCGCGTTTCCCTTGCTAAACAATTTAACTTTACACTCAGACCCCCACACTGGTTTTACAGATACAGAGTACTGTTTCTTAATTGGAGCTAAGCCTAGAGGACCGGGTATGGAGAGGAAGGATTTGCTGCAAGCAAATGGGGAGATATTCAAAACTCAAGGGGTCGCATTAAATGAAAGAGCCTCGAGGAGAGTTAAAGTTGTTGTGGTGGGCAATCCTGCCAATACAAATGCTTATATAGCGATGATGTCTGCGCCAGATCTTTCAAAGGAAAACTTTTCTGCAATGATGCGTCTCGATCACAATAGAGCCTTGAATCAGATAGCGAGTAAGCTTGATTCAAATGTAAATAGATTGTCAAACATCTGCGTTTGGGGAAATCACTCTCCTACTATGGTGGTAGACATTAATAATGGATTGCTAGATGGTTCAAATAACTTAAAAGATTTGCTTAATAAGGAATGGATTGCAGAAACTTTGCAGCCAACTGTTGCGAAACGAGGTGCGAAAATTATCGACCAGCGTGGGTTATCATCCGCAGCTAGTGCAGCTAACGCAGCTATTGACCATATGCACGATTGGGTTAACGGGACAACATGGACCACTATGGGAGTGCCGTCCCAGGGTGAATATGGCATTCCTGAAAATATTATTTCTGGCTTTCCGGTAAACTGTAACGGCGAGAGGTATTCGATAATTCAAAACGTGGATATCGATGATGTGTTGCAAAAAAAGATTGAGGTTTCAATAGCGGAGCTTAAAGATGAACAGGAAAATATTAAAGGCCTTCTGTAGCGAGCTTTGTTCAGGTAAAAAAAAGGCAGTCTGGAAAAGGCAGGCTGGAAAAGGCAGCCTGATTCCAGTCAGTCATCTAGAAAAATTTTTGTAATTAGCGGGAAACCTAGTTTTTTAAAGTATTGTAACTGTAGATTTTAAAATAAAGGTTGTTAAAAGGAAATTTAATGAAACAATCGCCCTCTTCAAAAAGAGGCAGAAGTCATAGAAGCGCAGAGTCCTTAATTAGATTGGCTGAGGGTTTAGCGACTTCGGGAAGTCGTGCCGAGGATGTATATTGGAACAAGAAGCTTGAAGCGGAAATAAAAAAAGTAATTCTAGAAAAGGATGAGATTTCTTTGAACGTGGCTCTAGATAAACTTTCAGAGAAAGAATCCAGGGCACATGAAGAACTAGCTGATGCTATAGAGGGGTGTGTCGAATTTGAAAGAATCATTGTTGGCGAAGAAACATTTGACTCATTACTTATAACAGCCCCAATTTTGGCATGGTCAACTATGGGCTTAGCGAATTTTCATGTTTCTCCTGAACAGCTTGAAGAAATAAGTTGCTTGCTTAAAAAACATGTTTTTAATCAAAATGCGCAAATTTCTTTGGTTAACTATCTATATTCCCCTGACCAGCTTCCCGAGTCATTTATTGAAACAAGGCAGTTGAAAAAAGCTATCACTCACTCCTTATTAAAGAGGCATCATCTGATACTTAATGAGGGAGAGATCAAGGAGACAGCTACATTTTTAGCTGATCAAAGGCATCTTCTTGGGGTAGTAGCTGTTGCCACAGGTGAACATATATTTAGATGGCAGGACAATTTTATGCAACCTGAAGAAATCGAGGCTGCCTGGAAAAAAGTTAGTGACGAAATATTCTCAAAGATTATGCCTCAGTGTGCTAGGGACGTGGTTCTTCCACGGGCGTACTACGTTGCTTGTAGAGACGCTGATAGGCAGTTGCGGAAATTTTCCATTAATGCGTCTGTTTGTTACCTGTCATCTTCTTTGTCTATAACCAACGAATCCCTACTAGTCGTAATAGGTGGTTGTTATGATAGACAACTTGAGGAGTATCGTATCAGTTTTTGCGACAAAAGAACCTTCGAGGTTTATCACGGTATCGTATGGCCATTGTTGGGGCCAGAGGACGAATACAGCGAGCTTAATGAAATTATTGAGCAGTATTTAAAATCTTGTGGCATATCTGAGGTGAAATTTTTAACTCAGCGCTTGCCGCTAGAGTATTGTGAAGATTGTGGTTCGCCACTATACCCGAACATCGAAGGCGAGATGGTTCACACCGAGCAACCCGAAAACGATGACTTCCAACACCAACACATCCATTAAGAATTAATGCCTAGTAATTCGCATTTACCCCAATCGAAAATTGTTGCGGGATAGTATTGTAGCCATAAGCGAGTTGATACTTTTTATTTGTTAAGTTTTGCATAGTTACAAAAACATTAACAGCTTTGTTCAATTTGTATTTAACCGAGCTATTCACTACAAAGTACTTTGGTAAGCTTTGCGAAGAATAATCACTATCCTTTCTAGCTGAAGACCCTGTACCACGTATTGAAAAAGCATACCTATCCTTCTTAAAGCTAAACCCAACAGATCCAAAAAAGTTTGCTCTTCTAGCGCTCTGGATTAACGCGGACGGATTTAAACCATCAGGAGATTGAGGGTTTTGAAAAGTAAGAGAAACATTAAAGATTTTTTTATCGGCAATATTTTTTAATGAAACTTCAAATCCCGAATTATTAAGACGAGAAAAATTTTTCGCTTTGTATCCGTCTGAGGGGTCGTAAGTAATAGGGTTAGTTGTTTTCGTATCAAAGTAAAATAACCTAAACATTAGAGAATCTTTTAAAAAAGTATAACCAGCCTCGAATTGATCGTGTTCTTCAGGTAAAACTTCAGAGTTTGTTGATAAAGCATATGCGTTTGGCGAAACAAATCCCGTGGAGTGGTTTGCATTGAAGGAATGTTCGGGTGTTATTGAATAACCAACCCCCATTAAATAAGTGACTCGAGATTTAAATCGATTTGTATTGTCATTTCTAAGATTTGCTTGCAAAGCGACAGGGCCACGCTGACTAACATATGCCAAGAATACTGATTCGAAGTCTCTACTCTTAATGCCCGATGACGAAGGGTTTCGGCTTACCGATCTTTTTTCAACCCCTAACAGAAGGTTACTATTGTCATCTAACTGAATATCATTTTGGAAAGCGACTTTATCTTCTTTTGTTACAAAAAATTGTCCGTAATTATATCGTAGGTTAATCTTCGAACTATCAACCGAGATTTGTGCATTGTTATTGTTGGCTAAATCAAAATTATATACAAAATTTATTTGTTCTTGATCTGAGTTTTGTTTTGGGTTGTTACCAAAAAATGAATTATCAAAAAAAGTTTCGGAATCGGTTTTGAAGTATGTAAAGTTTGCTAAGCCATCTTTTAGACGTTTTGAAAAGCTTAGGTTAATCGTTTCGTTTTTGTGTTTGTCGTTATCACTATCTGTTGAATCAGAGGAAAATGTTTGATTAGGGTTTGTTGCTGAGAAACCATTTGTTTGCAATAGATTTCCAGAAATTAATGCCGTTAACGAATCATCGATAGACGTATCTATGTTAAAACTTATATTTTTAGTTCCAAAGCTTCCAGTTTCAAGCCGGATTAATTTGTTGGCTCGCTTATCCACGCTATAACCAGCTTTTGTTGTACGAATATTTATTACTCCACCAATTGCTCCTTCTCCATAGACAGAGGACAAATTGCCGGGAATAACTTCTATTCTTTCAACTAAATCCAATGGTATGTTTTCAGCAAGAGAAGATTGAGTTAGTTCATCTCGCAAACGCACGCCATTTAACAACACTAAAACATTGCGGCTTTCCGAACCTCTTAAAAAAAAGGACGTTACGCCACCGAGACCTCCATTACGACCCACCTGAACGGAAGATCTGTTTTGCAGCAGATCAGCCAATGATTTAACACCAGATTGTTCAATATCTTCCCTATCGAATACAGAGATATTCGAAAATGTTTTTGATAACCTTTGTTTTAAACCTGAGCCACTAACCGTTATGGGATCAAGTTGCGTTGCTTGCAGGTTGCCTTTTGTAAAAATAAGGCCGAATAGAATAAGTAAAATTGACCAAAATACGTGATAACAGATCTTCATTTTTTCTTTTCCCAGCCCAGCCCCCAAGGCTTTAAAGTTTACAAAACGGCCGGTATCCAGGCTCCGAAGATCGATTTAAAATCGGAAGAAACTCAACCTTCCCAAAAATTTTCATTTTCAGTGGATAATGAGCTCTCTCTTCGCTACTGTTTTGGGGAAAGCATTGGATTTTGACCAATTTCCCGTTTAACTGTTTAAGCACCGTTTCTGATAAACCGAGTGTAAAGTAAAACTGACAGCTGCGCAACTTTTTTATGTAATAAAGATCTTACAGTAAGAGTTACTTCAAACTGTTATCCACTTGACAATCATAATTAGTGACGTGTGACACGATATTCACATAGTACGAGTTACTGGCAATAATAAGTACGGTAAAGTTGTATTCCAGAATGCTCCCAGATTTAGTGGGAAATGACATAAACCTGGGGGTGTATAGTCCGTATTGCCGTATAATAAAAAAAATTGTGACCAATGGTCTATTACTTACTCAACAAACGCTAGGCAACTAAAACTTTACAATAGAATTACAGTCACAGTTGCTTTAAACAAATATTACACAAGCAATACTTGTTTTTTCCTTTATGTTTTTATTTTTATTGACTTCGTTCTGTATTTTTTCCGGTGTAGCTATTTACTTGTATAGACTTTGGGGTTCCTCATATACATTCTCGTTATTTTCCGTAGCGACAATCTCCGCTATTATGTACTCGGTAGTGGGTACACTTAGCGAAAACGCTATGGATGTTTCTTTTTCAGCACAAGAAAGCCTGCTGACGGAATCTATTTTTGGAAATACTTTAGTTGCAGACCAAACAACAGATACAAGTGGTCTAAGTGAGTACATACAATCTCTTGAAAAAGATTTAATCGACGACAGTGACGATGTTAATAAATGGGTGTTGCTGGCCAGGTCATACATGAAAAAACAAAATTTTAAACAAGCATCTGACGCATATGAAGAAGCATTAAAAATACTACCTGAGCAAACCGATTTGATGACAGAGCTAGCAGATTCGCTAGCGATGATCGATGATGGGAATCTAAACGGAAGACCGATGAATTTGATTAAACGGGTTTTGGAAGTAGAACCAACTCATCAAAAAGCATTAGCTTTAGCTGCAACTAATGCTATGAATAACACAGAAATAGGAAATGCAATCAGCTACTGGACCAGACTAAAGGACACCCTGCCGGAAAATTCTGATGATGCAGAAAAAGTGTTAAAGATAATTCGGGCTCTAAAGGGTGAGAATCCGCCAAGATCTGATTTCTCATCTACAAACAATCTCGCAAAAAAAGTACTAGAAGGAAAATTAAGCATAGACAAAGACTTATTTTCCTTAATTCAAAAATCTTTGACTGCAAGTTCTGCAATTTTTTTAATTGTAAAAGAAAGAAATGGAGTTGCAATGCCGATCGCAGTTAAAAAGATTTTGTATGATGAGTTTAAGGAACCTTTTATTAATAGCAAGGTTATCAATTTTAAGATTTCTGATGTCCACAGTATGAGGACGGAAGTTAAACTCAGCGATTTTGGCGAAGTTATGGTTTCAGCAAGACTGTCTTTGTCTGGCGAGGTTAAACCACAAGCTGAAGATTTGACAACAAATGTGTCCCTGGTAAAAAGTGATAATAAGTTTGTCAAACTCCAATTTCTACAAAACACAGATAATTAATGCTCACTGTAACTAAAGTTACCCTTGAAAAAGGTAA
Organism: Burkholderiaceae bacterium; assembly: GCA_004214155.1. Lineage (GTDB taxonomy): Bacteria > Pseudomonadota > Gammaproteobacteria > Burkholderiales > Burkholderiaceae_A > UBA7377. The sequence continues at coordinate 45,626 of SGYQ01000002.1, forward strand.
GAAAACCTTATTAAAGGAATTAAGTTTTTCCCTAAATGGTGGCCAGATACTGCAAGTTACAGGCCCTAACGGTGTTGGAAAAACTAGTCTTCTAAGATCTATTTCTGAAATCTCTTTGCCGATTAAAGGTTTCATCCACTCAACCTTTTTATCCACTTTGTTCATACCAACGAATGGTGGCTACCGGCATGAACTTTCCGTATTGCAGATACTAAATGATATGTCAGACGAACGAACAGACACAATTTTGAAAAGACTCGACGAGTTCAGGATTACAGATATCCAAGACAAACCCCTCGCTTCAATTTCTGATGGGCAAAAAAAAAGGGTAATGTTCGCAGGCATTGACATAAAAGAAAATACACTACTAGTAATAGACGAACCTTTTAACACTTTAGATAACGATGGTTTGCTGTTATTGCTGAATGTTTTTTCCGAAATATGTTCCAAAGGAGGTGCCGTTGTACTTTCTACCCACACATCAATAAAAGAAATTATATCTGCTGTTAATAACAAAGGCTTTTTTAAAGAATTGGAAATTCGTTCGCTTGAGATTTGTCCGCATGATCCCAGAGACTGGAAACTTTCAAAAGGTTCTGAAAGCTTGAGTGATCAGGGATTAATACAAATTGAAGCGAAAAAAAAATATGGAATTACTAACGAATTTGTCAAAAACATAACCCGCGAATCTCAACTTTTAAAAAAAGAATTATCAGACCTGAGTTGGCCAATCGTTTTATTTTTGATGATTGTTTGCGTAATTCCTTTAGGGACAACGCTTAATCAAAACGATTTGATAAATATCGTAAGCGGTGTTTTTTGGGTCTCCATATTACTCGTAATGATCTTTGCATCAAATAGATTGCTCTACCCAGAGTTCAATCAGGGTGTACTTGACCAACTGATTGTAAAGAAACGGTCACTTAGTATCTATTGCTTTATAAAGGCTATTATTAACTGGATTTTTGTTGGTTTGCCGATATCGGTTTTATCACTCCCGCTATCAATGGCTTACGGTCTACCAGGCCCTTCTGCGATGGCGATGGGTACTAGCCTTGCTATTGGAAGTTTATTTATCTCAGGCGCCTTGATCTTTTTTTCATCGTTGGGGCTTATGGCAAGACAAGCACAGACTGTCATATCCCTACTGTCTTTGCCTATTCTTATCCCGCTGATGATATTTGGTTCTGCTATAGTGAGGGGTACGTTAGATGGAGCATCCGTAAATAATTTATATTTATTACTTACCGGTATGTCGTTGTTTTGTATACTCACCGCCCCTTTTATATGTGAAAAGTTAATTGTTCTCGCTTCGGAATGACTAAATGTTGCAAAAGATAATTAAGTTATCATCCCCCCCAGTGTTTTATTCGTTTGCCACACGTTCAGTTTACTTGATCGCTGGGGCAGGGCTTCTATGTCTGTCCTTTGGAATTTGGTACTCATTGTTTATAACTCCGGTGGATGCCCAACAGGGTGAAGTTTACAGGGTTTTATATGTCCATGTGCCTGCGGCATGGTTATCAATGTTTATATACGTTGTTGCATGCGCGTATGCGGCAATTTATTGGATTTGGCGCACAGATGTTTCAGCAATCATGTTGCGCGCTTCGTTACCAACTGGAGCGTGGATGACAGTTCTTGCATTAGTGACTGGCTCGTTATGGGGAAAACCGACTTGGGGTACCTATTGGGTTTGGGATGCAAGACTAACCACAGAACTAATATTGCTGTTCATATATTTGGGCCTGATAGCAGTTGGAAAAATGGTTGACGATAGTACAAAAACGGACAGAGCTCTATCTCTCATTACTTTGTTTGGTTTTATTAACATTCCCCTAATTTATTTTTCCGTCGTTTTTTGGAACACCCTTCATCAAGGATTTTCTCTTGGTGCAACTCAGGCAGAAATGGCTCCTGAAATCAAAATCGGGTTGGTTATCTGCACTATAGGGGTTTGGTTAATGTGTTCCTCCACAATATTGGTTCGTGCGAAGGCGCTAATATTGGAAAGAGAATGTGATGCTCAATGGGTCAGAACAGCTGTCTAGTGGAAATCAAATGAGTCATGAGACTATTGTTTGGATTTGTTTTACTCTCACACTTGTAGTGATTTTCTTCGATTTCCTGTTGGGGCTGATTAATCTTAAACGAAAGGAACAAAATATTAAGAAAGACCTCAAACTTAGTGATAATGACTCCGTGTGAGATGTTTAAATGCTTTTTAATGAAAATAGGATAAAGCGGCTTTTTTGGGTTTTTCTGATCGTGTTGTCTGGCGGGCTAATAATCTTTGCTGCCCTCAAGACTTTTGAGAAAAATTTAGTGTTTTTCTATACCCCCTCTCAAATTCTTAATGGAGAAGCTCCAAAAAATAGACCGATTCGAATAGGGGGCATGGTAGAACCAAACTCCATTAATAGAGACGAACACTCATTAGCAGTTGAATTTAATGTTGTGGATGATAAAAACTCACTGATAAAGGTTACATACAGCGGTGTTGTTCCAGACCTATTTAAAGAAGGAAAGGGAGTCGTCGCTCAAGGAGAATATGTAGATGGAATTTTCCAATCTACAGAGATTCTAGCGAAGCATGATGAAAACTACATGCCCCCTGACCTTTCGATTGCAACCAAATAGAAGGTAAGATGTTCGCCGAAATCTCCCAATTATTACTTTGTTTGAGTCTTTCATTAAGCTTATATTTCGGAATCAAAGGATTAGCATTATCCTATTCTGCAAATTTTCAAACATGCTCCCATCTCATCTCTAAGAGTTTAGCCCGAACTTCTGTTTTGATTAGCGTGCTGATATTGTCTTGCTTTCTTTTATTAATGCAACTTTTCATTGTTAGTGATTTTTCCGTACTATTAGTTGCTACACATTCGAATGCCCTTCTTCCAATTCAGTATAAAATCGCAGCAACATGGGGCTCACATGAAGGTTCGTTTTTACTCTGGGTGTTAATGTTAGCATGTTGGAATACATCAGTGACATTATTTTCTCATACAAAAGATGATTTTTTTTATGTTCGTACGACCTCCATAATGCTACTTTTGATAGGCGTTTTTCTGTTGTACTTAATTTTCGCTTCGAATCCATTTACTAGGATTTTTCCAGCTCCATTGACTGGACAGGACCTCAACCCTTTATTACAAGATCCGTTTATGGTGATTCACCCTCCCATGCTTTATATGGGGTACGTAGGTTTTGCAGTTTGTTTTTCAATGGCTGTTGCTGCTCTAACAACGGGTGAGGTTAATTCTCAATGGGCAAAATTGTCAAGACCATGGGCTAATGCAGCCTGGGCTTTTTTAACACTCGGAATTTTATTAGGAAGTTGGTGGGCATACCGAGAATTAGGCTGGGGCGGCTGGTGGTTTTGGGATCCAGTAGAAAATGCCTCCCTTATGCCATGGTTTGCAGGCGCAGCTCTCGTTCACTCTCTTGCAGTAACTGATAAAAGAAATGCTATGAAAAGCTGGGCAATACTTTTAGCAATTATAGCCTTTGGGTTCTCTTTACTCGGGACGTTTTTAGTTCGCTCAGGCGTGCTAACGTCGGTGCACTCGTTTGCAAGCGACCCAACAAGAGGCGTATTCATTTTAATAATGACTGCTGGTATTATTGGAGCAGCTTTAATTCTCTATGCACTCCGAGCAAGCGAGTTTAAGCTAGGTCAAAAATTTTCACCAATCTCCAAAGAAAGTTTATTACTTGTAAATAACGTCGTTATGACAGCCGCTTTGTCTGTTGTGATGATAGGAACCCTTTACCCCCTTATTGCTGAAGTTTTAACCGGAAGAAAAATGTCCGTGGGCCCGCCCTATTTCAATTCGGTCATCACTCCAATATTAGTGCCGGCAGTTTTTTTAATGAGTCTTGCTCCATGGATGCTATGGAAAGATTCCAAGTTACTTCCTGCGCTTAAGAGTATTGCCATCCCGGCTTTTGTTGGAGGTTTGGTTGCAATTACCTTTATGTTGATTAATGAAAAAACGACAATATCGACAGCGTTGGGGATTCTGTTTTCTGTTTGTTTGTTATTAGGTACGATTTACTCGGCCATTCATAGGTTGCATCTGCTGAAAATCAATGCCAGACAAAACAAGGATCCTGATGGAGTTTTACTGCAAAAAAGAGTTAGAAAGCTAGGGTCATCCTACTGGGGTATGTTTATTGGTCACTGTGGTTTAGCGATCTTTGCTCTGGGAGTAACGTTCGTTATGTCCTTTCAGGTCGAAAAAGACATTGTATTGAAACCCTCAGAGGTGTATCAGTTGGGAGGCTATTCCGTTAAATTTGTTGGAGTTCGTCCTATATCTGGAGTGAATTTTAACGGTGTAGAGGGAATATTCGAATTAAGAAAGGATGGTGAAACAAAAGCGCGTGTATTAAATCCCCAAAAACGTAAATACATAAGATCAGATGATCCTATGACAGAAGCTGCAGTGGATTATGGATTTTTTGGTGATGTTTACTTGTCGTTGGGAGAGGCTACAAATTTGCAAAATATTGAAGAAACGTCGTGGACTATTCGTGCTAGTTATAAGCCACTCATGGTTTGGGTTTGGATCGGTTGTTTGTTTATGGCAATAGGTGGTTTTGTAGCAATTTTTGGAAAAAAACAAAGCCTTGCAATGCCATCAAAAAATGAGAGACTTGCTATGAATACGAATTTAGCTAACAAACAAAATGAGAAAACAGTAAAACCTACATGAAACGTATTGCGATATGGCTTCCCATTGGACTATTAGCCGGATTGATTGTCTTATTTGTGTTTGGACTGCAAAATGATCCTAAACGCATTCCTTCTGTCCTGATTGGAAAAGAAGCCCCCAAGTTTGCTCTAAACACCCTAAATAAAGACGGTTCAATCAGTCAGCCAAAAATTAGTAGCACATCTTTTAACGGGCAAGTTTGGCTTTTAAATGTTTTTGCCTCATGGTGTGTTACTTGTCAAATAGAGCATAAACATCTGATGGAAATCGTAAAAATGAATCCCAATTTAATGCTTGTCGGTCTGGCTTATAAAGACGACCCACCTGCAACTGCAAATTGGTTGAAGAAATTTGGAAACCCTTATTCTACGGTGTTGATAGACCGTGAAGGTTTAGTAGGTATCGACTGGGGAGTTTACGGAGTACCTGAAACTTTTATAATCAATAATAATGGGGTGATAGTTTATAAGAACATCGGTGCAATTGATGGCAATTTTTATAAAAACGAAATAGAACCGTTTTTAGGAAAAGCAAACCAAATTAATTAAAAATCACGAAATAATTTTATGGAAAATAGTGCTTCGAAAACCGTAAATTCTGATGCTTTTCAAACTGTCGTTAATGAAGAGCGTTTTCAAAATTTAACAAATGAATTGAGATGCCTAGTTTGTCAGAACCAAACGATTGCTGAATCCAATGCAACGCTGGCGGTTGACTTAAAAAAGCAGGTTGCTAAGCAGATTACCGAAGGAAAGAGTGATCAGGAAATTCTTCAATTTATGGAAGAGCGATACGGCGAATTCGTATTGTACAATCCTCCCGTTTCTGCAGAAAATTCTTTTCTCTGGTTGGGTCCATTTGTCGTACTTGTTATTGCAGTATTTATTTTATTTGCTGCTCTTAAGCGTCAGAGTAAATCGAAGGAATAGACTTACCGTTTATTAAAAGGATATCCTTTTATTCTAAGATCGTTATGCATATATAGTTCTAGCAAGATAGCTTCGAATACAGGTTGAATAATTCCAGGACTTGATCCTAATAACTTTCGCAATGCCTCTGCGGAGATTTCTATACAAGTAACTTCACCTTTGGCTTTTGCAGATACTGCTCGAACTCCGCCATCTAGGATTGCTTGTTCTCCAAATGATGCTCCTGGTTTTAGGATTGCAACCTGTTTATTCGTATCGGGATCAAAAAGCTCAACTTCGCCAGCTTTTAAAACAAAAAAGTTTTCGGCTCGATCCTTTTTTTGGAATAACATCTCTCCATCTTTATAGGTGACATCAGCCATTGACTACTATCGTTTCAATCATTTTTTAGATAATTTGGAATATTGATTCCCTGCCCTAATATTCTTTCTATTGTCATTCGACAAACAGCTTTTAAGCCGGTATTAGTCAACTGCAGTTCTCTCATCGCATTTGGAATCGGGATAATTTTGCAATTTATAAATTCTTTCACTTTATAAGTGTGGCGCAAAGGAGTCTCCGATAATCCTTCAGCTAACCCAAGTACGGAACCCGGCCCCAATGTATATTCATGTTCACCATCAGTACACTCAACCGAGCCCATTGTGATGGCATAAGCGCTCAATGGGACATCTCCTTTTTTTAGAATTTCGATGCCTACATCAAAAACTCCAATTTTCAATTTATCGGATGCCCATACCTTAAAGAAAAGTCTTTCCTGACTAGACATCTCTTTTTTTTCAAAAAGTTCAATGGTGCTTTTGAGCCTAGCATCCGCAAGGCTTAGCTCTTTGTATAAATCTCTGTTGATTTGGAATTTTGCCTGCGCCATTTTGTTTTGGAGATCTCAATTTGGTAGAATAGAGGTTGAATTATAGCGCAATTGAATTGTGAGGGGCTAATGTTAAAAACCCGTTTTTGGGGAGTGCGAGGCACAATAGCCTGTCCTTATGACAGCTATATGAAATATGGGGGTAATACCTCATGCGTAACTGTGCAGTGTGATGACACGTTACTGGTTTTTGACTCAGGTACTGGCATTCTTCCGTTGGGAAATAAACTCATGGCAAATGGTAATGTGAATGGAAGTGGGAATATCAGCGTTTTTTTCTCGCACACACATTGGGACCACATAAGCGGGTTTCCATTTTTCAAACCTGCTTACGCACCAAACTTTAATCTTGATCTATATTGCGGCAATCTCAAAAAACACGGAAGCTCAATTTTTGAAGTTTTATCGCATCAAATGGCGAACCCAACGTTTCCCGTGCCTATTGATATCCTGCAAGCGAAAATGCAATATCATGATTTCGATGCAGGAGAAAATATTAAGCTATCTGATGAGATTCATCTTGACACTTGCTTGTTGAATCACCCGAAAGGTGCTACTGGATATCGTGTGAATTTCAAGGGTATATCCGTTTGTTATGTTACAGATACGGAGCATAAAAAAGATGGACTTGACGAGAATATTCTTAAGCTAATAGAAAATACCGACCTTTTCATTTATGACTCGACGTATACAGAAGAGGAGTATCCAAATTTTGAAGGTTGGGGGCACTCTACCTGGCAAGAAGGGGTTCGATTATCCAAAGAGGCAGGTGTGAAAAATTACGCAATTTTTCATCATGACCCCTCTCATGATGACGATTTTATGGACGAGGTGGAACTTGATGCAAAAAAAACGCTTGCGAGTGCATTTGTTGCTAAAGAGGGCATGGAAATTGAGTTTAATGGCACTTGTAGTGGTATTAAGTTTGGAAAATTTGATGACAAACCCTGATTTTAGAATAATAGGATTAGGTATTGCTGATATGAATTTTGTCTACCTGATGGCAAAAGGTGGTAGTTATGGAAGTTATAGCAGGACCTATAAGAACACTCGGGGATAGATAGACTTGAACAAAATTTTTAAAACAAAATATTGTGAGAAACGGCAAACCTATCTTGCTACTCATGAAAAGGCAAAAATTGGTGTGCCGGCAACTAGTTCTGCTTCAAATGGACGAATTTGTCTAAAATATAACGTAATTGCATTAGCCATAAGCGCTTTGTTTACACAACCTCTGTTAGCACAAGGTTTAGTAAATCCCAATGTTGTCGCTGGTCAGGCAACTATCAATGCAGTCAATCAAACCAATACCGTAATTCAACAAACAACAAATAAGGCTGTAATCAATTGGGAAAAATTCACAATCCCAAAGGATAACTCGGTCAATTTTCAACAACCGGATACAAGTAGCATTACGCTCAATCGTGTTTTAGGTAGTCAAAAATCAGAGATTCATGGACGTTTAAAGGCAAACGGTCAGGTTTGGCTACTAAATCCAAATGGCACATTGATCGGAGAAAATGGTTCTATCAATGCTCATGGCTTTATGGCAACTACGCATCAAATCTCCAATGATCAGTTTATGAATGGAAACTATTCTTTACAAAAAAACAATAGGTTAAGCGGAGATATTCAGAATTTAGGTGTAATTGATATTTCTGATGGTGGATATGCGGTTTTGTCAGCAGATAAGGTTGTAAATGAAGGTGTAATTGGAGCGCGACTAGGAACTGTTGCTTTGGCAGCAGGAGAGGCAATTACCATTGATTTGGTTGGGGATCAGTTATTGAGCTTTCAAGTAGATTCGGCAACTTCTGATGGGTCGCGAAAAAGTGTAACAAACTCTGGAACAATTTCCGCACATGGTGGACATGTTCTATTAACTGCAAAAGCAGCAAGTAATATTGTGGAAAGTGTGGTGAATTCTACTGGAGTCGTAGAAGCAGTTTCTGTTGAAAAGAAAAATGGAAAGATAGTATTTTCATCAGGCAGTAAAGGCACAACATCGATTGAAGGAACTGTAGATGTTTCTGGAAAAAACAGCGAAGAAACAGCAGGTTCGGTTGAGATCTTCGGAAAAGACGTAAAGGTTGCAAACGCAAAAATTGATGCAACTGGAAGTGCTGGTGGAGGAAATGTATACGTAGGTGGTGGTTGGCAAGGAGCAAAGGTAGGAGATCATGAGGCGGCGAAAACTGTAACGGTTTCTTCAGATTCCCTGATTGATGCAAGTGCTATTTCTGAGGGCGATGGAGGGGAAGTTGTGATTTGGTCGGATGTTCCAGACCCCTCTTCCGTGACTCGAGCCCACGGGGTACTCAAAGCAGAAGGGGGAGAGCATTCGGGAGATGGAGGAAAGGTAGAAACCTCAGGAAATGCTCTCCATACACAAAATATTCAGGTTAGTACACGGGCAAAAAATGGTGAATTTGGATTATGGCTTTTAGACCCAACTACGATCACCATTGGGAACGGAACAGACAACAATACTCTTGTAAGCGGTGAGTATACCTATGATGGAGGCGATGCAAATGGCTTCATAGATGGACCCACTCTAAACGCATCCTTAGATGGTAATAATGTAGGCATTACTGCTGATAATATTACGTTGGCAGAAAGTTATAGCGATTCCTATGCCACTACCCTAACTTTAAATGCTACATCCGTTATCACTCTAACAGGTTCTTTTAATCGATCTGCAGGCACCATTATAGCGAATGCCGGGACCACATTAACCGGTGCTGGAGGACTTGCTTGCGGAGCAGCTTGTACCGTTTCCATAGGATCTGATAGCACGACATACACAGGGATAATTAATACTCCAAGCTTTACAAAACAGGGCTCTGGGACATTAACCCTTTCAGCAATAAATACCATGGAAGAGTCCACGGTTCTTAATGGCGGAATCAAAATAAGTAATGGTGGCGCATTAGGAGCAGGAGCTGTAGGCGTACACGATGGAGCTTTTGTAGATTTGAATGGACAAATTGTATCGAACTCATTTGAGGTGCAAGGGGGAGTCAGTGGAGGTGGAGCTCTCAAAAACACAAGTGGAACACTTGCCCGGATAACTGCTACAAACAATGGAACCGTTGCTATAAGGGGTGTTGGTAATGATACAAGGACAAAAATTGGAGGAAGTGGCGATCTTTCGATAGAAGTTCCGATTACCAATGCAACCGGTGTAACAACAGCAAAATTATTAAAAGGTGGTGGAACAGGAAAACTTTATTTAAAAGCTGCGAATACCTACAATGGGGGCACACAAATATACAGCGGTACCGTAGTCGCTGACCATAGTGCGGCTTTGGGAAGCACTGGTAACATTGAGTTTACTGGAGGGATCCTTGGTATAACGGGAAACACTCAGGCCTTGGGCTCTGATCGAATTGGCAGTGGTTCGACGGCTACTGTAAATCTTGATGTTGGTGATGGTGTCAATTATGGGTTAACCGGTATCGCTTATTCGGGCGGATCATCTTCCTCATTAATCAAAACGGGTTCAGGAAATTTAGCCTTTATTGGAACTACTGCATTTCGAAATGGTGTGGATGTTCAGGCAGGTGATGTTGCCATAGGTGATAATTCCACCGCAACAACTTTTAGCGGAAATTTACAGATTGCAAGTGGCTCAAATGTAAATTTCTTACCCACTTCCTCTATGACGTATACAGGGGCAATCGCAGGTTCTGGTTCTATAAATATTCAAGGAACCGGTAGCCAACGATTAATTTTCAATGGAAACACTGCAAGCTATAGTGGAACCACAAATGTTACTTCTGCAGTTTTTCAGGTAGGAGATGGTACAGCAAGGAGCTTTCAGGACCATGCTGGCACAGTAAATATCGATACAAATAGTGCACTAGAATTAAACCCTGGTACATCAGGCACTATCACAACATTAATTAATAGCGAAGGTTCAATCCGCAACATTGCCGCACAAGATATTACGTTCAGCAATATTAGTGCTCACACCGGCTCGACAAGTGTTGCCTCAAATGGCTCCATAACCTTCAATGTTGCATCGGGCACACTGGCTCTTAGTGGCAATATAACGGGTGACGGGCAAATTATAAAAACAGGGTCTGGACAACTTAATTTGGAAGGAACAAATACATTTACCGGAGGCCTTCGAATTGCAGATGGAAATGTACAACTAGGCTCTTCACCCCTCCCCACTACAGGAACAACTTTGCAACTGGGGGGTTCTGCAGTATTAAAAGTAAGTTCTGCAACACCGGATTATTCGGGAATCATGACCTTTGACTCCAATAGCTCGTATCTAAGAATTTCAGTGCCTGCTGGGGACACTTATACGATGGCAAGCCCTATTACGTCGCAAACCGGCGGAATTCTATCCAAAAGAGGAGATGGAAAACTTATCCTGAACGCAAATTTTGACTTTGGTGGCGGCGCTACAATTTACGGAGGCGATTTAGTTGTTGGGACTGGAGGAACATCTGGCAGGTTAAATTTAAGTAATTCTAATTTCACATTCCATAATACCGGAGGCCGATATATATATAATCGCTCCGCTAATGTAACCAAAACACATCCTTTTAAAGTTGCTAATTCTTCAGCCTCAGGTTCTATAGATAATATTGGTGGGGGTACTCTGACCCTCACAGGTGCTATTGATGCAGGAATAACGATTCCCACGAATCCAACGAATGGTACGATAGTTTCATCTTCAAGCTCAAGTTCTAGTTCCGGGTCAACCGCCGGACCAACCAATACAGCTGCAGATTTTGGCACCCTAAGTATTTCTGGCAGTTTAACTGAAGGCCAGACGATTACCGCAAATTATACAATTACAGACGATAACGGGTTTTCCGGTACGCCACTGGTTCAGTGGTATCACGTAAGTGATCCTAGTACATCGATTGCATCGGGCGGTAATACTTATGTACTTTCAGGAGCAGATGTTGGAGAAAGAATCGCTTTTGAAGTTACGTTTTCCGACAATGACGGGTTTTCGGAAAGATCTACGGTGTTTACTACTGAGGCAGCTGTGATTGTCGCAAGCAACGCAAACAACAATCAACAACAACCAGTAGAGCAACCAGTACAGCAACCAGTAGAGCAACCCGTAGAGCAACCAGTTATTTCGTCACCAGTTCAAGACACAACGCCGGAACCGAATTTCGATGTTCCAGCTGGTATCGGTCCAGGTGTTATTGAAGATTTACTTGTGGTTAGCGGTACTGAACATAATGTTGATTTCACTGATCCAGGTTTTGATCCTAATTTGCTCTTTTTTGACCAGACTTCAGAGACACCGCTAGGCCCGAATTTCAGTGGTCCATTCGACCCAATGTTGGATCCGAATTTCAATGGTCCATTTGACCCAACATTGAATCCAGGTATTGACGGCACATTTGTTCAGGACCCGTTCTACGAACCTCCTCCCGAATACAGCTCTGGCGATTTCTTTGAGGCTATTGCAAACGTAGGTTTATCTGGTGAAGAATTGACGGGCTCATTTGAATTTTTTAAATCACAGGATCCATCAATACCGAATGACCCATTTTATGACCCGTCAGCTTATTTCATAGAAGCTGCAAATTTTGCAGGAGAAACGGGGTTAGGATTCGACCAGATTGCGGAATTTGCCGGTGAAGTTGACAGGCAAGTTTTCCTTGAAGCGGCAACCCTTACGGGAGAAATGGGGTTAGAATTCGATCAAATTGCGGAATTTGCCGGTGAAGTTGACAGGCAAGTTTTCCTGGAAGCGGCAGAACTTACCGGTGAATATCAGCTAGATTTTTTTGAAGTAGCTCAGGTTGCTGAAAAAGTTGATGTTCAAATTTTGGATGATCTGGCAGTTCTGGCAGGAGAAGGCGGAAGTGTAGTAAAGGTTTTAGATAATGCGATCGAGGAAGCTTATGATGTTGTGCGACAAGTAGGCAACGTACCTCCACCCGGGGATTTCGGTCCTCCACCTGCAGACTTTGGTGAAGTGGCTGGTAGTCCTCCACCTGGAGACTTAGCTGCTCCTGGCGGAGATTTAGGAGGTCCTGAGGTAGCAGATGTGGCTGGAGACCCTGGATTAGAGCTCGCCCCTCCACCGGGAGATCTTAATGGACCTCCTCCAGGAGATTTTGGACCTGGCCCAGGAGACCTAGGTGATGTAGCCGGTGGACCTGGCCCAGGAGAATTTTTAGCCCCTGCTCCAACCGATTTTGCACCTCCAATTCCAGGAGATTTAGCAGCTTTGCCAGGAGACTTTGCGCCTCCACCAGGACTAGACCTTGGGGAAATTGGAGAGTTTGGTGCTGAAGCTGCTAGTTTCGGAGATTTTACCGAATTTGGAGATGTAGGAGCACCTCCAGGAGATATTGGCGGACCACCACCGGGCGATATTAGTCCGGGTCCTGGTCCAGGAGGTGATTTGGGTGCTCCGCCACCAGGAGATGTACCTCCACCTGGAGATGGGCCTGATGGGCCTCCCCAGGGAGACGAGCCTCCTGCTGGAGATAGTCCACCGCCTGGGGACGAACCTGCACCAGGAGAATTAGCTGATGGTCCCGCAGGAGATGATGGATCCCCACCCGGAGATGAGCCTGCGCCAGAAAGCGCAGAGGCTCCTGGAGATGATGTTGGCCCTGGTGAAGAACCCGCTCCAGAAAGTGCAGATGCGGGCGGACCCGCTCCAGAGGTTGCTACAGATGGACCTGCTTCGGCAGATACTCCACCTGCTGGGGATACTGCTGGTGCAGGAGATGCGGTTGCTGCTGGAGATACTCCTCCTCCATCTGCTGGTGCTCCGCCTGGTGATGCACCAGAAGCTCCAGCGCCTGCAGCAGCACCAGCTCCCATTACGGCAGATGCAGCTCCACCCCCACCACCACCGGTAGAGCCACCTCCTCCATCACCTGTACCTACCCAAAAAGCACCAACTCCGGTTGATAGTGCAGATGCTGGGGATAAAACTTTAGCTGCAGTTGCACCACCAAGCCCTCCAAAGCCTGCTTCTCAACCACAGGCGGTATCAGTAAAAACGGTTTCTGTTGTGCCTGGTGGAGTTGTAAATGTTCAGGTACCTGTACCACCTAGACCTCCTGCTGGTCTTGCTGGAGCTCCTAAAATTCCTAGTGTTGGAAATAGCTCGAATTGGTAACGGTTATGTTAACGATCATAAGAAATTATCTTAAGTTACTATTCTTAACTATATGTTATAGTGCAATTTTTTCTCAAAGTGTTGCTCAAAATAAACCGAAGATTCAGCAACAAGAACTTTATGACAACCTCATCGACGAGAAATGTGTTGCCCGTCCGCGAGTTGACATGCTTCCTCCGCCAGGATTGCCAGTAGATAAAATGGTTTATTGTAATGACCAACTGGTTGCGTCAGTTTCCGCAGCAAAACTAACGGCTATTGAAGAGGGAGAGGATTTTAAAACAAAGCTTACAGACACCTATGCGAACAGCCGTGTATACAATTTGAATTCGAGAAGAATGCGTTGTGATGACAAAACAACAAATCTTGCTAAAATTAAATGGGAAAATGCACTTGCCTACCCTTGCAAGCTGAGCAACGGTGGCTGGCCTCATTTGGTTGTGTTATTGCCTCGAAAAGATAAGCTTTATATTGCAGAAGGAGCGCCGTCACTCCTACCAACGCTTATTTCTGCAGTTTATCCAAAAAGAAAAGAAGAGCCTACAAAATCTGCTTACACGGAAAGCTTGCAGGAGATTTTTGGAGGGCCCGTTCCCCTGGCTTCATCAAAGGATTTGAAAAATTTCGATAAAATTTTAGCAGATGCAAGAACAGCAAATACGCAAGGTCGCTATCAAGACTCGGAATCATTATTTAGAAAAGCATTAGATTTACAAACTAAATTATTGAATGAAAGGGATATTTCTATTGCGGAAACTTTGATGGACCTTGCTCTAAATGTAAGCAACCAAGGTCGCGACGAAGAGGCGTTAGCACTATTTAGAAGAGCTGAGCCGATTATCCAGGTCTCACCAGTTGACTCCGACAGAGCTCGATTTGCCTCTTATCAAGGATACCATGAGGCAAATTCCAAACGCTATGATAAGGCATTACAGTTTGCCTCAGGAGCTGTTGTCTCCTGGCGTAAAATTGCTACAGGCCCGAGTGTTGATTTTTCAAGCCTTTTTGGAGAGAGTTCAGATGCTGATCCTAGAGCAGCAGAAAAAGGAGAGCTAGCCCTTGCTTTAAATTTACAGGCAAATATGGCACTTCGATTAGAACAAAATGAACTAGCGCAGGCTGCTGCTTCCGAAGCATTGCAGATATTAAATGATACAGATGGACTGCCACGCTGGTGGAAAGCAGATATTCTATTAACTTTGGGAAAAATAGCTTCCGCACAAGGAAGACTTTCTGCTGCTGAAAAATTTCTGAATACTGCACTTGCTGAGCGTGGGATCTCTACCGGAGATGGACCACATCTTCTTCCAATTCGGTTTGCTCTTGCAAAAGCTTATACAAGCGAGGCTATGCACACATCCTCAATAATCACATACCGTCAAATTTTTAAAAAAATAAAAAGTTTTCCGGTTGGAACAAAGGTAAATATTAAGAAAGAAGATATCCTTCCTTTTGCCGCCTCGATTGTGCAGCATGCAAAGACAATTAAAGATGATAAGGAAAAACAGGGTCTCTTTAATGAGGCATTTGATGCATTTCAGCTTTTAAGACCATCAGTTGTAGAAGATACCATTGCGAAAGCCTCAGCAAGACTTGCTATAGACGACCCAGATTTAGCGAAACTACTTGCAGATATTCAAAATGCGGAAAGAGAGCGTGATGCGGCAAATGTGGAATTATCCTATGAGTCTTCTTTACCAGATGATCAACGCAGTAAGTTAATAGAAGATCAATTGACACTGCGAAAAAAAACAGCGTTTTTACAACTTCAAAAATTAAATAAAGAAATCAATACAAAATTTCCCAATTACGCTACTTTGACTGCACCTAAACCCTTAATTACGCTCGATTTTCGAAACCGAATTGGGGCAACCGAGGGAGCTGTCTCTTTTATAGTAGGAGAAAATAAGTCTTTTATTCAACTGATTAGACGAGACGGTATCTTTATTGGGGAAATCAAAGAAGGTGAGGAGTCTTTAAATGAATCTGTTCAGGCCTTACGAAGTGCTCTTGAATTAAAAGGAGGAACGATTAATGAATTTGACTCCCCTCTTGCTTATTCTCTATACAACCGTCTATTTACCTCTGTTAAAGACAAGTTGCTTGATTTGAACCACTTAATCATCATTCCATCAGGCCCCCTTGCAAGCCTACCTTTTTCCCTTCTAATAGAGAAAGACCCTAAAAACAAAGGTTATGACGGAGTCTCCTGGATGGTCAGCCGAATGGCATTTTCCTATTCACCATCATTGAAAACATTTTATTCTCAGCGAACTGCAGCAAAGAATTCCAAGCCAACGAAGAAACTTTTCGCACTTGCGAATCCATTGCTGACCGGAGAAAAAGTCCAAACGAAAGATACCGAAAAAGGTTTGTCAGCGCTTTCTACAAGTTGCAGACAGGCTGGTCCAGCTTCCTCTGATTTAATTCGCTCACTTGCGCCATTACCCGATACAGAAAGTGAAGTAAATAACGTGAAAAACAGTTTAGGGAAAACAGAAAAATCCGAGATTCAAATTTTCACAAAAAAAGATGCTAATGAAAAAAATCTTCGAAATGTTCAATTAGATGATTACAGAGTATTGTATTTTGCAACTCATGGGCTATTGCCCGGAGAATTAAAGTGTCAGGCTGAGCCTGGATTAGTACTTACTCCTCCAAAAAAAGCAAATTCAAGAAATAACGATGGTTTGCTAGAAGCAAGTGAGATTGCATTATTAAAATTAAACGCTGATTTAGTTGTATTGTCAGCATGCAATACTGCTGGTAGTGGAGGGAAATTTGGGGGTGATGCCCTTTCTGGTCTAGCAGAAGCTTTTTTCTATGCTGGAGCCAAAAGTTTGGTGGTCAGTCATTGGCAAGTTCCTTCGAAAGCGACAGCAAGTCTAATGTCTAAAATGTTTGAAGAGCTTGGCACAGAGTTAGAATTGGGCGCGTCTTTAGCTATGAGAAAAGCTCAAACCGAATTAATAAGTAAGAAAGAAACATCGCATCCCTTTTTCTGGGCTGCATTTGTTGTGGTTGGTGACGGAATCGCAGATTCTTGGTTACCGATCCCTAGAGGTGAAAAACTTGCGAAAAATATAAATTAAAATATGAGAATGAAAAAAAAACTACTTTTATATGTATTACCTCTAACGTTGTTCTTGCATTTTGGAATAGTCAGTGCTGAATTAATCGTTCTTCAGGCACGTGGTGGCGGTCTTAAAGTAGGTCAGAGTGTATCTGCTACTAAGAAAATTGTTTTAAAAGAAGGTGAACGCGTGACATTGATTGGACCTGATGGA
The DNA here is from genome assembly GCA_004214155.1 of Burkholderiaceae bacterium. Taxonomy (GTDB): domain Bacteria; phylum Pseudomonadota; class Gammaproteobacteria; order Burkholderiales; family Burkholderiaceae_A; genus UBA7377. The sequence continues at coordinate 62,554 of SGYQ01000002.1, forward strand.
AAAAGTATTAAATTACGAGGCCCATTTGATGATGTTCCTGTCAAAGATGGTGGCAAGGGTACTGACCCGAAAAAAGCACTAGCTGCATTAATCGCAACACGCGATGCTCGCACGAGTTCCGTAGGTGTTGTGCGATCTGGTACTGCAGATGTTAATACACCTGACCCTGCTGCCATTGACATTACGAGAGGTGGTCCACGTTGCCTAGATGAAGGGGCTAAACCTGAATTTTGGAGACCCGATGCAACAAATGAACAGCCTTTTGTAATGTATCCAATTGATCGTTCTTGGAGAGCGGATTTACTTTGGGAAAAAGGTCAGAGCAGAATGACAATGCCAGATCTTAGTAAATTTGATGGAGTTACAACTGTTCTTGTAAATATTGACCAACAAGAGTTTGTAATTAGTTTCTCAGTAATACCTAAATCAGTGAAGGACCCATTTATCCTAACAGCCTGGCTACTTGAAAAAGGTTGCGTACAACAAGCTAATGCTCTTTTGCGAACAATAGCTTCTAATCAAACACCTCCCACCGAACCCATTCCAGTTAACTAATGAAAACAAATACAAAACAATATTTATCAGCTTTTGGAGTCGTAATCATTGCAACACTAGTGGGAGCATTTGCAACCTTAAATTTGACATTTTTAAAGGGATTTGAAAATGCTGCAAGTGACATAAGAATATCTGTCCTGCAATCTCCTGAAGAGCAATCACAAAAAATTGTTCTTGCCACAATTACTGAAGAAACAGTTGCTCTGTTTCAGTATCGCTCGCCAGTTGATAGGGAATTTCTTGCTAACTTGATTATGTTACTGCAGGCAAAGGGAGCAAAGGCAATTGGTATTGACGTACTTTTAGACTCACCTACTGAAATCGAAAAAGATAAATATCTAAAGGAAACTCTCAGAAATGCCACTGTTCCATTATTTCTTAGTTACACAAATTCACCAGGAGTTGTAACAGAGGATCAACTTGAATATCTAAACGACTTCGTACCAGAAAAATTTCGAGCAGCTGCGAATATGGCAACCGACCCGTTCGATGGTACCGTTAGGTGGATTTTTCCCGGTGAGACAAATGCTGGGATGCCTGTAAGCTTTCCTAGAAAAGGTGCGGAGATTTATGGTGTAGATACTTCGAATCTATTTGAAAAAGAAAAGGAGGCTCAAACAAACCTTCCGATAGCATGGAGACCCAAAAAAGATTTGGAAACGCCGGCATTTCCCGAATATCCTGCTCACGCCGTTGCTGTGCTGCCAGCTGAATGGTTTAAAGATAAGATTGTGCTTGTGGGTGCTAAATTGTCGCTAGAAGATCGACATCGAACCCCGATGGCAATTATAGATGATGAATGGGAAGGAAGGATGCCTGGAGTCACCGTTATGGCTCATGCAATGTCCCAACTAATTGAAGATCGCAAACCGCATAAGGTAACTCAAGAATTAACTTTCGGTATTTGTGCCGTCTTAGGTATTATAGGAATATTAATTGGTCTTGCAAAAAAAGGTATTCTATTTAGCGTTATAAGCGGTTTTTTCGCCGCATTAACTTTATGGCTCGTTGCCTTCTTAGGATTCTCAGAAGGGCTGCCAATGATTCCAGTAGTTGCTCCCACAATCACATTAGCTTTTGCCCTATGGATGATGGATTTATTAATTGGCAAAGCAGAACGTCAACAAAGGCAATTTGTGCAAGGAGCATTTTCACGCTATGTGGAACCAGCAGTAGTAGAGAAACTTGTCGAAAATCCTGAATATTTAAATGTGACAGGAGTTAAGCAAGATACTACTTTTATCTTTACGGATGTTGCTGGATTTACTACGTTATCTGAAAAGCTAGAGTCCAAGGTTTTATCGGACGTTCTAAACGCTTACCTCGATGGAGCATGTGAAATCATATTTAAATATGGAGGAACAGTTGATAAATTTATTGGCGATGCAATCATGGTGGTATTTAATGCTCCTATCCCACAAAAAGACCATATAGAAAGAGCAGTAATGTGCGCATTAGAACTCGATGTATACTGTGAAAAGTTTCGCGAAGAAGAAAATGCGAAGGGAATCCCGATCGGTGTTACCCGAATTGGGATACATACCGGACCAGCTACCGTGGGAAACTTTGGATCGCAGTCCCGAATGGATTTTACAGCCCTTGGAGATACGGTTAATACTGCTGCCAGAACAGAAGGTGTAAACAAATATTTTGGAACGAGGATTGCTGCAACAGAAGAAATTGTCAGCAAGTGTGCAACAAACCTCTTTTTTCTTCCAATTGGCGATATAGTTTTAAAAGGAAAAACTGTACCAGTTCCTTTGTATAACCCAGTTTCCGAAGATTTTTTCAATAGCGAGTATGCGAGAGAATATCGGGATGTCTATAAAGAATTACGAAAAACTGATATCGAAATAAATCTAAAAGATAGAAATGATAATGAATTGCAGGGGCATCCTGTTGGAAATAAAATGATAGAGCTTCACAAACGATTTTCAAGTGAACCCTTAGCCAAATTTCATACTGATAGAATACAAAAAGGATTAATTACAACCAAAGTAATTATGGACAGTAAATGAGGCAAATAAACCTATTTCTTTTATATGTAGTGACAAATTTTTTTTTTTGCAGTGTTGCTTACAGTCAGGTTCCGTTACCAGGGGACGCCGACACATCGCGTTTAAGACCCCCTAGATTACCTCTGCCTACAACGCCTAAGTTTGACTTACGAATAGAATCGCCTGAAAAATCGCCCGTTCCAAAAGCAGTTGACGATATCACATTTGAAGTTAAAGCTATTGATCTTGATGGAGCAGAATATTATTCGAGAAGTGAAATTGATAAAATTTTTTCTCCCTTGATTGGAAAAAAAATTAGTTTAAATGAATTACGAGATGCCACAGAAAAATTAGAGAAAAAATATAAGGATGATGATTTTTTTCTAGTAAGAGTTATTATTCCGCCCCAAGAAGTAGAAAATGGAATTTTTAAAGTTAAGATAATTGAGGGTTATATAAATAATGTTTTTGTTGAGGGGGGGAATAAATATTCACGAGAAAAAATATTATCAGTTGTAAAAAAACTTGAAAATAAAAAACCAATCGATTTGAAGAGCTTAGAACGGGCTTTACTATTGCTAAATGATCTTCCGGGTATTTCAGGAAGTGGTGTCCTCAGACAAGGTTCAGACATTGGATCATCCGAATTACTGGTTACAATTAACCCTCCTCCTCCTACGAGCTATATATTAACGCTTAACAATGGAGCATCTAAAACTATGGGGCAGTACAGTACAAATATTAATGCCACATTTAATAATCCTGACTACCCCAGTTCTGTGAGTGTAGGCTTTTCATCTGCACTAAAAAATGATGACGATCAACTTTTTAACCCCATCTTAAAAGCATTCAATGGCACGTATTCTACCTCATTAGGGGATGATGGCCTCATTTTTTCTCTGGCTGGTGTTTTCGCTAATGCAAAACCACAAGGTAGTATTAAATCACTCGGAATTCTTAGCCAATCATATTCTGTAGCGCCTCGATTACGTTATTCAATCAAAAGAACAAGAGATGAGTCATACTACTTGGAAGGTGGATTGAATGTTGCTCGCAGTAAAACCTTTTTATTAGACTCAAGTACAACGAAAGACAAACTAACTGTTGCTGATTTTGTATTCTCGGTTACCAATGATGTTTGGTTTGGAGGAAGCACTCAATTAAATTTTACTCTTGCACAGGGCTTAGATTTGTTTGGGTCTAGAGGAGAGAGTACAAGTTTGCCAGGTCCTTCAGTAGCAAATTTCAAACAAACATTTTTAAAATATAAATTCTCAGGAAACCATTCATTGCCTGTAAAAAAGATCAATGGGAGTCTCAAATTATCTGCTCAAGCGCAATGGACAAATGATAAGTTATTGGCTGGTGAGCAAATCACCTTTGGTGGTCCTGCTATTGGCAGAGGATATGACGGAGGAGCTATTGCAGGCGAAAAGGGATTTGGTTTAAGTGTTGAGCTATCAAGGAAGCTTAAAAGAAAGAATTTGTTAGGACTAGACCTGAGTAATTTTGAATTGTTTGGATTTATTGACTATGCGGAGGCAAAGATCCTTAAAGAGCCAATCAGTGGGACACCTGAGAAAAGTAGTTATATCGGCTCACATGGTATTGGCGCAAGACTCTCGGAAAGATCTGGTTTAATGCTAGATCTCACGATTGCGAGAGCAAGAAACGAAAAACCAAGTCAAGATGCAAAAAGAAATCCGAGGGTGATTCTATCGCTGACCAAACCTTTTTAAATTAAGTAATCACAATAACAAGCAATAACGTGAAGAAAATTATTTGCATACTCAAAACCATTATATTGGTTGGCATCCCCATGGTTATCTTCACTATTTTCCTTGCATCCAAAATCTTTTTCACAAAACGGCGATTGAGTAACCCACTTACAGATTCCTTTGTCTGGCATAAGAATTGGTCAACAGCCCTTTCTGCAATAAGAAAAATCTTTCGTAGCGCTTTCCTAGCAATCCAATCAGAGTCAAGACTTATAGTTCGAGTTCGTTTGAGCAACGGCAACATTACGAAGAAAGCGAAACCGGCAAATAGAAGTAACTGTAATTGGAACAAGACATGTGCGACTGTGTATGGTTCATAATCTACCTCGTAGGGCAAGATTGAGTATATTGCACCTGGAAATACTCCCAATAAAATGCACAATGCAGACAAAATATACATTGCTAGTCTCATATTACCGGGTGGATCCGGTGGGCGTAAGCCAGAATCCTTTTGAAAAAAAACGAACCATGGAAATTTAATTCCAGCATGAAGAAAAACACCAGCTGATGCAGCCACTAAACCTAACCATACATAAAACAAATGTTCATCAGCGGCAGCATAGGAAATCATAGATTTTGTTACAAAACCAGAAGTAAACGGAAAAGCAGATATCGCGAATGCTCCTATCACCCCACAAATCATCGTAATAGGCATACTCTGAAAAAGTCCTCCTAACTCAGTACAATTTCTCCTCCCCGTCATATATAGAACCGAGCCAGCAGACATCAAAAGAAGAGCTTTGTAAAGAATATGTGCAAAAGCATGAGAGCTAGCACCATTTATCGCCATCTCGGTACCAACGCCGGCACCAACCAACATGAAACCCACCTGATTAACAATACTGTAGGACAAAATTCTTCTCATATCATTTTCTAATAAGGCATAAATAATCCCATAAAATATCATAATCAGCCCTAAGTAAATTAGTAACTCTGTGCCTGGGAAGCCTCTAAGAATAGAATAAACTGCAGTCTTCGTGGTGAACGCTGAAAGGAAAACGGAGCCAGAATAGGATGCTTCTGGATATGAATCTGGAATCCACGACGAAAAAGGATAACAACCTGCATTAATTAAGAAACCAACAAATATAAATTTCGCGTAGACATTTTCAAAATCTAATTGATCGAACGCAATATTACCTGTTTCATTAATAACACCAGCTATACCAACCAAAATAAGGATACCTGCGAAAAAATGCACTAGTGCATAACGGAAGCCCGCAGATCGTGAAAGTTCGGTTCTTGTTCCAAGAATCAAGAAAGTAGAGGCAATTGCCATAACTTCGCAAAACACAAAAAAAGATAATAAGTCACCAGTTAAAACTGCACTTATCCCGGAGCCAGCATAAATTAAAGCCCATGAGGTCTCTTTTTCGTTCCTTTGATTAATGGAAAAAATTAAACCACAAAAAGTCATTAAAAGGAAGACAATTGAGAAAACTCTCGATAAACCATCAATTCGCAGCAATATCAGATCGTAGCTAAAAAGATTCACAGATAGCCCGGTTTGATTACTGACAAACAATGAAGCCACCAAAAGTAAAAGGCTAATTGGCAAAGATATATATCGATGGAAAGTTTTAGATGTGAAAAAACCAAGAAAACCAAGAACTATGATAAAAAAGCCAGAATGAATTAACATTTAAGAATTTCCTTCATTTTTTTCATAATAGTCTTCTGGTTTTTTTACAACTAAAGCTAAAAGTTTCGAAAAAAGAATCATTAAAACACATGCAATAAAACCAAACCATGCCCCAAATCCTATCCAACTCTCTACCTCAAAGTGACCTTTAATTGGAAAAATGAGTTGAACTAAAACTAGGGAAACTAATAATACAATTGAACAAACCCAAAGTTTCTTAATATTTTCTTTTTTAAGTATCCAGTGCTGACTCACATTTAAACTCCTAAATAATTTAAAAAATAGCTTATATACTCTGCCAAAAAACTAATCAAAAGAATTCCGGTTGTCGTACAGCAAATTGCTAGCAATATAAAAACTGGAGCTTCAGAATTTCCTAAATATCTATAGTGATAAAATTCCTTACTTTCTTTCTTTTCTCCGTACATTTCATAACCTAATGGCTTTCGTAAAAAAGCGTCGTAAATTATGGGTAAAAAATAACTGGCATTTAAAATTGTACTTAGTATTAAAATACTTAATACGAAAAAATCTTGAGCATCAACTGCCCCAGTGATAATAAACCATTTCGACAACAAACCAACTGTTGGAGGCAATCCAATCATAGAAAATGCTCCCAAGGCAAAACAAATCATAGTGATCGGCATCTGATAAAAAATTCCTCTCATCTCCTTTATTTCTGTTTTATGAAGAGCAGTATAAATTGAGCCCGCCGCAAAGAATAATGTTATTTTCCCAAAAGCATGACTGACCAGATGAAAAATAGCAGCAGCGACAGCTAAAGGAGTCGCTAGTGAAGCAGCCATTGTTATGTATGAAAGCTGGCTTACAGTTGAAAAAGCTAATCTTTGCTTTAAATTTGTCGATTTCATTGCTTTATAGGATGCAAATATTATGGTAAACCCAGCAAGTACAGTTAAAATTGAAACTGCACTAATGCCTTGAAGGTAATCAAGTCCAAATACGTAAACAATAATTTTTATAATTCCGAACACACCGGCTTTTACAACGGCAACAGCGTGAAGGAGAGCTGAGACAGGTGTGGGCGCAACCATTGCTGCAGGCAACCAACTATGAAATGGAAATAATGCTGCTTTTCCAACACCAAAACAGAAAATTAAAAGCAAAATCGTAATCTCTATATTCGATAGACCGGTTGGCAAAATACCACCTTTAGTAAAGTCTAAAGTATCTGCAAAAGAATAAGTAATACAAATAGCTAATAACAGAAAGCAGATCGAAGTAAATAACAAAATCCCTAAATAAGTTTTCCCACCCTGTTTGGCATTACTAGATCCATTATGAGTAACTAAAGGATAGGTTAAAAAAGTCAGTAACTCGTAAAATAAGAAAAAAGTAAACAGATTAGAGGCAAATGCGATGCCCATTACAGCAAAAATAGATAAGGATACATAAGCATAAAATCTAGTTTGGTTCTGCTCGCTATTACCTCTTAGATAACCGATTGAATATATCGAATTGACAAACCATAATAATGATGCAATCGATGAAAAAACTAAACCAATTGGCTCTATATGAAATGATAATCCAACGTTCGGAAATACTTCTATCAATTCGAAATTAAAAGAATTTCCTTCTAAAAAGGATAAAACCAATGAGAAATTAAAGAAGACCACTACAAGCGATGAAAATATTGAAAAAAACTCTTTCCCAAAAATAAAACGATGAAAGAGAGAAATGCAAAGAGCGCAAAGAAAAGGGACGGCAATTACAATTAAAAACATTTGAAATGCTATGGAATTCTCTGCTAAAAGAAAAAAATTATTTGGTTCCACTAGTTTCCTAATTCATCAAAAAAGTAATTGTTCCGCAGCAATTTTTGCATAGCCAATCGTAAAAGTAGTGTCAAAACTAACGTAAATCATACAAGCTGCAAGCACAAATAATAAAATATATACCGGTATAATTTGTATATCATTATCTCTTCGCATTGCACTGTTTACATCTGGTTCCCCAAAATAAATTAACTCAACTATTCTCCAACAATACGCTACAGTTAAAATAGATAGTAGAAGGACAGAAAAAGCTAAAATAAAATTGCCACTACTTATGAGACTGGATATTAAAGTAAACTTTGAAATAAAACCTGGTGTTCCTGGGACACCTATTAAGCTAAGGCAACCAAAAACCAAGAGGCCCGACAAAACAGGATAAACTCTTCCTATACCAGAAAATCTTTTAAAGGCAGTTCCTCCAAGAGCACTTCCCAGAAAACACACAATTACAAAAATAAACCCTTTTGTAAGACCGTGATTTATAATATGTGCTAGCGAGGCGGTAATTCCATCGACTGTTGCAACAGAAACACCAATGAGAATGATTCCGACTTGTGAAATACTCGAATAAGCAAATAATTTCTTTATGTCTGTTTCAAAATATGCAGCAAATGAACCGAAGAAAATACTGGCTAATGCTAAAAAGAAAAAAATATCTTCGATTATTGGTCTTCCGATTAACGAATTAACGTTTCCAACATCAAATAACATTCTTATTAGTAAATATAAGGAAACTTTTGTTGAAATTGCGGAAAAAAAACATGTAACTAAAGCTGGCGCATATTTGTAAGATGCCGGTAACCAAGCATGCAAAGGGAAAATAGCAGATTTAATAAGCAATCCTATAATTATGAAGCTCATTGCTGTAAAGTGAGCGGTCGGTTGTTCCAAGCCTTCTAACCTATTTGAAATATCTAAAAAATTTAAAGAACCAGTTAGAACGAATAAAATACCAACACCCAAAACGAAAAATGTAGCCCCGATCGTTCCAAAGATTAGATATTTATAGGAGGCTAATAAAGCTCTCTTATCTTTTCCTAAGGCGATGAGAATATACATACCAAGAGAAGAGATTTCAATAAACACAAATGCATTAAATGCATCTGCTGTTGCTATAACTCCAGCAAGGCCAGCAAAGGTTAGCAAAAACGCAGTATAAAAAAAATAGTGTCGAGAACCTTTTAAATCCCATCTTAACGAACCCGAGTATAAGAGAGTAAACAATAATCCAATACCACTAATAAAAAAAAGTAAAACTCCATTTAGGTGATCTATAGAATATTCGATTCCAACAGGAGCATCCCATCCTCCAAACGGATAAGTCAATTCATCTTGTGTACTAAGTTGCCCTAATGTAAAAAATGAGGTGGCGCAAGATATAACCATCGTAACAACGGTTAACAACCAACAAAACAAACTGTGCTTGATTAATAGACAGAGGGGCGCTAACGCAAGAGGAAGAACAGCTGGGATAATTGGAAGAAAGTCAATATTCACTCGGCTTCTTTTTTATTCATCAACATCTATGATTTTATCTTCTTCAATTGTTTTAAAAGATTCGTTTATTCTTACAGCAAGGGCTAATCCCAGAGAAAGTGTAGCAACCCCAACCACAATAGCTGTCAAAATTAAAACATGTGGAAGCGGACTAGAGTACGCGATGACATCCTGGTCTAGAACAGGCACTGTTCCTCCAAAAATCTTTCCTGGGGCGACAAAAATTAGATATGCAGATGTTTGGAAAATACTCAACCCAACTAATTTTTTTACAAGATTTGGAGTTGAAAGAACGATATATAACCCAGAGGTTATTAGCAAGATAGCCGCCATGTAATTAATGAGACCAAAATAAGACATTTCAACGAGAGGCAAAACAGTAAAATATTAATAACAAGACGCTAAAAACTGAGAGAAATACACCAAATTCAACAAGCAAAATACCTATATGCTGCCCCGCGACCTGAGTATCTCCCAAAACGGAGTAATTCAAAAACTCTCCTCCCAGTATCATGCACAAAAATCCAACTCCTATATACAACAGGACGCCTGTTACAGATATTAATTCAAGTAATCTGGATGAAACTACGGCGACCAATTTGTCGAATCCAAAAATCAACGAATATAAAATAAAACCCGCTGAAAAAATTGCACCGGCCTGAAACCCTCCCCCTGGTCCAAAATCACCGTGAAATTGAACGTAGAGTGCAAACAGAAGAATTAACGGGATTAGTTTCTTGGAAACAGTTCTTATAATGACTTCACGACTATTCATCATCCTCTTCCCTCTTTAATAAACAGAGAACACCAACGCCAGCAGTAAAAATAACAACTACCTCGCCCATAGTATCAAAACCCCGATAACTAGCTAAAATAGCAGTTACTGTATTTATAACTCCCGTTTCATTTAGAGTGTTTTCTAAAAAATAACTAGACAGATGCTGGTGTATTGGAGTCTCTGCTTCACCGAAGAGAGGTAAGCCAGCTATGCCAATCACCAGGAGAAAGGCTACTCCTAAGGATATAAATAGTGAAATATAGGAAACTTTTTTGAAACTATCTGTATTATTCCCTACTAATTTTAATGTTGCAAGAAACAAGGTTGTTGTTACTCCAACACCAACAGCCGCTTCAGTCATCGCAACATCCAACGCGTCCAGACTTACAAAAATCGCCGTCAAAAGGGCACTGTAAACCGAAGACAATACAATTACCTCGATAAGAAATCGAGCCCGCACAAGAGAAACAGTAACGACTGCCAAAGAAATTAAAAGGGCACTGTTTATAAATGATTCGATAATTTTTCTCCCTCTGTCTTTTTCTCATGCAATTTTGCGTACATAGCTAAAACATGAGTTGAGGTAGGCGCAACAATCATCATTAGTATAAATATAAAGAAAAGTTTAATAGCTAATAACGATGCGCCAGCCAAAATCATCAGGCCTAAGAAAAAGCAAAAAAACCCAAGCGTTTCCATAACGCTTAACGCATGCATACGCTGAAAAATATTATTAAATCTTATCAAACCCAAGACACCAATAACCACAAAAAACAATCCAAACGAGATGAACAAATAAGCGAAGAAACTATTCATTTACTGTACTCTTATCCATCAAATCTTTAGAGGATACGTCAACCTTGCCGTACCTCAATATCCGTAAAAAACCAATTAGGCCAACTAGGTTTAATAACAAGAAGACTAAAACAATATCTATAAATTCCGGTCTTCCCATGAAAAAACCAAACGTTAATATTAGCAGTAATAATAAGCTAACTATTACCCCCGATACTTGAATCTTTTTTGCAATATCTTTTGTAAACAGTAGAAAAAATAATGCGATAAAAATACACATTGAAAGCACAATCAGAGAGAAACCTAACACGTTATTTCTCCAGATAAGAAACTCTTTTGTCCATTTCTCCAACCTCTAATTCATTTAAAGAATTGTTACAAAGAGCATGCACAAATAAATCACCTTGACCTACTTCAATAGTCACTGTCCCGGGCGTTAGTGTTATAGAATTTCCATAAATCAAGATCCCTAAAGGAGTCCTCTGAGATGCTTTAATTTTCTTCGCATTGGATTTAAATTTTCTAAATCCCAAAATAGCACTAGAAGTTTTTATTCCGGAAACAACTATTTCTTTTAGTATCCAGGGCAGGTAGCTAACAAAAAATTTTTTATACGAAAAACTGGCTTTGGAGTCGGAAGACATCATAAGAAACGAATTTATCGCTGTAACTATTATCACCGACACAACTCCAAATGATAATGTTAGCGGCTCATAAACTCCTGAAAATATAAGCCACAAAATAGCAAAAAGAGAAAGAGAAATATATGGCATCGATATTTTTAAAACCTGTTAATAAAGTATTGGTCGGGGCGAGATGATTCGAACATCCGACCCCTTGCACCCCATGCAAGTGCGCTACCAGGCTGCGCTACGCCCCGACATTGCGCTAGTTTACAATAATTACGTTTCAATTTTTCCATCAAGAACATCAATAACTAATCTAATTTCCTTCTTCAGGTTCTCATAATCACCAGTTGAAATCCTGGCAGTGTGGGCTTTATCAGTTACCCCTTTTGTATTTTTCGAATTCAAAGTGTCAACGTCTCTTGTTATAGGTTTTTCCTTTAAACTCAACTTAGCCCCGTATATTGTAAAGCCTTTTTCATATAATAAGAATTTTATTTTACTCACTAGCAAGACATCATTTGCTTGATAGTACCTACGGTTACCTTTCCGTTTACCTGGTGAGAGCTGCGGAAACTCTGTTTCCCAATATCTAAGGACATGAGGTTTCACATTGCACAGAGAAGCAACCTCTCCAATCGAAAAATATTTTTTGTCGGGTAGTTCCATTACTATCTAAACAGTACCAATCGTTCTACCAAGTGCCGAATCTTCCCAGTCTTGGATGCTGGAGTATGAATAAGCAGCAGTTAAAAATTATTGCATCCTTTCTTTTAATTTTTGACTAGCATGGAACGTGACAACTTTTCTCGCGCTTACTGGAATTTGCTGTCCAGTTTTTGGGTTCCTACCAGGTCTCTCAGATTTTCTACGCACATCAAAATTACCAAAACCAGTGAGCTTGATTGATTCTTCAGATAACAGTGCACTCCTGAGCTCTTCAAAGAAAAGGTCCACAAACTCCTTGGCTTCACGCTTATTTAATCCAACTTTTTCGCATAAGTAATCCGCAAGATCAGCTTTTGTAATGGTCTTATCAATAGATAGAGATTTATCTGCTTCAGATTGTTCGATACTCATTTCTAAATCACCATATTTTATTCATCAGAAAAACCAACGGGAATAGTTTCATTAACTAGGTTCTGATATTAACACCCTCGACGGCCTCCGCCAACTTCACTATACCTGAGCAAGCAACTTCTAGCTCCGACTCTTCTAGCGTTTTCCTCGGATCCTGCATTACCACACTAAAAGTAATGCTTTTTTTTCCTTCTGGCAAGTCTTCTCCAACATAAACATCAAATGGAGTAACTTTTTTCACTATACTACAACCTTTTGTTTGTTGAAGATTGGATTTAATTGCTTTCAGAATAGTGGCAATCGGACAGTTTTCATCGGCTAAAAATGCCAAATCTCTTCGGACCACAGGAAAACGTACAACTCCGGTGATGTTGATTGCTCTTTCTTGACTCAAGTAATCCATACTCACTTCGCAAACAATAGTTGGGCTAGGAAGTGATAAATCGGAACATAATTGAGGATGTAGTTCTCCAATAAACCCCACAGCTTCCTCATTAAAAAAATTTAGTCCAACAGTTTTTGTTTTTCTTGTTGTTAATTTCGGCACAATCATTCCTGAGCGCCCAGGATGAAGAACATCGTTTTCCTGTTTTATTTTTTCTATATTAATAGGGGTGGGGGACAGCTCTTCAATGATCATTTTGATATCGTAAAAATCTAATAAATCATTACTTAAACCCCATTGCTGTTGATAACGTGAGCCACAGCCAATGAAAGAGAGCGTTTTATGTTGGATGATAGACTGGTTTGATTTAGGCATCCCTGACGATGAATTAATAAATATATTTCCTATTTCAAATAAATTTATCTTTTCCTGCTGATTCCTGTGATTTTCCGCTAAAATTTTCAACATTCCTGGAATCTGACTTGTTCTCATTGTGGAGCAGTGCACCGATATTGGGTTTAAAACATTCACCGTATTTGCTTTTTTATTGTGTTGAAAAAGAAACCGCTCAGCCAATTCTTTTTCTATGAATCCCATTCCAATGATTTCAAAAAAAGAAACAGCTGTTAAGTAGTCCCTTATTCTTTCAGTATTTATCATTGGAGCATTTCGTAAACCTGGTTCAATAACACCGGTTGGAATAGTAGCTGGGATATCATCATAACCATGTATCCTAGCAACCTCCTCTATTAAATCTTCTTCAATTTCTATGTCATAGCGATAAAAAGGCACGACAACATCAAAAGCATCACTATTCGAAGATACATTATTCGCAACTTTAAAACTCAAATTTGTAAATATGCGGTTAAATTCTGCATTAGTTATATTGATACCCAGCATTTCATTACATCTTTTTTTACTGAAGGTAACTCTCTTCCCATTCTTGTCAAAAAAAGTTTCAAAATTAATTCTCCCCGGAGTTCCTCCTGCTAGTTCAAGGATTAGATTACAAATGACTTCAAAGTCAGTATCCAAAGTTTCGGGGTCTACCCCCTTTTCAAATCGGCTCGCAGCTTCGCTAATCACAGAAAATCTTCTCGCCTTGCCTCTGATCAAAGCTGGTAGCCATACAGCAGATTCAACCAAAATATTGGTAGTATCTGCAGTAACCATAGTCGACCTTCCACCCATTATACCTGCCAAAGCAAGCGGCCCGGTTGAGTCAGCGATTACAATGGTGTCTGCCAAATTTTCTATCTCCTCGCCATTTAACAGCACGAGCTTTTCAGTAGAATTTCCTTCTCTAATCTCAAGGATTTGTTCTTTTTTATATATTTTATCCAGGTCAAAAATATGACTTGGTCTGCCTAGCAAAAACATAACATAATTTGAAATGTCAACAAGAGGTGAGATACTTTTCTGTCCGAATTTGTTAAGTTTATGTACAAGCCACTCGGGGCTAGAACCCTGATTATTAACTCCCTCAATAACTATACTGGCAAACGCATGGCAAACGTTAGAGCGAACTCCAGCAATAGTGTGGCCATGTCCTTCGACCTCGTTCAGGGCCATATTTTCTAGTTTTAAATTTGCCGGATACTTGAGGGTAATAGATTCACTCATAGCGCTTAAATCCCGAGCAATGCCTCGAACTGAAAAGCAATCGGCCCTATTAGGAGTTGGCTTAATATTAAAAATTTTGTCATTTTTATCCAATACCTCACTAATTTGGGCCCCGAGTTTATCAGCTACATTACTTTCCAAAACGATTATTCCCTCACCATCATCTGAAAGTCCTAATTCTTTTTCTGAGCACAACATCCCATTGCTAACTACACCTCGAATTTTAGAGGAGTTAATTTTTAATTTGTTAGATAATACTGCACCCACCTTTGCACAAACTACATATGAGCCTTCCCTAACATTTGGAGCGCCACAGACAATTTGCAACTCCTCATCAACCAAAACCTTACAAATTTTTAATTTATCCGCATTTGGATGAGCTTTAACACTAAGAACTTTGCCAACAAGAACGGACTTTAACCATTTGTCTTCCGAGATAACCTCCTCTACTTCAATGCCACCCATAGTTAGGATTTCAGCTAGCTCATCAGCCGAAAGTTTCGTTTCTATCCATTCACGAAGAATTTTTTCTGAAACTAACATCTAAATTGCCCAAGAAATCTCAAGTCATTATCGAAAAACAACCTTAAATCTTTAACTCCGTATTTCAACATGGTAAGCCGTTCTAGACCCATCCCAAATGCGAAACCCCTTATCTTTTTTGAATTAAGTCCAAAATTTTTAATCACGTTTGGGTGAACCATCCCAGCACCAGCAACCTCAAGCCATTTGCCTTCCATTGGACCCTCTGAAAACTTAAGATCTATCTCGGCCGATGGCTCGGTAAATGGGAAATAGGAGGGCCTGAATCGAACTGTTAACTTCGAAGACTCAAAAAATTCTTTTAAAAAGTTTACGTATACACCTTTCAAATTTGAAAAATTAATATTTGGGTCAAGCCAAAGTCCTTCTATCTGATGAAACATCGGAGAATGTGTAGAATCGCTATCTACTCTGTAAGTTTTACCCGGACTTATTACCCGTATTGGAGGCTTATGCTCAATTGAATACCTAACTTGAACTGGGCTGGTATGAGTTCTCAATAAAAGATTTTGACCAAACTCATCTTTATGTTCTACATAGAAAGTATCTTGCATAGAACGAGCCGGATGGTCCTTTGGGTTATTCAACGCAGTAAAATTAAACCAATCAGTTTCTATTTCGGGACCCTCTGCTATTTCAAAACCCATTCCATAAAAGATTTCTTGTATTCTTCTTAACGACTGAGTCAGAGGATGAATTGAACCCTTATTTGCGCCTCTCCCTGGTAGGCTGATATCAATACTTTGTGATTCAAGCTTTTTGCGGATATTATTGTCTAAAATTTGTTTTCGGCACTTGAACAAAGCGTTCTCAATTGACTGTTTAGCCAAATTTAACTCATGACCAAATATTTTTTTTTCGGCTGACTCGAGACTCTTTAACCGCTGAAAAAGTGAGGCAAGTTTTCCATTCTTGCCTAGAAAAAGCGACTTAGCATTATCTAGATCATGTAACGATTTTGCAGATTCAAATTCCGCCTCAGCCTGTGAAACAATTAGCTGCAAGTCAGGTTTCAAGATTGCGTGCTGGCTTTTGCTGTTTCTACAAGTTGCGCAAATGCCGATTTATCAGACACAGCGATTTCAGACAATATCTTCCTATCCAGCTCCACACCCGACTTTTTTAAACCAGCGATAAATTTACTGTACGTTATGCCATTGTTGCGACAACCTGCGTTAATCCGAACAATCCAGAGTGCTCTGAAAGTTCTTTTTTTGACACGCCTATCCCTGTACGAAAATTGACCAGCCCTGATCACAGCCTGTTTAGCAACGCGATAAACGCTCTTCCTCCTGCCCCGAAACCCTTTTGCTTGCGAAAGTATCTTCTTATGCCTTGCTCGGGCGGTAACTCCTCTTTTAACTCTAGGCATTCAAACTCTCCTAATGATCATGACGCATACGGCATCATCGACTGGGCACTGCGGGCATCACCTGGAGCCATTTCAACCATTCCACGCAATTGCCTCTTATTTTTTGTTGTTCTTTTTGTCAAGATATGACGTTTAGTTGCCCTAGCCCTTTTTATAACGCCTTTACCTGTGACTTTAAAACGCTTTGCAGCTGATTTTTTTGTCTTCATTTTTGGCATATCTATACCCTATTAATTAGTTAGCTACTTTTTTTTCGGTGCCAAAACCATTACTAACTGCCTACCTTCAAGTTTTGGTACCTGCTCAACAACAGCGTCATTTTCCAAATCAGCCCTAATTCTTTCCAACATTTGCATCCCAAACTCCTGATGAGCAATCTCTCTTCCCTTAAACCTCATTGTTACTTTCGCCTTATCGCCTTCGCTTAAAAAACGAACTATATTTCTTACTTTGACCTGGTAATCGTTTTCCTCTGTTCCCGGCCTAAACTTTACCTCTTTAAGCTGTATGGTCCTTTGCTTAAGCCTAGCATCGTGGGCTTTTTTCTGCCTCTGGTACCGAAATTTTCCAAAATCCATCAATCGGCAAACAGCTGGGTTGGCTTGCGGGGCAATTTCAACTAAATCGACTTCTGCCTCATCTGCCAATTTTTGAGCTTCCCCCAGAGACACAACACCTAAAGCCTCATTGTTCAACCCCAGTAGCCTAACTGTTGTTGATACTATGTCCCCGTTAATTTTATATTCTTTTTGCGTACTTATTTTAAGCTACTTCCCATTCCATTCATTACCATTATGTATCTTGCTCCAATTCTCGTGTCATATCTTCTAAGAACTTGCTTAGTAACATGGAGTTAGACTCCTTATTTCCCCTCCTCCGCACGGAAACTAAGCTCTGCTCTACTTCAGCCCTCCCAACTACTAATACAACTGGGAGTTTCATTAGACTAAACTCTCTGATTTTATAGGTTATTTTTTCGTTACGCAAGTCTTCTACTACCCTTATGCCTCTCGAAACTAATTCTTTTTTAACTTTTGACGCATATTCATTTTGATCACGCGAAATCGTAGCTATTCCAACCTGATTGGGCGCTAACCATAACGGAAAAGCCCCACCATAATTCTCTATTAATATACCTATAAATCTTTCCAACGAACCCAAGATAGCCCTGTGTAGCATTACCGGGGTTTCCCTCCTATTATCCTCTGAAACATACTCTGCCCCTAATTGCTTTGGCATATTAAAATCAATTTGAATAGTCCCACATTGCCAAACTCTACCGATACTGTCTTTGAGAGAGTATTCAATCTTTGGGCCGTAAAACGCACCCTCACCAGGAATAATTTCCCAATCAACCTTCGATTGAACTAGTGCATTTTTTAACGCTTCCTCCGATTTGTCCCATATTTCGTCGGACCCTACCCTTTTTTTTGGACGGGTTGATAATTTATAAATTATTTTTTCAAACCCGAATTTTAAGTAAACCTTCTTCAGCTGACTGGTAAATAGATATACTTCCTCCTGAATCTGATCTTCAGTACAAAATATGTGACCATCGTCTTGAGTAAAATTTCGAAGACGAAACAAACCATGAAGAGCTCCAGATGGTTCATTTCGATGACATGAGCCAAATTCTCCAAGCCTCAAGGGTAAGTCCTTGTAGCTTCGTAATTTTCCATTAAACACCTGAACGTGGCCTGGGCAATTCATAGGCTTGATTGCATATTCTCTATTTTCTGATGCCGTAAGAAACATATGCTCTTTATAATGTTCCCAATGGCCTGACTTTTCCCAGAGGCTTTTATCTAGCATCATTGGACATCTAACTTCTTGAAATCCGCTTATTCTATATATATCCCGCATATACTGCTCAACGATATTCCACAAAGCCACACCGTTTGGGTGCCAAAAGACCATCCCAGGAGCAAAATCCCGATAGTGAAATAAGTCTAATGACTTGCCTATCTTTCTGTGGTCTCTTTTCTCAGCTTCTTCAAGTCTAAAAAGATAGTCACGTAATTCGCTTTTGCTAGCCCACGCGGTTCCGTAAACTCGCTGTAACATCTCATTTTTACTATCACCTCGCCAATAGGCTCCAGAAACCTTTAAAAGTTTAAATGCTTTCAATTTTCCTGTTGAAGGCACGTGAGGTCCTCTGCACAAGTCAACAAAAGTCCCTTCCCTGTATAGAGTGATATCTTCACTCTCTGAGATGTCCTCTATGATCTTAGCTTTATAATACTCACCCTGCGATTTAAAGAAATCTATAGCCTCGTCTCTTGACCATACCTCACGAATTACTTTTTCATTTTTCTTCGCAAGCGCAATCATTTTGTTTTCTATTTTAACTAAATCTTCTGGAGTTAATGGACGGGAATATGCGAAATCGTAATAAAAACCGTCCTCTATAACGGGTCCGATCGTGACCTGCATATCGGGAAAGAGTGATTTCGCCGCATATGCTAACAAATGAGCAGTTGAATGGCGAATCACTTCTAGCCCTTCGGGATCTTTTTCAGTAATAATCTGCAACGAACAATTACCCCTAATCGAGGTATCGAGGTCCACAAACTCATCATTATTTAGTCGAGCACAAACTGCAGATTTTGCAAGGCCTGAACTAATAGACCTGGCAACCTCAAAGGGAGTTGTTGGGGCTTCAAAACTAAGTTTAGACTTGTCCGGTAGTAAAATTTCAAACATAACTTTTTAATAGTTGGTAGGCGCGATTGGATTCGAACCAACGACCCCCACCATGTCAAGGTGATGCTCTAACCAACTGAGCTACGCGCCTATACAGTTATTTTACCACCGACTTATCAACTTTGCGGATATATTACTCACCATTATTTAAAACTTGAATACTGATTAACTTAATATTTTTTATGTTTTGTTCTTGATTTATTAGTTTTCGAACACTACAGATACATTCTTATAATATTCCAATTTCAGAGTTGACTGATTGAGATTCCAGAAGATAACAACTCAAAGAAAACTTTATTCCAACTTTTCTCCATTCCCTCATCTCCTGTTTTAGAGTAAAGGCTGTCAAAGGATGAGAATCTATCCAATCCTTGTGCATTTCGAGAACATAAGCCTCGTTGTCGATTTCATAACGTAAGAACATCTCAGGGAGATTTAAATCTACTCTACTTCTAGTGAATATCCCAGCGAGCCTCAAACATACCAACAGTGCTTTAAATTTTTCATGATTTAAAATGTGTGAAATCTTGGGTAATTTGCCAGTATGGCCTAAAATGAGCGAAGCCATCACAGTCTGCTCGCGTTTTGTAAATCCAGGCATGTCAGAATTCGCAATAATATACGAAGAGTGTCGATGATAAGCATTATGAGACAAAGTTTGGCCAATCTCTAAAAGAAGAGACGTCCAATGAAGAATTTTTTTTAATTCTTTGTTGTCCGTAGTTGAAACATCGAACAATTGTCTAAGAAGATTTATTGCTAAGTGGCTAACCCTACTAGCATGCAACCTATCAACCTCATATTGTTCCATCAGGTGCTTAACTGTTCGATCTCTTTGGTCAGGCTGCGAACCTCGTCCAGCAACTTCATAAAGTACGCCGGTCCTCAATGCAGCCGTGGAAAACTCCATGTTAGTTATTTTTAACTCATGAAAAATTGCCTTGAGAATTGCGACCCCTCCTGGAAAGGATGATGCCCTATCGACTTTTAAGCCAGGTAAGCAATTCTCTTTCAAATTTTTTAATTTGCAAGCCAGATGTATTATTTCATCAAGTGATTCTAAACTTAGCTTCGATTCTCCTAAACCGTTGGCCCTACAAACTTCATTAATAGATTTTATCGTGCCGCTACACCCGTATGCTATATCCCAACCAACTTTTCGGAAATTTTTTGTAATAACTTGTATCTCTTTTCGAGCCGACAAAACAGCATTGTTAAAATTCTCAATGGCTAATAAGTTACTTGAAAAGAAATCGCGCCTAATCCTCGATGTTCCAACATAAACGCTTTCTAATAAGTCGGGATCAAGGCCGGTACCAACTATAAATTCAGTTGACCCACCTCCGATATCAATGACCAGTTTTTTCTTCCCGTCTGAATCAAGAGAATTGCAGACCCCTTTATAAATGAGCCTTGCCTCTTCAACACCACTGATAACGTTAATCGGAAATCCTAAAGCTTTTTCAAATTTTGGCAAAAATACACCAATGTTTTTGGCAACTCTAAAAGTATTTGTCCCCACAACCCTCACACTTTCCGGAGAAAACGATCTTAGCCTTTCCGAAAAACGGGTTAAACACCGAATTGCTTTAAGTAGGTACGGTTCCGTCAACTCCTTGTAGCCGTCTAATCCGTCAGCAAGTTTTACCTGCTCCTTAACAGAGTCGATTTTTTTTAATATGAAATCGTTGTCCCTTAAAACAACTCTCGCTACCATAAGATGGAAACTGTTTGAGCCCAAATCAACTGCGGCAATCAATTTTTCACCATCCACCGGACTCTTTTCGTTTTTATTGACAACAAACATAATGGTTTTTCCTAATTTACAACAAAAGTTTACAACATGTTTTGTAAATTAGGTCATCAAAGTAGATAATATATATTTTAATTTTCTAACTTGGTCGTGGCGAGAAAAGAACAATTTATCGAATCAAAACCTAAGCCCCGAGGTTATCAATCTCACAGATTGTCAAAAACTGAACCACTTCTGCCTCAAAAGTCTTCCGGGATATATATAAACCGAGAGCTTTCATTAATTTCATTTAATGAGAGAGTACTCTCGTTGGGTCAAGACCGATCTATACCAATTTTGGAGAGGCTAAAATACCTTTGTATAGTTGCTAACAATTTAGATGAACTTTTTGAGATTCGCGTAGCAGGACTCAAAGCAAGATCACACGAAAAACTTGGTCATTCGCAATTGCCGGATGGTTTGACTATCGAAGAAACCTTAACGATCTTAGGTAAGCGCACCCAAGCACTTGTCCAACTGCAGTATGAAATATTAAATAAATCTGTAATCCCAGAATTAAAAAAGGAAAGAATAAATTTACTGAACTTTCACGAGCTAGACAACCAGCAAAAAAGATGGGCATCAGCATATTTTAGAAATAATGTGCTCCCAATCTTAACACCGTTGGGCCTAGACCCTTTGCATCCTTTCCCAAAGGTCTTGAATAAAAGTTTAAATTTTATTATTGAAATGCAGGGCAAAGACTCCTATGGCAGGAAGGGTCGCGTCGCAATTGTGCAAGCACCTAGGCTATTATCGCGAATAATAGAAATCCCAAAAAGAAATAAGGTAACTGAGATAACGTTCATTAACCTGTCTTCTTTGATTGAAGCTCATGCCACCTCTATTTTTCCCGGTATGGAGATTCTGGGAATTTTTCAATTTAGAGTTACTCGTAACAGTGATTTGTATGTTGATGACGAAGAAGTTACAGATCTTCGACAGGCTCTAAAAGGAGAGCTTTCCCAAAGAAATTACGGTGATGCGGTGCGCATTGAGACGGACAAGGCAATATCTAGTTTTTGCTTGAACTACCTGCTAACAGAATTCAAATTGGAAACAAAAGATTGTTACCTTGTCGATGGCCCAGTCAATTTAGGTAGGCTTATAACACTACCAGACTGCGTTGCTACACCAAACCTCAAGTTCAAGTTTTTTTCGCCGAAATATCCAGAATATCTCAAGGAAGGAGAATTATTATTTGATTATCTTAAACGAGAAGATGTCCTCTTACATCACCCTTATGAATGCTTTGATGTGGTGGCTGAGTTTATAAATAATGCCGCAGAAGATAAAAATGTTGTTGCAATATTCCAGACAATTTATAGAACTGGAAGTACATCTGGATTGATGCGTTCTTTAATTAATGCCGTTAATAAGGGCAAGGAAGTGACAGTGATTCTTGAATTAATGGCACGTTTTGATGAAGAAACAAATATTAATTGGGCTTCAAAATTAGAAGAAATAGGCGCACATGTGGTCTTTGGTGTTGTAGGAAATAAGACTCACGCAAAAATGTGTCTTATTGTTAGACAGGAAGGCAAAAAGTTAGTCAGATACTGCCATCTAGGAACGGGAAACTATCACCCTAAGACCGCCAAACTTTATACTGACTTTAGTCTATTAACTAGCAACAAACCCATTACCGCTGAAATTCATGAAATTTTTCAGAGGCTAACTGGTTTGGGAAAAGCAAAGTCACTACGCCATATATGGCAGTCCCCATTTAGGCTTCACAAAAATGTAATTCGCGCTATAAAAAATGAAATGGCGATAACTAAAGCGGGTGGAAAAGGCAAAATTGTCGCAAGAATGAATTCGTTAGTCGAAACACAGGTAATTGATGCTCTCTATGAAGCTAGTAAATGTGGCGTATCTATTGAACTTTTAGTTAGAGGAGTTTGTATGCTCAGACCTGGTGTTTCCGGTCTTTCAGACAATATCACTGTTAGGTCTACTGTAGGTCGCTTTTTAGAACATAGTAGGATTTTCTTTTTCAGAAATAATGGAAAAAATGACTTATTTTTGTCTAGTGCAGACTGGATGGATAGAAATTTTTTTAGAAGAGTAGAAATAGCATTTCCAATATTCAACGAGACACTAAAAAAGAGGGTATTTGATGAAGGGTTACGGATGCACTTCGCAGAAAATGCAATTAATTGGAGAATGAGTAGTGATGGGTCCTATCAACTACGAAAAAGCTCATCAAATCAAATAATTTCATGCCAGGACGGGTTGCTGAAAAAATATTCATAACTACCTTGTCATCCATTTGAGTACAATTGCTTTCGTAAAAATAACACTATGGGGACAACGATAGCAACCATTGCAAGCGAAGGAATAGCTGCGAGTCCTAGCTCTTCATCTGTGGCAAAAGAATAGGCACTAATGGCTAATGTTTCAATATCCAAAGGACGGAGTACTAAGGTAGCGGGCAATTCTTTCACGATATCAAGAAAAATTAGCGTTCCCGCAATTATGATTGAAGGTTTCAATAAGGGAATATGGAGCCTAAAAAAGGTATTCACTGGATTTAATCCAAGAGTACTAGAGGAGTAATCAATATTTTTCGTTATGGACTTAAAACTCGCATCTAAGGTACTATGTCCTACTGCAAAATACCGACTTAAATAAGCTACAAAAAGCAAGATCATTGGTAACAAAAATGCAACCTTTTCTCCGATCAGAGCATATCCCGGTAATATTTTTGTTATGTAACCTGCAAGAGTCAATAATGCTAATGCCGATACTAAACCAGCAACAGCATAATTCGAGGTGAGAATCTGTGCGAAGCTATCTGCGATTTTATTGCTGCTGTTCCTTATTACATAAACAGTAACAAGACTTGTTATCAGAATTATCATTGTTGCAGTTGTAGCCAAAATTATTGTCGTAGTAAACGATTTAATCAACGAATGGAAACCAAACAACTCAAAGGAAATAAAGTTGAATTCCTCTATCGATCTTTTCAAAAGAAAAATTAATGGTACGAGAAACCCAAACAGACCACTCATAGACAAGAAAATAACTAATAAGAAACTTTTTACACCCACAACCTGGACTTCATCAGATTTGCTTCTATTCAAGGTTATTCGATAGTATTCAGGCTTTAAAAATCGATCTCCTAAGGCAAGAGAAATAGCAATCATAAATATAAATATTGCAAGTAAAGAGGTCATTGTCATATCACCGTAGCCGAGCCAAGCTTTATAAAGACCAGTCGACAATGTCTGAATGGAAAAATAGTAAACTGTTCCGAAGTCCGATAAGCACTCCATAGCCACCAACAATGAGGCTGCCAATATAGCAGGTCTAGTAAGCGGAAGTATGATACTAAAAAAAATAGTTTTAGAAGTCGCACCCATGGTTTTGGCAGCATCTATAAGTGACAGATAGTTTCCTTGAAATGCTCTTCTTGTGATCAGTACTAAATATGGAGAAAATGACATTGCTAATAAAAAAGAAGCAAAGTAAATGGACCTTATTTCCGGCCAAATGTATTTTGTATCTCTAACGTCATTGAAAAGACCTAGATGTACTAAATATTCACTTATTAAAGTAGCGACCCAACCGGAATAATCAAGAGCATCGGTGTAAGCGTATGCGAGTATATAAGCTGGCATTGCCATCGGTAAAATGACAAGAATCTCTATTAACCATTTCCCTCTAAAACTATAAAAAGCTAAACACCAGGCAACGGGAATACTGTAGGATACCGACAACAGTGCCGTGCTGATACAGAGGATTACAGTGTTCTTTAGATATATCAATAGCTGTGAAACCGCAACTTCTCCTTGAAGACTCAGTAAAATATCTTCCCCAGAAGACAATGTAATTACAAATATTCCGATGGTAGGAGTTGATATTAAAAGTCCTAATAGTACAAAGCTAGTAGTTGCAAAAGAATGTTTGCGTCTGGTAGCATTCAATTCTGTTCCTTGACTTTCATAGAAAAATATAGCTTGATTATAGTTTATACATGAGAAACACGCTTAAACTTGAAAAAATTTCCTTCGGTTACCTAAATAAAAAGAATTCATCTGTTAACCCTGTCTTGGATAACTTTGAGCTGACCTTAAAAGAGGGAGAAATTGGGATCGTACTCGGACCATCTGGTGGTGGCAAGAC
This sequence comes from Burkholderiaceae bacterium, assembly GCA_004214155.1. Taxonomy (GTDB): domain Bacteria; phylum Pseudomonadota; class Gammaproteobacteria; order Burkholderiales; family Burkholderiaceae_A; genus UBA7377. The sequence goes on from SGYQ01000002.1 coordinate 87,644, forward strand.
AACAATTTTGAGAGCTATTGCGGGATTTTTAGATCCAATTCAAGGTACGATTAAGATAGACGGTCGTGATGTTTTTAATTCCCAGAATAAATCTAGCTATATACCTTCAGAGCAACGAAATGTGGGAATGGTGTTTCAAGATTTTGCCCTATTCCCGCATTTAAATGTAAAAGAAAACATAATATTTGCCTTGACAAAAGGTAGATTACGGTTTGTTACTGAGGAAAATATAGATCGTGTAGAAAAAATGCTATCACTGACTGGCATGACAAATTTTGCAGAAAGTAGTATCCAGAATTTATCTGGGGGTCAAAAACAACGTGTCGCGTTAGCACGTGCATTAGCGCCTTCTCCAAAGCTTATTTTGTTTGATGAACCGTTTTCAAATCTAGATCCTGCTCTAAGACAGGCACTAGTTAAAGATGTTAGAGAAATGCTAAAGGCAACAAGCACAACAGCCTTGTTTGTTACACATGATCAGTTGGAAGCATTTAGCCTTGGCGACAGGGTTGGAATTTTAAAAGATGGGCAACTTCAGCAATGGGATTCACCGTATCGTATTTACCATGAACCAAAAAATATAGATATTGCAAAATTTATCGGGCAGGGAGCGCTGATAAATGGATTTCAGGATGGAGATACTGTGACTACGGCTTTGGGTAAGTTGACATTGAAAAATAATTTTATGTCTACTCGGAAACTTTCTGAAAAACAAGTTAAAGTTTTAATTAGACCAGATGACATCATCCACGATGATGAAAGCAACATGTCTGCCACGGTCGTTAAGAAAATATTTCGAGGCGCAGATTTTCTTTACACCCTAAAGCTTCCAACTGAGGAAGAAGTTTTGTCATTTGTTCCTAGCCATCATGACCATCCACTTCACAAACCTATTGGAATAAGACTCGAGGTTGATCATGTTGTTACATTCGATTCAACCGAACCGAGTTTTACCTTTTAACCAATACAATCAAAAATAAGCCTTTTGGACCCATTGTAAATATAGAAATGTTTTCCAGAACATCTTCCTAATAATGTCATATCAACGCTTCTCGCCATTTCTACACCCATTTGAGTAACTCCTGAACGAGATAACAAAATTGGAATATGCATTTGTGCTCCTTTTATAACCATTTCTGATGTTAATCTACCGGTCGTGTAGAACACTAGATCTTTTCCATCCAGTTGGTGCTCCCACATTTTGCCAGCTATCGCATCAACAGCGTTATGTCGGCCAACATCTTCACAGTAGAAAAGCATTTTTGAACCCTTAAAGAGAGAACATCCATGAACGGATCCAGCCTGTTTATAAATTGAGTTGAAACGTCTTACCTCATCAATAATCATCAACAGCACTGACTGTTTGATTTTCAAACCAGAATCTAACTTGAACTTTTCTATATCTGCCGTCAAATTACCAAACATAGTACCTTGGCCACACCCGCTAGTTATTGTTACCTTTTCCGTTAACCTATCAAGACTAGAAGCAGAACTTTTTAGTTTAATGGCAGCAGCACTTACATCCCAATCTATTTGAATAGACTCTATATCATCTAATGAGCTTACTAATTGTTGATTCCTGAGATAACCAATTATCAAAGACTTTGTATTCATACCTAAAGTCATCACAGTCAGTAACTCTTTATTGTTAAGGTACAAAGTAATTGGTCTTTCAGCCGGAATATATAGTTGCTTTTTCCGGTTTTTCTCATCGATTACCTCAACCTCATAGGTAATTTCTTGATCTTTCAATGACTAACCTCATCATAACCTCTAAATTGGTACGTAATGGGAATATCTGTATAAACTGAAATCCAAAACATAAGAAATGTACGTAAATTAGTTTTTTTCATTTTTTAAATCATCTAAGGTATTAAAGTTTTCAAAATGTTTCTCGTTATCAAAAAAAACTTCACGAAAGCTTTCTGCATCAGTCCAAAGTTTGATTTTCCTCCCTCCATTATTTAAATAATCCGCTAAACTTTTTCTTAATTCTGTACGCAATAACATCACTGTTGGATGAAATAGCTTCTTCTCATTGAGCGATTTTGTATATGGAATAGCTCCGTTGCAATTTGTCTCGTATACAGAATTCATCAGGTTTGTAGTCAAATTATCTGGTAAGAATGGCGTATCGCAGGGAATACTAATTAAGTATTCCGTTTTACAATTTAGTAAACCCGAATATATACCTGCGAGAGGGCCCAATCCTCCGGTTATTTCATCCTTAATTACTTTGTAACCAAACTTCTGATATTGCGAGACACTACGGTTAGCACTGATCATAACCTCATCAACGTGTGGAACAACAGCATTGATTGCATAGCTAACTAACGGGTTATTATCAAAAGGAACCAAGCCTTTATCTAACCCTCCCATCCTACTTCCATGACCACCTGCTAGAATTATAGCTGTAAGATTACTGTACATTTAATGGTTTTTCGTTAGTGCATCAAGATTTGATCATTTTTTTAAACACTTGAGCTACCTTGCTTGAATCTTCAGATACTAGCAATCGCATTAACACAACCTTATCATCGTATGTACTTGAGTTGTCCAACATACTTACATCAATTTTCGGTTTTTTCGGTTTAAGCTTTGCTTTCATGTCAGCTAGTGACTTGCCCTCCTCTAACGCTATTTCTCCATCAGGCAGTGGTTCGTCAGGTTCTTGCTTAATTTCTTCCACCACTTTTTTAGGTGCATCTATGCGGCCATCTGGATAAATAATTGTTCCGTCAGCCTTGATTAACTTACCATCGGGATAGCGTATGCTACCATCCGGGTATTCGATTCGACCATCAGGATGAACAATAGCCCCATCTGGCCTCTTTACTGGGCCACTACTCGCAGACGGTATAGCCCTTCCAGTCTCATCGAATTCCATAACCTTACCGTCAGGCTGTGGACCACCAATACCCGGTGGAGGCCCCACTACAATTGCGGGCGCCTTAATTCTTTTAGCACGATCAGTAATCATTTTTCTTCTTAATTGATCAGCATTAAGTTTTAAAGGCTTCCTCTCCTTTCTTGGCTGGGGAAATAAGCTCAATACTTTTGATCGAAGGTAAATTAATGCGAAGCCAAGAACAACCATGCCCATGAATCCTGCAAAATCAGGAGCTAAAAAAACATCTGGATATTGGAGGGCAAAGGCAAAGTACCCCGTCATAACAAGGTAAAACGCAAAATTAAAAATTAATCGATAAATTTGATGCTTAAACAGGTACACCTTAAACCCCAGTTGGTCTCAACCCTTCAGAGTCTTCCGTGGCATTCTCATCCGTCCCGCCACTTTCAACCCCGCTATTATTTCTTGATTTTATACTATTTTCAATTTGCTGTATTCGATCACAATCTCGAAGAACATCTACTTGTAGCCCAGAAGCAACCATTCCAGCCTGTGCAGCACACACCGATTTTAGCCTTTCTGTCCACTGATTCATTTCTAAAGCTTTTTCGAATGCCTTAGCGGTTTCAGGATCTTCTTTGCCTTTAACCAATAACCTCAAAGCTCCGATAGCTAAGTACCGCTCAGGGCTTTCGTTCTTTGCATTTTTTGCTGCATTTTCAACATCTGAAAGAGCCAATCCATTAGATAAGGCAGATTTAACTGCTTCCAACTCTTTTTCTTTAGCGATTAGTTGTTCTAAACGGATAGGGCTAAGACTCGAATCTGAAGAGGGGCGTTTTACAGGACCCGTAGCAAGCTTTTCCAACTGTACCTCTAATTCACTAATCTCGGTCATCTGAAGGTAAATAAAAGTTCCAGACCCAACCACCGCAACGCCCAGAAGAATTTCAATAATTAAACGTATCCATTTTTTCATAATCTTTATATCGACAAAATGTTAAGGCCCTTGAATTTACAAAGTAATTTATTGGTTTTTGACAGCAAAACGAGGATGATCTCAAACTTAATATTACACAACCGGCAGTTTCTTACCCGATAATTAAGAAACCTGATCTAATCGGAAAGAAATTGCCTCATGGAGGACGAATCTGAGATAATCCAACACATTACGATATGGTACACCCACATCTCTCTTCCAGCAAAAACTGCACCAAAGCGTAATTTTAACTCAATCTTAGATCCCCATTAACAAATTGGTTAACTTGCAAAAATTTATATAAAACGATGGCTACGGAATTACTTAAATTTAGACTCCTGCTTTGTCTTACCATCGGAATCCTCAACAAGTTTTTTTCGTAAAACATTTTTTTTTTGGTTTCTGACAACCCCTTACTCTCAGAACCAAAAAATAACCACGCCTCGTCTTCGAGTTTTTTTATCTCGAAAGCTGATCTTTCGGTCTTAGTCGTAAATGCATAGCATTGATCAATTTTAGGACTTTCTTTAGTCCAAAACTCGTTCCAACCAACGTGTTTTCGTAATGAACAATATTCCTTGTAATCCAGTCCTGCCCTTATCATCTCACGGTCGTCTAAAAAAAAACCCAAAGGGCCAATCAAATGTAGTTCAGTACCGGTATTCGCACATAATCTAATAATGTTTCCAGTATTTCCTGGGATTTCAGGTTCCACCATCACTATCTTAATACTAGCCACTATTCTTCCCATCGTTCTTTATATGTGAGAAATGCTTGCTCGGGGGAGGCAGCACGGCTAATTCCATTTATCAGCGAGATAATCTCAACACCTGTTAGTTTTACAGACTCTAAGTTCTTAAGATTAATCCCACCAATAGCCACAATAGGTTTGGGTAACATTCTAACCCAATAACTCAGGTTTCTTATGCCTTGGGGGGACCATGGCATTTTCTTTACACGAGTTTGAAAAATTGGTCCGCAGGCAATATAACTTGGAGAGAGCTGTAATGCACAACTCACCTCCCAAAAACTATGAGTAGATATTCCGAGTCTCAACCCACTTGATCGAAGTGATGATAGGTCAGCATATTTAATATCCTCCTGTCCCAGATGAACTCCGAATGCCTCGCTTTCAATCGCAGCTTCCCAATAATCGTTAATTATCAGTTTTGAGAAACTGTATTCCCTAGAGAGTTCAACAGCTTTCTTAACTAGGGCATAAACATCATTCTGTGATTTGTCTTTTACTCTGAATTGAATCAACGAAGCTCCAGTATCGAAAAGTTTTTTTAAATGTTCAAGGTTGTCAACAATAGGATAAATTGTCCGTCCAGAGCAATTCAAAGGCTGGAAAGCATTATCACATTGATTAAACTTCAAAGTGTCTTTTCTATCTTCTCGAATAACTTGCCTAAATGATGACGAGGTAGGTAGATAATCAGATTTCAAAACAGATTCTTCGGGGCTTAAACCATGTTTTCTTCCTCTAGCAATCATCACACTAATAATAGATGAGTCCTCTTCAATGAACCCTTGTTGTTGAGACCACAAAAAACCTTTTTTTAAGTCATCGAGATTCAGTTGTTCCTCAGGTTGAATTTCTCCACAGAAAAATTGCCAGTCCGCAAAAAGAGTAAATCTTTCTTCACCGCTTGTTTTTTCCTTAACGTAAAATTTCCCTCGTTCTGTTTGCGCAATAATTTTCATTGTTACAAAGAATAGGTTATTCAAATATATTGGTACTTATATCAGTTGTAGCTGTTGCCATAGATTGAGACTGAATTAAACCAGCTTCAAATCCTTTTCGACCAGCGTTTACCGCATGAGAAAATGCTAATGCCATCTTTACAGGGTTGCTTGATTGTGAAACGGCAGAATTTAATAGAACGGCATCATACCCGATCTCCATTGCTTGACATGCATGGGATGGTTTCCCTATACCCGCATCAATAACCATAGTTACCTTTGGAAATTTTTCCCGTAGGCGTTTCAACGACTCAATATTTAATAAACCCTGACCTGACCCTATTGGAGACCCCCATGGCATCAGCACTTTACATCCCTCGCCAACTAATGCCTCCGCGACAACAATATCTTCGGTACAGAACGGGAAGACATTTATTCCTTTTTTAACAAGAATTTTGGTAGCAGCTAACAATTCAAATGGATCAGGTTGGAGACTGTAATCATCCCCAACAACTTCTAACTTAATTCGATTTGTTTCAAACAATTCGCACGCTATCTCAGCCACGTTAACAGCTTCCCTTGCGGTTTTGCACCCAGCGGTATTCGGTAATATGGGGACACCAGAGCTCAATATTTCGTCGAACCATAAATGACCATGATGCAACGAATTTCCTACTATTCGTTTTACCCCCATAGTTACTAAAGAAGCGCCTGATTGCTTTAATGCTCTTTTTAATTCATCTGGCGAACTATATCCGGATGAACCAAGAAACAGTCGACTAGGCAACTTTAAATCACCTATTTCTAAATAATCCACTACCAATTAATCCTTTAAACAATTATCCGCCCGTAATTGGGCCAAAAATATTAATATGATCCTTTTCTTTAAGTATTTTATCTTTTCTTTTACCTTTTAAGATCAAGTCTGCGTTTACCGAAGTGGCTAAGTTTCTTGTATCTATTTTTTGATGCTTTAAAAAATCCTCGAGAGTAGTTTTCTCATCTACACTGAGCAGCTTGTCGCCAAATTTTATATTTATTTTTTTCATTAGACAAAAGCAGGGTCGGACAGTGGAATGTTTAAGTTTGAAAATACCTCCAATAACAAAGCAGGAGCGATAAGCCATCCATGTCTAAACAAACCATTGACGTGCACTAAATTTTCCTTGATCTGAAAAAAAGGTTGGTTATTAAAAGAGGCAGGTCTCAAATTTACGTCCGTTGATAATATTCTGGCTTCACTTAACTCTGGAAAGACGTACTGAGCAACATTTAACAAATCTAAAGCGCTCTGCAACGATATTGGTGAAATATCCTGTGATTCAATTTCAGTGGAGCCGACTAATATTCCCCGATTTTCATGCGGAACGATATAGATCTTGAATCGTGGGTGCAAAAAACGAACCGGGTGACTAAGGCAAAAATTGGACGGTGGGTCTAATAATACCACCTCTCCTCTCACCCCCCTAATTCCGACGTCAGTCGCTCCAACACCTCGCATATCAAAGACGATGTCATAATTAGTAAACGTTTTTTCAGTTTTTATCCATCCCGGACCAAATTCCTCTACCCGTGTGCTAAAGTGCCAAACTGATTTTTCTGAAAGCTTATTGGTTGCAACAACTAATGCATTTAAGGCCTGTAACGGGTGTATCTGACCTTCATCTGGAACAATCCAACAAGTAAGTTTCTCAGATAGGTTTGGCTCCATTATATTTTTTTCACTTTTAGATAACGGTAATCCTTTGAACCCTATTTTGTTAAAAAAACGAACAGCATTATCTACCTCTGCAGGGGAAGAAACAAAAAGATTCCCTTTTAAAAGAAGTCCTAGACCCTCGTCGATAATTTTCTTTATTTTTCTATCAAGATAACTCCATAAACTTAAAGACCTTGTTCCAAGTTCAAAAATAATTTTCCCACCAGAATCTTTTTCAGAAATTGGACTAAGTAATCCAGCAGAAGTGAAAGCGGCTGCCCTCAAAATAGATAGGTCTGGGTTTTTAGGTGTCTTTTCATAAACTTCTACTGCGTGCCCAGATTCGGTCAAGATAAATGCTGCCAACCTACCCAGAAGGCCTCCACCTACAATCCCAATTCTCTTCATGCGAATCTCAATAGATTTTCAAACCTGACTGCTTGAACTCAATAGCTTTCTCTTTCATCCCTAACTCTAGGGCTCTATCTAAATTTACGTCTTTCGTCTTTGCAAATTCTCTTACTTCTTGTGTTATCTTCATGCTACAAAAATTTGGGCCGCACATCGAACAAAAATGAGCTTTTTTCATACTGTCTTTTGGCAAAGTCTCGTCATGAAAAGCCTGCGCAGTTGATGGGTCAAGACTTAATGCAAACTGGTCTTTCCAACGAAAATCAAATCTCGCTTTTGACAGTGCATTATCTCTCAACTGAGCATATGGATGTCCTTTGGCGAGATCTGCAGCATGTGCGGCAATTTTATAGGTCACAATGCCGGTCTTTACGTCCTCTCTGTTTGGTAAACCAAGGTGCTCTTTCGGAGTCACGTAGCACAACATCGCCGTGCCATACCAGCCAATTTGAGCAGCACCAATGGCTGATGTAATATGATCATAACCAGGAGCGATATCTGTTGTAAGCGGGCCCAATGTGTAGAAAGGTGCTTCATTACAGTGATCGATCTGCAAGTCCATGTTCTCTTTTATCATCTGCATAGGAACGTGGCCTGGGCCCTCAACCATCACTTGGACGTCATGATTCCAGGCTACTTTGGTGAGTTCTCCGAGAGTCTTGAGCTCCGAAAATTGGGCATCGTCATTTGCATCCCAAATGCTACCCGGTCGTAAACCATCTCCTAAACTAAAAGAAACATCATAGGATTTCATAATCTCGCAAATATCTTCAAAGTGCTCATAAAGGAAATTTTCTTTATGATGGGCTAAACACCACATTGCCATTATGCTTCCACCTCTACTCACAATGCCTGTCATTCTTTCTGCCGTTTTCGGAATGAATGACAATCTTACTCCGGCATGAATCGTAAAATAATCTACACCTTGTTCAGCTTGTTCAATTAACGTATCCTTAAACAGCTCCCAACAAAGGTTTTCTGCTTTGCCTTCAACTTTCTCTAGTGCTTGATAGATAGGAACGGTACCAACAGGTACCGGGCTGTTTCTGACGATCCACTCTCGCGTTTCATGTATTCTCTTTCCCGTAGAAAGATCCATTATTGTATCTGCTCCGCAGCTTACGGCCCAAATCATCTTATCAACTTCTTCATTTATACTGCTGCTCACGGCGCTATTGCCAATATTTGCATTTACCTTAACTAAAAAGTTCCTACCAATTATCATTGGCTCTGACTCAGGATGATTAATGTTCGATGGAATTATTGCTCTACCTTTAGCTACTTCACTACGAACAAATTCCGGAGTAACTTCAAGAGGAATTTGGGCTCCATAATTTTCTCCATTATGAAATTTAGCCAACCTTTCATATTTTCTCTTCAGTAAAGAATAAACTTTCTGGTTTCTCTCGAATAGTTCGTTTCGTTTTAAATTTTCTCTGATTGAAACATATTCCATTTCAGGTGTTACTATTCCCCGCTTTGCATAATGTAATTGCGTCACATTTTTCCCGTCAACTGCCCTTCTCTGTAAAGGTTTGTTTAAGAACATTAAATTGGCATCCCCTTCAACAATTTTTTTTCTTCCAAATTCGCTGGAAGGTGCAGTGAGTGCCTTTGTATCTTCCCTTTCCTTAATCCATCTTCCTCTTGTTGACTGAATCCCCTTACGAACATCAACCCTATTCCTAAAATGCGTTCCTAATTTTTTGTCACCAAACGGGCCGCTTGTGTCGTAAACAAAAATTGGAGGGTTCTCATGCTCTCCTTCCTCCCCTTTTGTATTCTCTTGAATTACTTTCCTAAAAGGAACTTTTATATCATCCCGACTACCAATATCATAAATACGCTCACTTGATGAGAACATTTGCTCGATAGCCTGATTGTCTCTTTCTGTAGAATAGTTTTCCTGCTCGCTCATAACTTCCCCTTTAGGTGATACTTAAAAAGATAATCTGGTACAAATTGTTCAATAGGGCCGTTGCCATTGCCTAATTTTAACTCTCTAGCTAAAAGAATACTCTGAAACACGAAACTCTGCGCTTTTTTAACTGCATCTCGTAGGGTTTTAGTTCTACAAAGTTCAACACTAATAGCTGTAGACAACGTACAGCCAGTCCCATGAGAGTTGTTAGTATTTATTCGATTCTGTTCCAATATTTCCACAGACCCATCAAACAATAATGCATCAAAATGCATTAGTTCCTCTTTAAAGGATTTACTTATTGCTGATGAAGGAAGATGCCCTCCTTTGACAAAAAAGGAAGGGAAATTTCGGTTAAGAAAAAACGCTGAAACCGCCATATATAAATCTTCGACGTGCTTTCTTGATTTACTATTTTCTAAGTCATTCGCAAGTTTATCCTCACCTAAAAGCCTCAATAGCTCACACAGTTCTAAGAAATTTGGTGTCACTAACGAGCAAATGGGAAATACTTTTTCACACAAAAAATTCATAGTTTCTTCACATGCCAATGGAGTACCACTAGATGATGACATAACTGGATCAAGCACCACAAATTTGGGTTTAAACTCCTCTAAACAATTAACAACAACTGATGCTGCAGACTCGGAATACAATACTCCGACCTTCACTGCAGAAATATCGAAATCTTCGAATAGAGACTCTATCTGTTCTCTGACAAGCTTTTCAGGTAACGGAAATACGTCTTTAATCCCAGTTGTGTTTTGAGCAGTTACGCAAGTTAGCACGGCAATACCATGCGCCCCAAGAACTCTTGCTGTACTGACATCCGCAACAACTCCGGCACCGCAACTACTATCGAAACCCGCAATTGTAAGTATGGTTGGTTTTTTGCTCATATTACTTCGCTAAGCTAAGAGAACCTTTACGTTAGCATAACCCTAATCAGATCCTAAGCGATTGCCTGTGTTTAATAAACTAATGAAATTCAGCGGATTTACTTTTATACAAATCAATTCTCAAATTTATAGAACTTTTGATTAAGATATTTCGAAACGTCACTGATCTCCTCTTCAAACCAGGCTAACCCATTATTAGTTGCACAAAACTCAACCATCGAATATAAAGCCTTAGAAGATTTAATTTTCCTCAAATCTTCATCGTAGATATCGTCACCTGTTCCATTAGGGAACATAGAATCGTGACAGCTACGGCAATTTTCACCATGTAAAACGTTCCCATTTTTTTTGTTTCCATCATCAAAGGGGCCAGCCAAGCTTGCAGAACTTATAGTAAAAACAGTAAAGAGAAAAACCGCTTGTAAAAAATACTGTCCGGTATAAAAACGACCTAAGACTCGGTTAATTGATACAGCCATCTCAGTAACCCCTCAAATCAAAAAATGTATTATCAGCCATCAAATTTAGAAGCACATAGCCATTTAACAGTTAAAAATTTTGTTAGAAACAATAGTAATACACCCCAGAACTATTAGGCCTTTACCAAATCTTCATCAACCCTTTTAACACCCCGATTATCAACCCATGAAACCTTAACAGTATCACCAGCTTTTCCCTCAAAGTTGCATTTAAAGTACGGGTTTTTAGATACAGTTGGGCCAATAAATCCAACAAGAACAGCCTCATTATTTAAGAAAACACGAAACTCTTTAATAAACCATGCTGGTACCATTTCGCCAGTCTTATCTTTTCTAAGACCCGACTCCATTTCATGACGCATAAGCATCCGAAAATCCACAATTCCATCGACAGCCTTAGCTCGGATTTTCGTTGGCTTAGTCATATCTCAACTTCCACAACCACCTAACACTACTTTAACATGCCTAGTATTCATAAAATAATTATTACCTGCCTTGACGAGGGCGACCAACTCTGATGTTTCCGCCATCTTAATTTTTGTTGCAAACTTTAGCTCGCCTGACTTCTTTGTTTCGAAATAACCGGCTAAAACGCTTGGATTTTTATCAACAAGAAATGCAATGGCAGTTATATTAGGAATTAAGCTTTTAACACTTATGCCAACATAAGCACCGTTTTCCGCTGTGTCTGGAGCTTGAACAACAACCCTTTCATCCACGCTGGGTTCGCCAACCCCCAATGCTGCGAAAGTTTCCTTTATGCTTTTCCCATTCTCAAACCAACTTTGCTGCCAGGATTTTGCAGTCCCAAAAGCCGAACCATCAGCAGGAAAAAATCCTAACCCGAGGAGAGTTAACACTGTTGTACTGTTAATCAAAAAAACTCTTCTATCGCATTCCACCCGCACCCCCCTGAGCTTCATGATGCTGTGACTGACAAATAAAAATTTAGTTCACGACAGATTTTAATTGACCCTTTTGGTATTTCTCTGACATTAAATCTAAAGAAATAACTTTGATTTTTTGTGCTTGCCCAGCTGCACCAAAAGCTTCCAATCGGGCTTTGCATATATCGTAAGCAGCTTCCCGGGCAACTTTCAGATAACCCCTGGGATCAAATTCGGCAGGTTTTTCAAATAAGAACTGCCGGATTGCTCCAGTCATTGCAAGCCTTATATCCGTATCAATATTTACTTTTCTAACTCCGTTTTTTATTCCTTCCACAATTTCCTCAACGGGCACCCCGTACGTCTCTTTGATATCACCACCGAATTCCCTAATCAGTTTTAATAATTCTTGCGGAACGCTAGATGAACCGTGCATAACTAAATGCGTATTTGGAATTCGTTGATTAATCTGACGTACCCTTTCAATTGCCAGAATGTCACCCGTAGGTGGTCTAGAAAACTTATAAGCTCCATGGCTGGTTCCAATAGCAATTGCAAGAGCATCCACGTTAGTGGCTTTGACAAAATTTGCAGCCTCCTCAGGATCAGTAAGCAACTGCTTTTCGTTCAAAATACCCTCTGCTCCGACTCCATCCTCCTCACCAGCTTCTCCAGTTTCGAGCGAACCGAGACAACCTAGCTCACCCTCAACTGAGACCCCTACAGGATGTGCTAACTCGACGACTTTCCTGGTCATTTCTACATTGTATTCGTAGGATGCAGGGGTCTTCCCATCCTCTTGTAAAGAGCCATCCATCATCACACTACTAAAACCGCTACGTATTGACTTCATACAAACATCTGGAGACACACCGTGGTCCTGATGCATACAAACAGGAATATCAGGAGATTGCTCAATAGCAGCTTCAATGAGTTTTCTTAGAAAAGGCTCTCCGGCGTATTTTCTTGCGCCAGCACTTGCTTGCAATATTACCGGACTGGAGCAATCACCTGCAGCCTGCATAATAGCTTGAATTTGCTCCAAATTATTAACATTGAAAGCCGGCACCCCATAATCATTTTCTGCAGCATGATCAAGCAGCTGTCGTAGTGCGATTAGTGCCATAAAATTTCCCAGTAAGTTTAAATAAAATTACTTAAATGATACTGCAAATTTAGCTCTTCTTGCTATCCATCATTCTCAAAACCATTGGTGTAAAAATGAGCTGCATGGAAAGACCCATCTTTCCGCCAGGAACTGCGAGTACATTAGGTCGTGTCATTGATGAGCCGGATAACATCGAAAGGAGATAAGGAAAATCTATACCCTTTGGGTCAGAAAAACGAATAATAACAATTGACTCATCGGCGGAAGGAATATCTCTTGCTACGAACGGGTTTGATGTATCAACCAAAGGCACTCGTTGAAAATTTACATGAGTCCTCGAAAATTGGGGAATTATATGATTCACATAGTCTGGCATTCTCCTCAAAATTGTATCGACAATCGCATCCTGAGAGTATCCGCGGGTAGTCTTATCTCTATGAAGCTTTTGAATCCACTCAAGGTTGATAATTGGTACTACGCCGACAAGCAAGTCAACATGTCTCGCTATATCGATATCACTGTGAGCATAACCACCATGCAAACCTTCATAAAACAAAAGGTCCGTGTCATCCGTTATCTCTTCCCATGGTGTAAATGTACCCTCAGCTTGTTTATAAAATGCAGCTTCATCAGAGTTATGTAAATAGCGCCTAAATTTACCAGTGCCTGTTTTAGCGTAGCTTTGGAAAAGACTTTCAAGTTCGTCTAAAAGGTTAGCAGCAGGCCCGAAATGACTGAAGTTTTTGTTACCTCTTTTTTCAGCAGCCCGCATGGCCTGATTCATCTCATCCCTGGTAAATCTATGAAAAGAATCACCATGTATTATTTGCACCCTAATTTTTTCCCTTCTGAATATATGCCTAAAACTGTGTAATACAGTTGATGTGCCAGCGCCAGAGGAGCCTGTAATTGCAACTATTGGATGCTTCTTTGACATTACTTACGGTCCACGAAAAGTGAACGCTCTCTAAACAGAGGCGAGTCAAACTCTAATTCTCCAGAGTCAAATTTTTCGTAGTATCCGATTATTCTCTCAACCTCAGCTGCAGCACCCATAATAACCGGAGTCCTTTGATGATAATCATCAGGGCGAATTTTTAATATTCTTTCTCTTCCCGTCGAGGCTAACCCACCGGCCCTTTCGATGAGCAGTGCCATAGGATTGGCCTCATACATTAATCGTAACCTGCCAGCCTTTTGAGGTAATTTATTATCTTTTGGGTACATAAAAATTCCACCTCGCATTAAAATCCTATGGACATCGGCTACCATGCTTCCGCACCATCGCATATTAAAGTTCTTTTCCCTTTGTCCTTCCGAACCTTCATTACACTCCTTGATGTACTTTTGCACGGGTGGTTCCCAAAATCTATGATTGCTCGAATTGATAGCATATTCAGACGATTCCCGAGTGATACGCAGGTTTGGGTGAGTAAGTAAAAACTCATTTGAATTCTCGTCTAACGTAAACGCATTAACTCCATTGGTAACTGTCATGACAAGCATAGTAGAGGGGCCGTATGTACTATAACCAGCAGCAATCTGTTCGAAGCCCGAGCTTAACAAATCTAGTTCATTTTCTGAACGTCTCTTTCTTTTATATACTGAAAAAATTGACCCAATTATTCCATTCACATCTATATTAGAAGAACCATCCAACGGGTCAAAAAAAATAACATATCCTTCCTCACGATTTTCCTCTATAAGTATTGGAAATTCATTTTCTTCTGAGACCAAAGCAATGATTGAATCAATTTTTGATAAATACTCGATAAAAATTTCATTAGACCTTACATCAAGTTTTTTTTGAACCTCTCCTTGTATATTTTGCGTGTCCATGTTTCCCAAATGCCCACCTATAGCACCTTGGTGAGTTGCCCTAGCAATGTCGGCAATGCAGCTAGCCAATGCAGTGAGCACCACTTTTAAATCCATTGATTCTGAAGTAGTGGCGACTTCATCTTTTATGAAGACTGAGAATTTTTCCAAACAAACCTCTTTCTAAAAAATCTAATAATTTAAGCTATTAATCAACATGCAAAATATATGCTATTTATGTATACTCATGACTATTATTCCGTATGAAAGTCGATCTATGCAACTTTATTGGTTAAGCGATACCATAGGAGTGTCTGATCAGATATACCCAGAAGACGTGTTGGAGCTTTCGAGCTTAGGTGTAAAAAGTATTATATGCAATAGACCAGATAGGGAAAGCGGGTCCGAACAACCAGATGCTGAGTCAATAATGCAAGCTGGCAAAAAATTGGGAATAAAATTTGCGTTTCATCCTGTTGAGAGTAACTTTCAAACAGAACAGGATGCATCTAAAATGGCAAAGCATTTATGCGAGCTACCAAAGCCGATCGTTGCATACTGTCGTTCCGGAGGAAGGTCAACCGCACTGATTGGGTTAGCCGAGCAATTACAATTTATCAATCTGCAAGAACTTGAATAAAATTTTAGGCATGAATAAAAGGCGTTCTCTATTGTTTGCCATCTCGGGACTATTCGCTACGTTATGTGGACAGGTACATGGCGTTAAAAGGTTTGGCACGAAAAAACAAATACTTTTCCTATCATATGAGGGGCAAAAATATAAAATTCCGGCCCGCAAAAAAATAGTTTTTATTGATTTGCCGCCAAATAAATATTTCGAAATAGAAGCAATAGATTTGGATAATGCATCAGTTCAATCAAAAAGTAGCTATTCATTTCGAGTTCCCTGTGTTCCAACTAAGCCCTTGCATTTTGGGCTAAATGAGACGAATACTGTATTTATAATTTATCCAAAAGGAATTCCATGGCTGAACAGGCAACCGAAGACTACATGATTCATAATAATGGCAGGACCTCTAAACCGCGAAAGGTTGGTTTCATTGGGTTAGGTAAGATGGGCTCTGCTATGGCTGGACACTTAGCAAGGTTTGGTCACATCGTACATGTCTTTAATAGAAGCAAAGAAAAAACAGATAATTGGATAAAGGCATTCGAGAGCTATTCTGTTAGCCATGTAAACTCATTAGACCTAATGGGAGAAGCTTGTGAAGTCATAATTAGTTGTGTTGGCGATGATGATGACTTGCGAGAAATCACCTATAGTCCAACTGGATGTTTTCAGACTATGCAAAAGAATACTGTTTTTATCGATCACTCAACTACTTCATTTGATGTTGCGCAAGAGGTAAATCGCTTTGCTGTTGAAAGAAGTATTTCTTTTTTTGATGCACCAGTATCTGGTGGAACATCTGGAGCGAAAAATGGGATCTTATCTATTATGTTCGGAGGTCCAAAAGAACAAACGGAATCGTTCAAAGACATCGTCGGTGCATACTCGAAAACAGCTGAACGAATGGGTGACGTGGGATCCGGTCAGCTTGCTAAGATGGTTAACCAAATTTGTATCTCAGGATTGATTCAAGGTCTAGCTGAAGGGCTCAAATTTGGTTTAGATTCCGGCCTCGATATGAAAACGGTTTTATCTGTCATTTCAAAAGGCGCTGCACAGAGTTGGCAAATGGAAAACAGAGGTTCCACAATGCTGGAAGGAAAATATAATTTTGGATTTGCAGTTGACCATATGATCAAAGATCTAACGATCGTTTTAGAACAGGGAAGAAAGCAAAATTCAGACTTAGAAATCACAAAGCATGTCAAAGAATTTTATGAAGACCTTAGTAACAAAGGTTATGGCAACCGTGACACCTCAGCACTACTTTTGCGCCTGACGTCAAAAGAATTTACACGCTAGCTTTAAAAATTATGGCTTTCTATAAGTAATTCCAGACAACTTACGACAGTCTTGTTTCTTGATCATTCGCGAAATAGTTTTTCGTCTTTCAACCCGCTCGGCTTCCATAATCGCCTTAACAGACCTAAGCACATTCGGACGCTCGTTGCCATTTAGATTTTTTTCAACCACCGTTAGCCTCTCGTATCAATTTCTAACAATACGTTACACTTTTCCTTCGATGAATCTACATAAATTTTTTATGAATTTTTTCCTTTACAGATTATCCCCACTATATTGTTTATAACTGTGCGTAAACGTGGGGATAAGTCCTCAACAATCCAATTTTTTAAAAAAATATTTTAGTTTTAGGAAACTATCTCCTTTTTTAAAGACTTTGCCTTGTCAATAATTTCGATAATGTCCAGTTCTTCAACTTCAAAATCCCTTAACGTCTCTTCTAAAACATCAATAACGTCCTCAAATGAGCGATCAGATATATTAGAATTTTGATGTGCTGCTTCCATGTCCATACCTTCATAAAAAGCTGCAGGTTTTCCCATAACAACAGCAATGAATTGGACTTGGTGTCGAATTAGTACTTCCATATCCGTATTGATAAAATAACGAGCTAGATTTGGGGTCGCCATGATTCTTTTATAAAACTCCCTCACTAATGGCGTTAAGGTCTCTACCCCTCCATATTTATCAAATAAGGCTTCACTCATATTTTTCCCTTTTATACGAGTAATTTAGATGCTTTTTGACGAAAATATCAAATGTTACTAATATATTCTCAAGCCTACTAAGCATGTCTTCTCATTTTTTTATTCTAATCGTTTGCACAAAAGTGTGGCCGACAAAACCGTTTTTGTTAGCTTGTTTTTGGAGAGACCTTCCATCGAGCTCTCAAGTAATTACAATTTTCACACTTTGAGGAAGCTTCAGGGTATTCGTCCGATTTTAATAAATTCGCCGCAGCAACCACTGATTCCTCAACCCAACTATCATCACATTCTAATTTAACTAAGTGCAATTCAAACTTAAGCGTTTGTTCGAACATTGGTTCATTTTTTAGCCCATTAAAATACACGAGGTATGCTTCATTAGCTACATTGAATCCATTTTTTCGAAAAAGCCACTGATACATTTCAAGCTGCCGTTTATAGGCTTTGGGCCATTCGTTTTTACTCCAGGTGTCTTCCCAGTCAAACACTTTTTTTGAAGTTGCTTTCACATCTGAGACTACCAGTTCTCCGTTAGGCTTCACCCACACATCATCTACAGCCCCTCCAAAATTATATCCATGCTCTTCATCACGATAACGAATTCCTTTGAAGTTCTCCCGCCATTCATCAAGGTTTGGATGTTTAAAAGGAACAGCATCGATACCATGTTCTAAAAAAAGTGGGTGTGGTTGCTCACGCTGTCTGTAATAATCAAATTCATTTTTACAAAGGTTATCTACCGCACTATTTAGCGTAAATGGCAGAGAAGGTGGATAGATCTTGTGTTTATAGTACAAAACGAAACATCTTTTACAAGACAAAAACTTCTCAACTCCTGATCTACTGAATTTGACCATAACTTTACATATCCTTAAGAAATTAACCTTATTGCCCGAGAGCTAAGAACTCGTGGCGAAAGAAAACCCCCTTGTCTAATTGTTAAAATTGCATCCAACTAAAAACAAAGGTAAAAAAGCGTTTTATTTTTAGAATTTATATTCAATTGCACCAATCTACAACTTTCTCAAAAAACTGGTGCTTTGCAACACAAGTTACAACACATAATTCCTGCGACTTATTCACAAATTTTTCCACATAACGTATAAAACCAGCTTAACTCCATGGTTTCTGGACAAATCGTTGGGGAAATTTTGCGTAAAGGGAATGGTAAATGGAAAAAATAATAAGTTGTTAACTTAAGAAAGCTGGTCACAAGAAACCCGAATCATTTTTGCATCTTTTCGCGCAAAATTCTTTCAACCGTAGCTCGTCTTTCCCTGTACTCTTTCATCATAATATTTTTGACCCTCTCAAGGACAATTAACGCTTTTTCAAAATCCTCTTTTGGAGATCGGTCCTTTTTCAAATTCATATCATTAGTTTAATTCTTTTTAATATATATAATATAAAATTTTCCAATTAAATTTCTGTTTATAGTCTTGACATACAGACGCAAAACTAATAACAAAAGTTTTTTTGACAAAAAAAATCACTCTTGCTTATTCCGATTTTTAACAAAAATAAAGATGTAAGTTCCTTGAAACCATCCATGGTACTATGTTTCAGCCTATTCAAAAGAAATCGTATTAAAAATGTAGATTCGATCTTGTCAATCAACTTCTGTAAAAACAAAGTACGTTATTCAAATTAAAACTAGAAAATTTTTACAGAGTTACAGACTCATAACATAACTATTAATATGCATCGTCTCTAATATTTTTTTACAAAAATCACGCAGTTAGCCATATAGCCTTAAGTTTTTTTTGTTATACACAAACCTAAGTTGCAAAAATACTATTTTTACAATGAGTATGACTGCCGGATTATTTGCCTCGTTTTTACAACAAAGAAAGCCAGGTTTGTGATGATCACGTAAAACTTGCAAAGAATCAAATGAATATAAAATGTATGCAACACAACTAAAAGATATGATGCGTATGACTATTGCATCTGAGGTTTTTTGCGAGTTTGGTCACCCTATGCAAGGAGAACCAAAGGCATGCTTGAAAGATATCCACATTTTTTTGGTAAAAAATGAAAAATTGTAAGGTTTTTATTAGTGCTTTCTAAGAAAACATTCATTTTAGGCAAAAACTCGAAAAAACAATTACGGAAATTTTTCCATTTTGAATCTTGACTAACTAAATTAAAAAAAATATTGGAGTGGGTTATTATGTTGTTATGACAAGGTTATTTGAACTTTCGACGCACATAAACTCGTATCAGCAAATTAATTCTATTAGCTTTCTGTTGAGACGACTAACGCTTGCAGAGTAAAATGATTAAAGTTCCGAATACTTAGGTAATTTAATTTCACCATCTACTACAAAAACCTTCAACAATTGATCAGGAATAGATGCAAAAAACCCTGGAATCGTTTTTGAATCTGCTTTCTCCATTTTACTACCTGAATCTTCGATATTTGTAGAAGTTTGTGTTTCAAAGGGAAGTCCACTTTGATCACGAATATTTTCAAAAGATACTCCGGAAGCTGAAGATATCTCTGTATAAGAAACTGAAGAATCTACAATTAAATCAATATTTTACGGCAGTAAATTTGATAGAAAACTTGAATTAGCTTGTGTTTCTGAAAACGTTCTTCCTGCGATCTCTAAATCCTGAATATCGGGTCCAATGGCAAAATCTCCTAAGTCATATTGGAATATATAACTGCTTGATCGAACACCACCCAGTGTTAGTACATCTGCATATACTCCGGGCGCTTCAACTTCCTTAATTATACGCACAACTAAAAGGATACCTATTAGGTCATCCATGGTATCTGTCCCAACAAAACCAGAAATACTAAATCCTCGATAATTTGTAGGATCTTCTGCCCCAAATGTTTTGGAGGCATCATGTATTGTCACCTGTAAAGGTACTCCGTAGATAATTCCATCTCCATTTTCCCAACTTAATGAATACCCTTCACTACTAATTCCTCTTACCTGAAGACTTCCTTGTGTAATTTGTCGCAGCCCTCCTTCTCTTGAATCATATTCTGGCTGACCAACCATGCTTACTCCTTCAGGCAAAACACTAAGTAATCGATACCCTATTTCGCCACTGGGAAGTTGCTTTGTTGAATCGTACGTTTTGTTGATATTGGTCAAACCTTGCAGTCTTATGAAAAGTGGATCAATATCTGCCAATAGTTTTACTGGCGTATTGAACACATAATTTCCTGCATCTGAACCATCCAAATTGATACTGGATACGGTAACTGTTTTCTTATCGCCAATAGCAGGATCAGAAAATACCGCATCAATGGAACTAATGCTTACGTTATCTGCTAAAAAAAAAGAATTGGTTATAAAAGAAGTATCACTGATGGAAGCCGAAGTTGTTCCATCAAAAATTTTGTCTTCTGCGAGTATGCCTGAAACATCAATTTGGACTGGAGTGATAGATGCAGTTCCTGCTCCAGTGATTGCAGAAAGATAATAATTTGCACTATCTGCACCAGAAATTGTCATTCCTGAAGCTGTGACAGATTTGTTCGTGCCTACATTTTTATCTACAAAAGTAAGACTTCCTCCGATCTGCACGTGATCACCTGTTAGTACACCAGCAAAACCAACCCCAGAAGTTGCCGTTGCAAGAGTGGTCCCGTCATAAACTTTGTCGGAAAACGTTGAAGATGACGGTGTAATTGGTGCAGGTGTTACCGTTAATCCTCCTACAACCGTTAAATTATTACTAAAGTTTGGACTAGTTTGTGTAACCGTTGTTTCTGCCAGGTTATACGCTCCAACCAAGACATTTCCAGAAGAAGATGTTGTAGCGCCATTTGCACCTACTTCAAACTGTACTACTCCTCCAAATGGATCTGTGAAGGTGTACTGATTACCGGAAACTACAGGTGGCGCAAGATTGATTAATAGCTTTGAAGAACCGTCACGGTATTGTGCGCTTACTAAGGACGGAGTTGCTGTTGCTCCATAAGTTACAGTCTTGTTTGCATAACGAACGAGAAGTTCACCTGCAGGCAAAATATCATAGTCTCCATTTACACCCGTGATCGTGTAGTTCGTTGCAGTGGTAATTGCTGTTGAAGGCCTCAAAACACCCGTGTAAGAACCGGGCGCATTTATCGAACTATTTGTTCGTGTAACGGTAATTGGAGCACTTAAAAGAGAGGATCCATCTGCACCTAAGAACCCTGAGTACATCACTCCTGCATACCCTGTAGTTTTTGTGATTCCCATAACAGGTTCACGCTCAATATATAATTTCGTAATTAAGCAACCCATCTCCTGGGGCTGGGACATTGAATTTTTCGTTTTTTTCTCCATTTGCAACTTAGACAGTGTCTAAAAAATACCTTTAGGATTAAAAAAGAGAAGAAGTTAGCATAAATGCTAGGATGCGCCGCAACAAATGGGAATGTTATCCACAAAACTTTCCACACCATGTTTGAATCCGAACGAAGGAGCCGTTGAAATCTTTTCAACAGAAACTGTGTACAACTTTCAACAAAAATTTACTGCTTCTTTTGACTACTTGCTCTCAGCTTGATTGGTCAATTATTGACCAATTTTGTTTTTTACCTTCCTTATTTCCATAGAATCATACTTAAGAGTAATGCCGTAAAACTCATGCGATCATATTTTCTATTTAGAAAGTAAGACGAAAATTCAATAAACAACAAATTCGTAAATTAGTGTTACATTGTGCTGAGTTCAGTGTATCAATCTTAGTTCTTGTGTGTGGTTTATTTTTACACTTTTTTTTTCATTCTATGGTTGACAAGGATTGCAATAAACTCTAAGAAAATTTTAAAAAAACTTCCCTAGTTGAAAAAAAAAGTTTTATTCGCGCTTACTCAATAGTTCTATTTATTAAAACTAAAAACCCCTAGAATGGCCACTGGACTGTGTTTACGGCGTCAACAAAAAATTCGTCTAACGAAATGTTTTTCATAGTCAAGTATCACTACGAGCAACAAAAAAAAGATTGTGAAATTTCCTCCTCTTACACAAAGAAATTTTCACTACCATCGCATGTCCGAAAAACCTTTTTACTTACAGCAATTTTTCTCAAATTTTGCGTAGTTTCCTGTACTACTTTTAACCGGGATTTCCGATCAACCAGTCATAATGTCAACTCTAAAAAATAGCTTAGAGAACAAAAAAAAATCCAATATTGTTTTTTTTTGCATGCGATATAGATGCCAATCACCTTTGAGGATTGTTTTTAAAAATAAGGAATACTTTTTTCCTGCGTTCTTAGTCACCCCTTTTTTACTCCTGAAATGCAACGAAAAAAAGCTTCTTTTTTTTCAGAATATTTCTAAATTTTTCCTACATTGCCATTGACAATATTGT
This sequence comes from Burkholderiaceae bacterium, assembly GCA_004214155.1. GTDB lineage: Bacteria > Pseudomonadota > Gammaproteobacteria > Burkholderiales > Burkholderiaceae_A > UBA7377. Next base: position 110,349 of record SGYQ01000002.1, read on the forward strand.
CTAAATCAGAGTGTTTTTGTTCAACAATTAAAAGATATCCCCATTTCTGGGCAGATTTTCTAATTATTTAAAATACAATCTTGTTTACAAACAGATAATTAGCAAATTTATGTATTAATTTCTGCAAAGAATCAAATTTTTATCAAATTTGCCGGCATTTTTCGAGTTATCGGATAAAAAAAACCTGTACCTGCCAAGCTGGGAGAGTGAGGGTTCCAAAAATGCTTGACAGGTATAGGCAAAAAACTTTGAATGTATTTTGGTTGATGGAGAATTGGCTGAACGTTGTACACTCAAAATTTTCTTTTTGATTAAAAGTTCATAACGACTCCTGTTGATACTGTTCTCGGCTTATTTGGACGAGCACCGTCAGGTGAGCGAGATACAATCTTTTGATCATCAAAAGCGTTTTCAACTTTCAGATACACGCTCGTATTGTCGGCAATTTGATATCGAGAAATTAAATCGAGAATAAATAGTGAATCTGTCTCGCTAAATGCGCTTCCAGTTCTGTTGAACCCAGTAACATCTCCCATTGAGCCGATGTGTTTCATAACTGCGTAGTTATCCCAACCAGAGGCATGCTCAATACCTGTTCTTAAGCTAAATATAGTCTCAGGTACATGCGGTAACTTATCTCCATCCTGAAACCCTGAAGCGTTGTTATTTCCAGTAATTTCAGCTTTAGTGTAAGTGTAAGCAAAAGCTAAAGGTACTTTGTAAGTATCGCCTTCGAACGTATTAACTACCTGAAATTCAAGTCCTGATATTTCCGCTTCTCCTGTCAAAAATGAACCTGCAGTAGCACCATTACTGCAAGGGCTACCAACAGAACATAATTCTGATTTGTCAGAAAAATCACTGTAAAAATAAATTCCTTCAACAAAGAGATTTCCGCTTCCGTATCTCAATCCCGCCTCAAAATTAGCGCTTTCCTCAACCTCTTCATCCGAATCGGCACCACCGCCAAGCGGTGCGAACCCTTTGTGATATCCAGCTAGAGTTTGCAAGTTGTCATTGATATCATAAGTAACAGATAACCCCGGCAGCAGTATATCTGTCTCGTGGTTCTTAATGCTTGCGGGGCCATCTGATCTATCAGTTCCGTATTGCTTTCTGCTTGTTTCGTAGTCTTCATATCTCAACACCGCATTTACCAACAATGCATCGTTCACTTGCCAGGCATCAGAAATGAACATTGTAGTTGCATCAGCTTGCTCAAATCGGTTATTACTACCACTCGGTGTCACAGTACTCTGATACACATAGGCTCCACTTACCTGATCATACTTGTCTTGCGGTTGAAACTGATTCATGTTGTCCTCGTGCTTACGAACCCCAATATCGATGTCATGATTGTCAATCATTACATTTAGATTCGCCTGTACACCCTCAGAATCATAAGCGCGATTATTATGCTTATACGTCAATCCAGCAACATCAGTAATACCGTCCAGGATTCCCTGCTGCGAAGCGTCTCCGCCATTTACCGCGTCAATATAATTGCCACCTCCTGAAAACTTAAACCAATCTCGCTGGTAATAATTTTTATACGCTGTAACAGTAAAATTCTTACTATCATCAATCTCATGCGAGTACGTTAAATTGTACCCCTCATGTTTATTTGTCATTTGGTCAATCGTTGATAATCCATACCGTCTATTTGGATTAGCGTTAAAATCCGCATCTGTTAAACCTAAATAGGTCTCGTTAGATGTTTGTTCGGTTCGCGAGGCTTTAAAAAGGAATTTTCCAGCTAATCCAGTATCGACTCCCAGCTTTACTACATAATCAGAAATCGAATAACCAGAGTCTCTATTGCTTTGGTCTATTCTCTTGAAACCATCACTTTGTCTGCTAACACCTTCAAATAAAAACTTGAACGCACCACTTCCGTCACCAAAATAAATGTGACTATTCATTTGATTGTTTTCTCCAAAAAAGGTGGAGACTCTTCCGGACAGAGAGGTTGGTATAGGTGTAGAAATCATATTCAAAACACCTCCTGTTGTTTGTGGCCCATATTTGAGCATGGAAGCCCCTTTTAAGACCTCAATCGACTGCATTCTTAATATCGTAGGAAAATAGTATGCTGCAGGAGCTGTGTATGGGGCAGGTGCGATCAAAACACCATCTTCCATCAATGTAATTTTTTCAGACCTCTCAGAAGTAGCTCCACGAATCCCAATATTAGGCCTTAAACCGGCCCCGTCTTCTTCTCGGATATATAAACCAGGAACTGTTTTTAATGTTTGATTGATATCATCGATTGCCTCTATTTTGAGTTGGTCCTCATCTACAACATAACCAGAACCTGGAAACACTTTCGCGCGGTCTTTTTGTCCAATAATTTCTATATTATCTAATAGGTAGCCGCCTGTCTCTTCTGCGAATGTATACTTTGAGATGATTATGACACCAAACATGACAACTACTAACTTTTTCATTTTTGAAGTTTTCTGCTTTACTCTTGGTGCATTCATAAATATTTTACCTTATTGAGAATAATTCTCACTCTCTATAGATGATAGTAATGAGAATGATTGTCAATTACAAGTATTTTTTAAAATTTTTCAAAATATAAAAGGTGCGCAATCAAAAATGAATGGATAAGATATCAAAAGAGTAGATAATTTTTTTAAAGGATTAGTTATGAAAACAGCAAAATCTTCGCTAGAGGCTGCAAACCAGGTTGTTCCAAAAATAGATGTAAACGAGGCTATTCAAAAACATGCGCAAGGCAATTCAGTTTTTATCGATGTTCGAGACGGAATAGATATTGCCGAAACAGGTACTATAGAAGGCGCTTTGAAAATTCCCAGAGGGTTTATTGAGTTTGCAGCTGACCCCGAGACACCGTTTCATAACAAGGCCTTAGAAAAAGATGCTGAAATTATTCTTGTTTGTGCTGCGGGGGGAATGGCTGCTTTAACCGGTCACACACTCGTGGAAATGGGATACGCAAAAGTTTTAAATGTTGGCGGATTTTCCGATTGGAAAGATGCAAACGGTCCCGTTGAATCTTAGTAAGTAAACATGAAATTGATTTTTCTGCAGTAACTTAACAACTTAACTGACTTACTTCTATTCTTGATTTAAGGCGTTAAATCTAGGCTTTTGGTCCTGTCAGATATTTTTTGTACTCGGTATTTCAGTGCAGCCAGTAAGGCCTCCTGATTATGGTCCTTGTTGTTTAGCGCATCTATCACAGCATCATCAATTGAGTCTCTAACAGTTAAATGATGAATCATCACTTTATTTTTTTGACCATGACGATGTAATCGTGCATTTGCCTGTTGGTAGTACTCTAATGAATAGGTCAGTGTATACCAGACAATTGTTGAGCCCCCAAATTGCAGATTTAACCCATGCCCTGCACTCGCTGGATGAGCTAGCAATATTGGAATTTCGGATTCGTTCCAGCGCTCAATGTCTTTTTCATCTTTTAATCTCACTGCTTGTGGAAATCTTTCTTGTAAACGCGCAAACTCATGTTGAAAATGGTAGTAAACCAAGATGGGATTGCCATACATAACTTCAACAATGTCTTCAAGAGCATCAAGCTTATGGGAATTGATAATTTGAAAACCGCCCTGGTCGTCGTAACAAGCACCGCCAGTCATTTGTAATAACTTAGTTGTAACCGCTGCTGCAGAACCTGCCTCGATATCTGCGTTTAGAAATGGAACTAACCGTTCCCTCTCAAATTGGTCATATACGGACCACGAAGCATCGTCTAACTCAACATTTATTCGATTGTAAAGAATATCTGGCAAATCCAACCAGTCTTCACTTTTCATGGAAATACAAACATCTTGTACTTTTTGTTGAATAACTCTTAATGAACCCGGTCTGGGTTTCCAAGAGTAAATGATTTCTTTATTTCGTTGATCCGGGTCAAAATATGCCTCCCTATATTTTGAAAAACTTTTCCCAAGGGATTCTCCCTGATCTAACAACCAAACTTGTGCCCAGAGATCGAGCAAGCCATTGGCTATTGGCGTACCAGTCAGACCTACTACCTTTTTAAGGCTAGACCGAACTTTGCGAATCGCCTTCCACCGTTTTGTTGTTCTGTTCTTAAAACTAGTTAATTCATCGATGACAACCATGTCAAAAAACCAATCCTTACCGAGATACTCGACAAGCCATGGGACATTTTCTCTATTGATGATATAAATATCTGCATTTTTATTAGCTAATTTTTTCTTTCGTTGTGGGGCCGAACCTAAAACTTTACATAAAACCAATTTATGCAAATGATCCCATTTCCTCCATTCATCTGTCCATGTTGTCTTAGCAACTCGCAAGGGAGCAATCACTAACACCTTTTTAATAGTCTCCTCAATGTTTATTAAGTGATTAATCGCAGTCAAAGTGCAACTAGTCTTTCCTAGACCCATACCAAGAAATAACCCAACACCGTCCTGGTTGAGAATTTTATCAATTGCTTTTTGTTGATATATTTTTGCCTGATACTTCATCCAAAAAACTTAAATCCTTTTTTTTAAATCAACTAGAACCATTTTTTCCTTTTAAAGCCAATACAGGGCAAAACTAAAAAAGGGGCATTTGGTGCCCAAACCTTTTTCCCTTGCGTTCCCGTAAGTATTTGGTTTCTTGAAAATACCTAATAAATACAGTAACCCATCTTCGTACTCGAGGGAATAGATAGGTTTGTTCGGAAAGGTGCAGAAAATTTCCAAAAAAGCTGTAGGCATGTGTTTTTACAGCTCTTTCACGAAAGGTTAGTGTCAGTGGGAGGGAACGGAACATTTCTATAAAAAATCAGTCGTTTAGATTTTCGCTAACGGTTTTTTATATTTTTAAAATAAACGTGTTAAAAATTATTTGTTCCAACCTAACTCAGCTAAGCCCCCAGGTACGTTAAGCAATGTCCAGCAAATAAATCGGGAAGTTAGGCCAGTTTAAACTTAATTTCCACATCTTCTAAAAATTTTTCGGCAACTTTCCCCGGAAACTTTACACTATATTTTACAGAGAAAAATCGGTGTTGATTAGAGATTATGGTTTATTCTCTCTTAATTCTTCAAAAAAGATTTGGTCACAATGACGTTTTATAGATCTAGTTAGTAAGATAATTCTTTTCGATCGCTTAGAAGCTGAAAGGGTTTTCTCTATTAATTTTTGAGATTCAAGAACTTCCAGATGAGTTAGAAAGGTCCCCTTGGAAACAATATTATCAGCCATGACTCTAGATATCACTTTATACAGATCATCAACACCGAGATCTTCAACAGTAAACGGTAAAATCATTTCCACTGGCAATTGTTTTAAAGTTTTCCCGTAAAGTATTAAAAGTAATGGAATCCCCCAGTGTTTACAACTGAAAGGATGTAATTTTTCAGACCCCATTAATTCATGCATTACGGAATACATATAGATAAAGCTATTCTTTTTATTACTAAAAGTAGATGACAATTCTATCTCTCTCCATTCGAACAAAACCCCTAATTAGGAGGGAAAGCCAGTTGCTATCTAAGCACTACCAATAAATAGTTTAATCCCAAGTAATTAAGTGACACGCAAAAACATATACGAAGAGTATCATATAGTCAAAATCAAAGAAAAAAACCTATATAAAAAGAAAACGCTATATAAGTTAATAATTTATATTTAATGCTCTTATTTTATTTACAAATAAAATATATAAATATCGCAGGCCTTCTCTGTGCTATCTTAGTGCTAAGTGACCAATTAATGTGCTAATTAAAAAACTTGTCGAAGAAAAGCACAAGTTCTAACTTACTGTTTTTGACATCCCTACCGATGTACAAATCATTCAGATAAAATTTTTATATCTGGTTGATATACCAATAGTATTTTCGATCGCTTCAGTAAAATACAATTTAAAAAAACTTGTGAACCGATAGTAATCCGGGGTTTTGTTACTTAGTCACATACGTACTACGCAAACGTAGTAATAGTAATTCAACGGAGTTATATGATATGCATGCAATAAAAAGGGAAATGAAACCGATCGGTACGATCATAATAAAAAAATCAAACCAAAGACCATTAAATATACGTATTGGACCCATGTATTTTGACCAAAGAAATATTACTAACCCGTGTAGCAAATACCAGGAATAACTAACTTTACCCAGAAAACAGAAAAAAATCAGATGCATAATTACTAAACGAAAATTTTGAGCTTAAATAAACCAGTAAGAACTGTGCCCAAATTATAGCCTCTAGACTTGGCCAAAAAATCCAAAAAAATTCTGATTAGTTAGAAGAAAGGTAACTTGAAAAGTTTGTTAATATTCCAACAAAAAAAACCACTACAAAAAAAGATATTAGTAAGGTAAATAGCGATGAGTTTATTTTATCTCGATAACCCAGGAACAAAAATGCGCCCATCATTCCAAAAAGGAACTGGTCAAATCGACCGAGTAGAGTAGAGTACATTACATACTTGAAATTATGAGCCAAATAGAATGAGGACAACTTAAATACGATAAGTAAAAATATAAGCCCTATAATACGGCCAAACGGTTTTTCCGAAAAAGCCTTATACAAAAAAGGAAAAGATAAATAAAATATAAATTCGATACTGATTGTCCAGGTAGCTCCTGATAAGAAATAGTTTGATGTTGGAGCATTACCTAAATTGTTAAATAGAATATACAAAATGTCAGTCGGTGAAAAATTGTCTCGATTTATAGATATAGATACAAAAAAACAATCAAGAAAAGAGGGAAAATTCGCAAAAATCGGTTCCTTATAAATAAACCATAATTTATGGAACTCGTTTGCAAAGCAATGTAAGTAAAAATAAAACCAGATAGAACAAAAAAAAGACCTATGCCAACATGGCCTTCAACAATTAAACCAAAATAATGTGCAGATGGAAATGGCTGCCACTAATGAAAAAAAGAATGGAAAACATGAAACAAAAATAAAAGACTTGCGGCTAATCCACGAAGATGATTTAATTTGGGAAGGTAGTCGACGTTGACTGCTTGCACAACGAGATTATTGAAAATTTATTATTAATGGAGAGATATTCATTGCGGCATTTTTTGAGTTGTAAGCTGGTGTTCTAGAATGAATTCTCTAATAATCTACTTTGTTCCTTTGACATACCGCTCATAAAAACTCTATTTGTATGATTAGTTTTCTAAACTCTTAGTCCGTACATACTTTACGCATCCGGTAACCAGATACCGTTTTCGATTTGAGAACCTACTAGGGTCACATTCTCTGGAGACTCCGAAAACCCAATGAGCGCTGCCTGCTTATCCATCGCCCCCGTATCAAACTGATCCTTATACCAATCCACCTCAGCTGTCGAAGCATCCCTAGATAACACATTCAAATACAACGCATTAAGTATGGGGAATTTGTATATAATTATAATACACTTTTTTTATTCTTAATTTTCAAGAATTTCTACCCTCTTTTGTCTACCAACGGGCACTGACTTTTACCCACACAAATTTTTCGATGTATCTAAAGAGTTAATCGAAGCCTAATTTTGGTAACAGGTGGTAACAGATTGGTAACAGATGTAACTGATTTCATCGGTTCAAGTCCCATAATTAGACTTGACCTGTTACTTCCGGTACCCGAAGCTAATTTTTAGAAAAATAAGAATTTGAAAAAACTGAGTGAATACAGTAACATAGAGATGCGTGGGGATCACTTGAAGTGATTAGTGTTGAAATACCATGCGACTGAAATTAGAGTGTAAGTATATGGATTTATTCACTTTTACGATCATATCCCCAAAAGGTTGGTGTCAGTGGGGGGACTTGAACCCCCAAGCCTTAAATAGGCGACAGATTTTAAGTCTGTTGTGTATACCGATTCCACCACACTGACGAATATTATGCTTGAATTGACTGTTCTCACTAAGGCTATATTAGAGTTTGTTTTGTTAACATATGCTGGCAGGGCTATTTTATATCTATTTGCTTTCGGAAAACATCATGACAACGTAATTTATCGAGTGTTTTCGCTAGTAACTCAACTACCGGAGCGCCTGGTATCCTATATTACAATAAAATCCATCCCTCAGAAACATTTGCCTTATTTTACGTTTATTTTTTGTCTTTCGCTGTGGATTGTCATGCTCGTTGTAAAGGTAATAATCGGTGGGCCCGCCAGTTTTAATATACAATAGCGAATATGTTGACAAGATTACTGACGATCGTAGCAGATATTTTTGAAATTTTTGGCCAAACAAAACTTGCTGAACGTTGTTGGCGTAAAATTACAATCGTTCGTCCAGATGCGGAGAACTTAACCACAGCAGGTTTTATCTGCTTTAAAAACGGAAATTCTGAAAATGCTGAACAATTCTTTTTAGAAGCTTTAGATAAATGCCCTACTTATTATCAAGCACTTTTTAACCTAGGATTTCTCAGACAAAATGAAAATCTTCACCACGAAGCAATAGGCTTTTTTTCACAGGCTATCGCAATCAATGAAAAATGTGATGTTGCTTATTATGGTAGAGCACAGTCTTTCCTACAAAATGGGTTAACAGACAAAGCGATAGTGGATTTAAAACGAACAATTGAAATTCAGCCCTTCGCTCCTCATGCTTACTACAAACTTGCTCACGCGTACGCGAAGACGAACAATTTGGAAAAATCAAAGCACATTATTCAGCGACTTTTAACATTTGAGCCACAGGTTGGTAACCAACTCAAAAAAGAGCTTAAATTGAAAACTTAGTGTTATGAAAGAGAATAATCCTATCAAACATAAATATTGGAGCAAGTTAAAAACAATAACTGTAGTTTTAATCGTTTTGTGGTTTATTCCAACATTTGTAATTTCGTTTTTTGCAAACGAGCTCACCTTTGATTTTTTTGGATGGCCGTTTTCTTTTTGGGTGGCCGCCCAGGGGTCGCAGTTAATTTACCTGCTCATTGTTTGGATTTATGCATCATTCGTGAATAAACTGGATAAAACTTATTTGAATGAGTTACAGGCGCCTGAGAGAAATTAATGGTCAAACTATTTAATCCTGAACTTCCCCAGAGTTCTTTTGCAAGCAGGTTAAAAAAGGTTTATGGCTTATACACGCTCGGCTTTATAAGTTTTTGTGTGGTGCTCGCTGTTTTAGAACAGTTAGGTCTACCCCAGGAATTCATTGGCTACACATTTCTATTCGCTACCATTTTTTTATATGCAGGAATTGGCTTTCTCAGTAAAACTAACGAACCTGACAATTACTATGTAGCTGGTAGAAGGGTCCCAGCGTTATTTAATGGAATGGCTACCGGCGCCGACTGGATGTCGGCTGCCTCATTCATAGGAATGGCCGGCGGTCTGTATGTCGGAGGTTATAAAGCTCTTGCTTTTATAATGGGGTGGACAGGTGGATATGTCTTTGTCGCGCTCCTTTTAGCACCATTCTTGAGGAGATTCGGCCAATACACGATTCCTGATTTTTTAGGAACAAGATATGGTGGTTCCCTTCCACGTCTGATTGGAATTTTTGTAGCAGTTCTGTGCTCGTTTACGTACGTTGTCGCACAAATCAAGGGAGTTGGTGTTATCACAACAAGGCTTACTGGTGTTGAATTCGAGGTTGGTGTTTTTTTGGGGCTTGCCGGAATTTTAGTTTGCTCCTTTCTAGGAGGGATGAGGGCTGTTACTTGGACACAAGTTTCCCAATATATCGTTTTAATAATTGCTTATTTAATACCTGTTGTGTGGCTTTCTGTAACACAAACCGGGAACCCAATCCCTCAGATATCCTTTGGCCAACAGTTGCAAAAAGTATCTGCCCTGGAAGATAAGATTAATTCAGACCCAGCTGAAGTTGAAGTTATGAAAATGGTTGCGGACGCAAAACAAAAACTTTTAGATGACCAAAATAATAATGGGGAAAAGCTTAACGAAGATCAGAAAAAAGAACTTAAAGTAATTGCTAAAGGGGCATCAGCCTCTCCTAGACCACATGCAGATCCTTTTATTGGAGAGACTCAAGAAGATATCAATTTAGAAAAGAAGAATTTCTTCGCACTTATCATTTGCTTAACTTTAGGGACTGCTTCCCTACCGCACATATTAATGAGGTACTATACGACTCCATCTGTGAGTGAGGCTCGAACCTCGGTCACTTGGTCCTTGTTATTTATTCTTCTGCTGTATCTAACGGCACCTGCTCTTGCTGTACTGGTTAAATTCGTAATTTACAATGATATTGTTGGGTCTTCGTTTGCAAGTTTACCCATGTGGGTAGAAAAATGGATGGCTGTTGATGCCAGCTTACTTTCCATATCAGACATAAACATGGACGGAATCATACAACTGGCCGAAATTTCGATTCATAAAGATATAGTTGTTCTAGCAACACCCGAAATCGGAGGGTTACCATTTGTAATATCTGGGATGGTGGCCGCCGGGGGCCTAGCTGCTGCCCTTTCAACTTCTGACGGTCTATTGCTAGCCATGGCTAATGGGCTCTCGCATGACCTTTACTATAAGATGATTGACCCAAAAGCCTCTGTGAATAAGAGGGTTAGAATCTCCAAAACTGTGTTGTTAATAGTAGCCGTTTTAGCGGCTTTGGTTGCTCAACAAAACCCGGCGGATATTTTGTTTTTGGTATCTGCTGCTTTCTCATTTGCTGCTTCAGGGTTTTTCCCGGCACTGATATTGGGAATTTTTTGGAAACGCACTACCAACGCGGGAGTATCTTTTGGGATGTTAACGGGAATCTTTGTTACCTTTTATTACATGGCCATAAATCAACCATGGCTTCGTGAGCTTATTTTTAATATTCCAAAAGAGGCCCCTATCACTGACATATGGTTCGGGATTGATCCAATATCAGCAGGAATTTTTGGAGTCCCTGCTGGTTTCCTGATAACGATCCTAGTTTCTTTGGTCACAAAGGTACCACCGAAAGAGAACATTGATCTCCTTGAGAATGTTAGGTACCCTGAATTAAAGGAGAAGAGCACACAAAGCTGACTTACAGAATTTTCAAGTTATGACTTGGTATTATCAGATTTTTTTGTATCCATCATTTCCAGCGTATCCTTTAAATCTTTAAATTTTTGTGCAATATCTGGTGGGATTGTTGCCATAAGATCATCCACCTCCTGAGAGTTCTGACTCCTAATGGATTTATTATTCTTTCGCTCAGTCTCCTTTTCCACTTTAGACAAAGAATCGGAAAATCTTTGTGAGGAGTTGTCTTCTCGTTTATCCAAAACAACTGGGTTGTCGACATTGTTTAAATCATCTATGTCTATAGCCATTTTGCCTTTAGAACTCAAATCTTTTAGAGGGAATTGAACATTGTTAAAACGCAATGTAAGAAAAAAAACTAAACTCAACAAAAACGTAAAAACAAACCAAATACAGATAAATGACGTGCTAGAGACCATATCACCTAAAGCAATATCTATAAGTGCATTGAAAGTTGACAACCATGAGAAATTCAAGAACCAACTAATTCCGCCTGATGCTTCAGTCTTAATAACAAAAACTATTAAAAACAAAGAGAGATTTATGCCAACCAATATTTTTGATATACTCGGTAGTAATCTTTTAACGTGGTTCATAATTTTACCAAAATGAGTGACTCGCTTGAGCTTCCAAAAAAAGGGGTGAAAATTTATTCCCCGAACGATGGTTGGACCCACGATCAAAATGCTACTTTGAGTGATGACACCGTTCCTACGGATAATGAGTCTACCAACGTTTCCACTGAAAATGCAACTGATAATTCTGTAGACAGTAAGAAAAATGACTCTGTCAGCGAGCCCTTAGACGAAAACATTAAACATTTAGCAGTTGGTGACGCACTAGAACAGTTATTTGAAACGTTAAATAAAACAACCAGCTTTTCATCCTCTTCCGATATGCCTACGTGGAAAGAGGTTGCTGAACTCAGCAGACAGATGGAGGAGAAGTTAGATTTAAGAAGAGAAGTGTTAGAAAAGCTGTCGTTATTAGATGAAGATATACAGGATACCCGGAAATCATTGTTAAAAACGCTAAAAGCCCTTGGCAAAACAGAAAATGATAAACTTTCTGCTGCCACAGTAAGGGCAAGTGTAAGTGCGATGGCTATCGATGTATTAGCAAAAAAATTGACCTAATTACTTCGTAGAATTCTCTTTACGAAGAAACTTCGGAGGCTTGCCCAAAACCTTTCTTGAAATAGATAAGATTGGTTGTGGCTCTTTTCTTACCAGCTTTTGTTTTCCATACGTGCCCTCAGCATAATTCTCATCCTGCGCAAGAGTTTTGTTATCAAAAAAATTCGATTCCTGAAATAATCCTAAATGTGGTTCAGATACTTCCTGAATATTTTGTGATTCTCGGCTAGTTATTCTGCTACCCGTTGATATCCTCAATAAATTCTGCTTAGCTTGTTCCTCTAAATTTGTTACAGAATTTTTTTGCTTATTCAAAGTCCTAATTGCATCAGTCTTCTTGATATTGTAGCTAAGCGATGACGCAAGTTTCGCTCTTGAAGGTTGAGACGGGATATTGTTATTTTTAATCTTACTAAAATGAATCCTAGCAACCTGTTCAATAGATTCACAAAAAACTCTAAAGGAATTCGAGAGTTTGTGATTCTTTAAATCTAGTAAAAATTTAACGCCAAAGTTTTTTTTTGCCTCCATCGAGTCAATAATTGGTGGAGTTAAAAGGAACCCGAAAGGAAACCGTTCCGTGTTGTGTTTGAACTTCAATGCCTGGTCTCCTCGCACCCTACTGGGGACGATAACAAGGGATGGACTCTGGAAAGATTGGAAAACCCACTCATGGCGAGCGGCAAACTCCATGGTAGCAATTAATTCAACCTCTGAGATGGCCGTGGGTAAAACAACAATATCAAAATCTAGCATCATCTCCGAATCAAAAACATCAAACCAAGTTAAATCAGCAATAACAATTTCAGATCTCCCATAAACCCCTTGTACGATCTTTCTAGATTCTATTAATATTCTGTTAGCCCCTCCTGACAAGGGTAGGGTTCCCTTAAAGACTGTAATTCTCTGTGGTTTAATCGACCGAACCCATTTGCTGGACGAAGCCTGTGTGTCAAAATCTACTAGCGTCGTCCGTTTATTTAAGGTTGATGCGAAATAGTGTGCTAGGTTAGCAGATATTGTACTCTTGCCAACACCACCTTTTTGGTTTGTGATTAAAATTCTCAAAAAAAACTTCCTAAACAAAACTCGTCAATAAACTTGGAGTGACGACACCCTCTATGTTAAATCGTCACAAGTGAACGAAACTTAATACAAAAGGCGGGAGCCGGAATTGAACCGGCGTTCACGGCTTTGCAGGCCGCTGCATTACCACTCTGCCATCCCGCCACCGTACTGTGCGAACCACACGATCAGATTGGAGCGGGAGACGAGATTCGAACTCGCGACCTATACCTTGGCAAGGTATCGCTCTACCAACTGAGCTACTCCCGCATTCCCTTAATTGTACATGTAAAAAAAAAAGAGATGGTTAAAATTCGTCTTTCATGTTTCTATCATTCATAGCGATAATTATATAGTTGAAAAATGATATTACTGTAAGAATTGCAGCAAAACCTACTAACCATGTGCCAATTATCCGGCAGTCAATTTCCGGTATTAAAAGATTGGAATTGTAAAGTAGACATGGCAAAGCAACCATTTGTGAGCATGTCTTTAATTTCCCTAGCATATCAACCCGCAAACCCTTTTTTGAGCCCAGTTTAAGCATCCATTCTCTTAGAGCTGACACTGCGATTTCTCGTCCCACGATTATAATTCCTAGGATAGGGTCTACCCGTTCAAGATCCACAAGAATGATCAATACTGTACAAATCATTAGTTTATCTGCTACTGGATCCAGAAAGGCTCCAAAAGAAGAAATCTGATTCAACCTCCTTGCTAACCAACCATCTAACCAATCTGTAAGACTTGCAATTACAAAAACAATTGTTGCCAATATATTTTTTGTCGTTTCTACCATTTCAAAAGGACCGTAAATGATCAACAACAATACGGGAATTGCAAAAATTCGAGTAAATGTTATCACGGTTGGTAAGGTAAACATAAGCAATTTAAATTATTGATGAATATATGCGTAAATCTTACCAGCAAGCTCCATGGAAACTCCATTAACGCTGCAAAGTTCGTCGACAGATGCCTTCTCAATCTCCCTCAAACCACCAAATCTTGCCAACAATCTTTTTTTTCTAACAGCCCCTATTCCTTCAATTTCATCAAGAATAGATCTTTTGGATGTTTTTATTTTATTATTTCTCATCCCCAAAATTGCATATCGGTGGGCTTCATCCCTAAAATAGGCGAGAAACATAAGTGCGTTTTGATCTGGCTGACCTAGACCCTTGTTTTTCTTATCAAAAAAAACTGTCTCCAAACCAACCTTTCTACCCTCCCCTTTTGCAATACCTACAGTTATAACACCCAAAATACCGTTATCATCCAAAACCTCCTCCGCTATTGCTAACTGTCCTTTGCCTCCATCGATTATTAGCAAATCAGGGATTTCTTGAGCTTCCTTAAATCGCCTGTTTAGAGCCTCTTTTAATGAACCGTAGTCGTCGTTCGCCCTGGCAGTCTTGATCTTATATTTTCTGTACTTAGATGGTTGCAAAGTGCAATTTTGAAATACTATGCAAGAACAGTAGGTTGCTTCACCGGAGAGATGGCTCACATCGAAACATTCTATCCTAAATCTTGATACTTGCTCATGGTTTAAACTAAGACCAAGAAAACTTATTAGGTACTGCAGTCTATCCTTAAGACTATCAGCTTCCAACGCTTTTCTTACTAACGCTTGATTCAAGTTTTGTTTAGCTAGCTCCGCCAAATTAGCCTGTGCTGACCTTGGGGAGAATATAAGCTTGGGTTTTTTTTCAATCCTTAAACCTCTTGGAGAGAAATCTAACCATTTATTAAAATTGTCGATAGCCGACTTATCATTGACAACAATTACCGGCGGAAACGTTTTTTTTTCGTAGTACTGAATTAAAAAATAAGTTAATGCTTCAGTTAAAATCTCTTGGGAATTAAGCCCCATTCTCTCTGAATTTTGAGCAAAGGAAATTCTATCGCCCAAATACCGCCCCCCCTTTACCGTAGCGGTATTTATCGCTACAAAAATACCGTTACTTGCAACCACAAAAATATCACAGTCTTGATCATTGGATGACTCCATATTATTTTTTTGAATAATTTTTGACAAAGCGGTGATTTGATCTCGGTACTCTTTAGCCTTTTCAAACTTTAGGGATTTTGAAGCTTTCTCCATAAGAATTTTTAACTCACCGAAAATTTCAGAAAAATTCCCATTTAGGAATGAGATTGATCTTGTCACGTCTTCTGCATAATCAGTCTCTGATATCAATCCAACACAAGGCGCACTGCACCGATTTATTTGGTGTTGTATACATGGTCTGGACCTATTAGAAAATATAGAATCCCTACAATCCCTGAGCTTAAAAATTCTTTGGAGTATCTGTATACTCTCCTTGACCGCCCAGGCATTTGGGTACGGGCCAAAAAATTTATCTGAAGTTTCCGTGTTGCCTCTAAAAAAAGAAATGCGTGGGAATTTATGGTTGCTTATTTTGAGTAAAGGGTATGATTTATCATCTCGAAATAAGATGTTATAGCGAGGCATAAGTGTTTTTATCAAATTATTCTCAAGAAGCAATGCTTCTGACTCTGACCTAACCTCGGAAAATTCTATACTTGCAAGCTTTGAAAGCATGTGTGAAGTACGTGGACCGTGACTTCCTTTAGAGAAGTAGCTAGACACTCTCTTTTTTAAATTTTTCGCCTTGCCAATATACAAGATCTCTTTGTCACTTCCGAAAAACTTATATACACCGGGTGTTTTCGGAAGAATTTTAATCACATCAGAAAATTTTTGGCTCATACGGTATTTTATTACGCCGGTATAACTTTCTCAATTTCTTTGATTATTTTCTTTAAGATTATTATAAACATTTCTGGTGTAAGTCTTTTTGTTGATATATTTCTTTTACTTGGGTGATAGCTATCAAAAATAATTCTTTGACCAATCCTAAATGAATTTCCATGTTGAAACTTTACAATAATATCTTCTTTACAAGCTCTCACCACGGAATTATGTGCAACCGCTCCCAGACACAGTATAAAGTTAGGCTGGATAACAGAAATTTCTTTCTTTAAATATCTTAAACAATTATTTATTTCAGACTGTAGCGGACGATTTTCTGGCGGAAAACACTTTACTGCGTTCGTAATGCAATAGTTGATTGCTCCTGACTTTCTCTCTCTATGTAATCTAAAACCATTTTCCTCGAGACATTGCTTTAAAAATCTACCTGCAAAATCTCCATCAAAGGGTAACCCAGTCGCATTGGCACCATGTAATCCTGGCGCAAGACCTACTATTAAAAAGTTTGTTTTTTCATAGCCATCGGAAAGCACTGGTCTATTGTAATAGGTGGGGAATTTTATAGAGTTTTCTTTTCTTACAGTTACTAGTCTTTCGCAATCCACGCAATCATTATCTGAAACTTCCATACATTTGTACTCTTTATAACCCTCTTTTTAAAGTTGAAATACTTCTGACGCCGATTGGCACTGATGAAACAGGATAACTGTTTAATATCCTTAAAACTCCGTCCCTATCGTTGCAGATAATAAGTGAGTCACAGCCTGATACAAAAGCAACATCTACCAAATCCAATAATCCGAATTTAATTTTTGCGCCTTGCATTGATAAATCATCACAGAATACCACTCCACCAAAATTAAGTTTTGACCTTAAGATGTCTGTAAGCCAAAATTTAGATAAGCTGGCTGGATTATTATCACACCTTTCGTAGATAACATGAGATGCCATAACGGAAGAAACAACATTCAGTTCACCAATAAGATATTCATAAGGAAAAATGTCATTTTTATAGATTTCTTGAAACTCTCGATTGTCCATAGCACAGAAATCGTGAGAATCCTCTTTTGCCCAACCATGGCCAGGAAAATGCTTTACACAGTTTTTAAAGCCAAAACTTTTCAATCCATTGATTATACTTAAACATAGGATAGCAACTAGTTTAGGATCAGATGATATAGCACGGTTGCCTATTACCTCACTTTTTCCCCAATCAATATCCAGGCATGGCACAAAACTGAGATCAACACCGACAGCTGCTAACTCATTTGCTATTGTTGCCCCATGTGAATAAGCCTTCTTTGTTGCTTCTAATAATGTTGTTTTCGCAAATCCTCTCTCATTAATTATATTACCAATTATTCCAGGAGCTTCTAGAGAGGAAAAACCTTCTCTAAAACGTTGTACTCTGCCACCTTCCTGATCAACAGTTATTAATAGTTCTTTACCTTGAGTAGTATTGTGAATATCCCTAATCAACAAAGCAACCTGATCTTTTGATAAAAAATTTTTTGAGAACAATATAACACCACCCACGAGTGGATGATTCAAAACCTCCTTATCATCCCCTGTTAATTCATATCCATGTATATCAACTATCAGGGGACCAAGTTTCACGATACTACCCTTCTAAAATTACAATCGCTTGAGCAAAATTATTCTCATAAGTCAACGAGATATGAATTTTTTTAAAATATGGGAACGTAGTTTTATCTTTTAAAGGAGAAAGAACTACGTGTGGTTTCCCTAACTTATCATTTATAACTTCAATTGCCTTGAAAGATACTTGACCTCTCAAACCTGTACCAAAAGCCTTCGAAACGGCCTCTTTCGCAGCGAATCTTTTCGCTATGAATCTATTAGCCCTCTCTTTCGACCTCAAACCTGAAAACAAAATTTTTTCATAGGTGCCAAATTCTCTCTTTCCGAGGACTCGTTTAGCGAATTGATTAGGATATTTCTCTAAAATCTTATTTATTCGGAAAATGTCAACAAGATCAATACCGATTCCTAAAATCATTATTTTGCTTCCCTCAATAACATCTTCATATCTCTAACAGCCTCTCTCATCCCAACAAACATCGATCTTGAAATAATTGCATGACCTATGTGTAATTCACTCAACCCTTGAATACCGGCAACATGGCGAACATTAAAGTAATTTAATGCATGACCAGCATTAAACCTCATGCCAAACTTTTGAATTTCTTCACCTGCATCCTTAATTTTACCTAGCTCTGTTTGCACCTCTGAGGATGATTTATCCCTTCCCTGGCTATGAAAAACATGCGCGTAAGGCCCGGTATGGATCTCACAAACTTGAACTCCAATATTTTTGGCGGCCTTTATTTGTTCCTTATCTGCATCTATAAAAACACTTACCATGATATCTCTTTGCAACAATTTCTGAATCATTTGTTCTAGATGTTTCTCATGCCTTATTACATTCAGTCCTCCTTCAGTAGTGATTTCATTCCTCCCCTCAGGCACAAACATTACCATTTCGGGTGTTATATTTAAGGAAAATTCTAATAGTTCCTCAGTGGGAGCCATTTCTAAATTCAGTTTTATTTGTGTATGAGTCCTCAGTCTTTTCACATCAGCATCTTGAATATGCCTCCTGTCCTCCCGTAAATGGACCGTAATACCATCTGCTCCGCCTAAATGAGCTTCAACGGCAGCCCATATAGGATCTGGCTCAAAAGTTTTTCGGGCCTCTCGAAGAGTTGCTACATGATCAATGTTTACCCCTAGCTCTACCACTCTATTAATTATTCCCGTGAAAATTGATTAATTTCTTTCATTATACGCCTAGACTTCAACTCTATAGAATTTAGCTGGCCATTCAATAGAAATCTCAACAACCTCTTTACTTTTAACCAGTATTTTTTATCTTGATATACCTTATTCCATCCATAAGTTTCCGAATTCAATTTTGTCAATACTTGTAACAGCATAGGCTCTATGAGAAAAAAATCTTCCCGTACATTTAAAGTAAGATTAGTAATATCGTCTTCGTAAAAAATCCCCCGTTCAGGACTAAGATATACTGGATTATTATCCGTACCAACGTAATCGGAAAAATCTGGCATTACTCCAATTTCCTTTAAAATAGCGAACTCAAATCTACGAAGATGCACTTCTTGCATTTCAGGGAATGATACTAGATTTTTTAATGTCGAATCATAGTCAGAAAATAACATTTTGCACGATTCACTCTTCTGCACAAATTTTAATATAAGCTCATTAATATAAAATCCCATAAATAGTTGTTTTCCACCTAACTGCTTTTTTCCTCTTTCATCCCATTCTGCCGATATTAGCGATCTCAGATCCCCTTTTTTACTATATCTAATTAAAAGCCTATTGAAAGGCACTAAAAGCCCTCTTAATTTTGACGTGCTCCTTCGAGCACCTTTTGCAACGGTGGGCACCCTTCCCTCATTTTCAGTTAAGAATTCAACTATCAAACTTGACTCTCGCCAGGGATAGGTGTGCAATACAAATGCTGAACGTAAAATCAACTATGAAATACCCATATTATCAAACAGTGCAGAGTTTTTATTCCAACAGCTCACGAGTTTTACCCAGAGAGATAAGTGGATATCGCCCTGAAAAATATTTTTTAGTTCTCTTAACGATCGTAACCTTATAATTTTTAACTTCCTCCCACCTTCTCCTATTAGGATAGGTTTATGACTAGATTTGCTTGTATAAATAGTTGCTTCTATCCTCGTTAAAGAAGATCGATCCAGATCTTCCTTTATATTTGTAACCTCAACCGCAAAATGGTAGTGGAGCTCATCACCAACACAATTTATGATATTTTTTCTTATTATTTCAGAAGCTCTAAATTTAAGACCTCTGTCTGAAATTAATGCTTTCTCAAACAAAGGTTCTCCAACAGGGAGATTTTGTTTGATTTTCTCTAAAAGAATATCAATTTGATATTTTTTTTTAACTGAAATTGGAATAATTTCAAGTGGTTTGAATTTTTCAAGATTCGTAACCATTTTATACATCTCACCCTTTTGAACAGGAGTTTTAATCTTGTCGACTTTATTAAGCACAATTATCAGCGGAATATCGTCTGGCATATTTTGTAAAATTTTACGGTCGTCCGCCAAAAATTTAGTAGCCTCAAGTATTACAATATTTATGTTGGTTTGGGCTACATTAGAAAATGCTATTTTCTTTAACCGTTTATTCAAAGGTAACGAATTTTTAAAATCTATTCCTGGGTTGTCTAAAAATGCAATTTGACAATCTGGAGAAGAAAAAACACCTAAAACTGGGCTTCTTGTTGTTTGTTTCCTTTTAGTGACGATACTCACTTGTGTTCCGATGGCCTGATTCATTAAGCTGGACTTTCCAACATTCGGACGACCCGCCAGCCCAACGTATCCTATCGAAAAATTAATATTTTTACTTACCATTTTAAAATCAGAAACTTTTCTTAAAATCTAAAAAACGTAACTTCTCCAAAAGAAATTTCGCAGCAGATTGCTCCGCACATTTAATTGAACTTCCGTCCCCTCTGCAAACAATTTTTTTACGTTCCATCGCAGGCTCATTATAAATGCTTACACTAGACTCAACCTTATAGATCGGCGCATGTTCTGGCCCACTTACCTCAAGTACCGAATACACTGGAAGCGCTAGTCCACATCCCTGCATCAACTCTTGTAATTCTCCTTTCGGATCACGTAAGTCTATTTGCTGCAAGCTTATATCTTTCAATAAAACAGTTTTATACAAATCTACAATAACCTCATTAGCCCTACTTCCTCCTCCATCTAGACAAACAGCACCAAAAATAGCTTCGAGGGAATCCGCTACAATCGAATCTTTTACGCACCCGTTTTTTGGCTTCAGGGCAATCCCAACATAAAGATGCTTGTCAAGGGCAATGAAACGGGCAACCTTTATCAAGGTGTTCTGGTTGACTAAGTTGGACCTAATTCTTGATAACTGACCCTCATCGAGGTCCTTCTCTTCTGAAAAAATAAACCTACTAATCGAGAAATTGAGGATACTATCACCCAAAAATTCCAGTTTCTCGTTATGATTTTTAGAAAAGCTTTTGTGAGTCAGAGCTTTCCTTAAAAGTGAACGTGCATTAAATTTGTAGTTAATCTTTCTTTCCAAATCCAACAGATTTTTATCAACCATAGAAAACGCAAACACTTTAATTTATTGAACCCAATCGGCTAAATTGACCATCTAAAATGTCATAAATATTAAACCATATTAGAACAGCCTTTCCCACAAGATTGCCTTCGGGCACAAAGCCCCAATACCTACTGTCACTACTATTGTCTCTATTATCGCCTAGTACGAAATAATGTTTTTCAGGAACAACGCAGGAAATACCGTTAACTATTTTATTACAGTGGTTTTTGAAAATTTTTTCATCGAAATAAAAGTCGACAGCTCCTATATCGTTTAGTACTGTATATCTGGTGTCTTGAAAACTTTCTTCAAATTGTTGTGAAATTTTAAACGTAGAGGGATCAAGATAGTCCTCTGTTCGTAATTTTGTAACAACCACATCATTTACTTTCAACTGTTTTTCTTTGTATTGGATAACATCACCCGGCAAACCAACAATTCGCTTAATATAGTCTAAAGATTCATCCCTAGGCCATCGAAAAACAGCCACATCTCCACGTGTTGGATTATTGATTGATACTAACTCATAATCAATGATTGGCAACTTGACTCCATATTCAAACTTATTGACTAGGATCAAATCCCCAATTCTAAGCGTCGGAATCATAGACCCAGATGGAATGTTAAAAGGCTCAAATAGAAATGATCGAATAATAAAAACTATTAAAATAATCGGGAAAAACCCAGCAGTATACTCAAGAAAGGCAGGTCTGTCTTCACCTTCCTCTCTAAATTTGCGAAAGTAAAGTCTATCGCAAATCCAGAATACACCTGCCACAACTAAAAGAACAAATAACACAACTTCGAAGTTCATTTTTATTTTCCTTCAGACTTTAAAATTGCTAAAAATGCCTCTTGCGGTACTTCGACTGAGCCTACCTGTTTCATTCTTTTTTTTCCTTGTTTTTGTTTCTCTAATAACTTTCTTTTACGTGTGACATCACCTCCGTAACATTTAGCAAGAACATTTTTCCGCAAAGCTTTAATGTTTTCCCTCGCAATAATACTAGAGCCAATTGCAGCTTGAACGGCTACATCAAACATTTGTCTTGGAATGAGATCTTTGAGTTTTGATGCAAGCTGCCTTCCTCGATAAACGGAATTAGCTCTATGAACAATTGCTGACAATGTGTCCACTTTTTCCCCATTTATTAGTATATCTAATTTGACCACATCCGACGGGTCATACCTAACTAACTCATATTCCATCGAAGCATAACCACGTGATATTGACTTCAATTTGTCAAAAAAATCAACGACTACCTCATTCATAGGGACCTCATATTCTATATTTACTTGTCTACCAAGATAGTTCAAATTTTTTTGCGTACCCCTTCTTGAGATGCATAGTGTTATTACCGCACCAAGGTACTCCTGTGGAACCAAAATGTTTAAATTTACGATGGGCTCCCTTATCTCAGAGATTCTTCCTTGATCAGGCATGTCCGATGGATTATCAATTTGAATTTCATTCCCATTTTGATCAATAACCTTATAAACGACAGTTGGTGCCGTTGTAATCAACTCAATGCTATACTCTCGCTCCAATCGTTCTTGTACAATTTCCATATGTAAAAGGCCTAAGAAGCCGCACCTGAATCCGAACCCTAACGCCTGTGATACCTCTGGTTCAAACTGAAGGGAACTATCGTTCAAGGAAAGTTTTTCTAAGGCAACTCTAAGCGATTCGTAGTCTTTACTAATTACTGGATATAAACCTGCGTAAACCTGAGGTTTAACCGCCTTAAATCCTGGCAGCGGTTCCTTCGCAGGTTTTTCAACAGACGTTATAGTATCTCCCACTGGTGCGCCAGAAATTTCCTTAATGCCAGCAATAATAAAACCAACTTCTCCGGCTTGTAAATCCTTCTTCGCATGCACTTTTGGTGAAAAAATACCTAGCTTGTCAACAACGTGTTGTTTTCCACTACCCATTAAAATTATCCTTGATTTTTCACAGAGAGTTCCACTGAACAGCCGAACCAACATTACAACCCCAACATAACTATCAAACCAAGAGTCTACTATCTGTGCCTGCAAAGGACCGTCTTTTTTTCCAGAAGGAGGAGGAATTTTGTCGACTATCGCTTCAAGAAGTTCTTGTATCCCCAACCCTGTCTTTGCACTAACGGATACCGCTGCACTACTATCTATTCCTATAGCTTCCTCAATTTCCTCTAATACGAGATCCTTGTTAGCTGAAGGAAGATCAATCTTGTTCAATACTGGAAAAACTTCTAAGCCCAATTCCAGAGCCGTATAACAGTTCGCTACAGTCTGTGCTTCAACACCCTGAGACGCATCAACAACAAGTAAAGCCCCCTCACAAGCCGCTAACGACCTACTCACTTCGTAAGAGAAATCCACATGCCCAGGGGTATCAATAAGATTTAACGTGTAGGATTCCCCATTTTTTGATTTAAATGATAGTGTAGCGGTCTGAGCCTTTATAGTGATTCCTCTTTCCCTTTCAAGAGACATAGAATCCAATACCTGCTCACTCATATCTCGGTCATCGAGGCCGCCACAGTACTGAATTAGCCGGTCAGCTAACGTACTTTTGCCATGATCAATGTGTGCTATTATTGAAAAATTTCTTATTTTTTCCAAATGGTATTTATGGCTTCACCGGTACAAACATTGCCTCAGCGCCCCGTCTCACTAGGAAAACCAACACTTTTCCTTTTTTCGTTCTGTTGATCGCAGTTCGAAATTGAGATACTGAAATAACATTTTTATTATTAACTGAGGTAATTACGTCTCCGGTAAGTAAACCTGCTCCCCTAGAAACTCCTTCTGAGGAAGATATCACAACTCCTCCGTCAATGCTAAGCTTTTGCGCTATTTCTTGCGGCAACTCAGCTACACTCAAGCCGAGCCAACTAAACGCTGTGGACTTTGGTTTCTTCTCGGGGGGAGGCGTTCTATTGTTGAAAGCCGTTGTTGTTGTCGATGGAAGTTCCTCAACTATCACTGTGAGGTTCTTTTCTTTTCCCGACCTCCAAATTTTTACAGTTGCCCTAGTTCCCGGCTTAGTACTCCCTACAGTTCGAGGCAAGTCTGAAACCCTGCCAATCTCTTTCCCATCAAAATCTATTACAATGTCCCCCGGCTTTATACCAGCTTTTGCAGATGGTCCCTCAGGGTCCACACTTCTAACCAAAGCTCCGCCAGATGCTGGAAAGCCTAAGGCATCTGCAACGTCTTTGCTAACCTCGCCGATCATAACACCTATTCTTCCCCTGACAACTTTACCAGATCTTTTCAGCTGCGCCGCTATTAACTTAGCCTCATCGATTGGGATGGCAAACGAGATACCCATAAACCCTCCGGTGCGGCTGTATATCTGCGAATTGATTCCTATAACCTCACCGTTTAAATTAATCAGTGGACCACCAGAATTCCCTGGGTTTACGGCAACATCGGTCTGTATGAAAGGTAAATAATCGCCCGTATCTCTGCCCAGCGCGCTTACTATACCAGCCGTAACAGTGTTGGCAAGACCGAAAGGCGACCCTATAGCAAGTACCCATTCACCGACCTCCAAGTTTCCGGGGTTCCCCAGTTTTAAAAAAGGCAGCTTTTTTCCTTCAATTTTAAGTAGAGCAACATCTGTCCTTTGATCAGAGCCAATAATATCAGCATAAAATTCTTTTCTATCAGCCATAGTCACTATAACCTTGTCGGCACCAGCAACAACGTGGTGATTAGATAGTACAAAACCATCGGGAGAAATAATAAATCCGCTTCCCACCCCTCTGGGTTGTGCACCACCGGGAGGCCCCTGTCTACCTGGAGGTCTTCTTTGTTGATTATCTCCTGGCGGAAAAAATCTTTTGAAAAATTCATACATAGGATCGTTTTCATCCAACTGAGGCACGCCGGGTATACCTGGCCCAAAATTACCACCGCTGCTGGAACTTGTTGTTCTGATGTTCACAACTGCTGGGCTTGACTTTTTAACAAGTTCAGTGAAATCAGGTAAACCCCGAGCAAAACCTTTATGAGAAAAAGCGAATCCACAAGCTAAAGTTATTAAAAAGATTAGAACCGATTTGTTAACGTTAAAACTGAGAACCTTCATAACAAACTCCTACTTATCTAACGAGCAACAGAGTTATTGAAAAAAACCTGAACAGTTTCCTTCGGAACGCATCCAAAACTAATTACCGACCTATTTGAAACAAATCCGCTTTTAAATGACGAACAACCTTTCGTCCAATTTCCAACCCTGAAATATAGATTGGATTCCCGCTCATAAAATGCAACTAACGAAACGTGAGCCACCCCATCTGAAAACAAACAATGACTTTGATCGTAATCTGGACCTGAAGACACCTTTCCTGACCGATAGAATTTTGAGTCAAAACACTTGACAAGCCTAAACCCCTCCACCGGCTCTTCATAAAACACACTATCTTTCTCGTTTTTATAACGCGAAACAAAGAATTTTCGCCATGTTTTTCCGCTTGCTATTGTACTATCCCCATCGATATCTGAAATGCCGATATTCAAACTTGTAAATGACTCTCGTTTGATAACCGACCCATCTCTGTCAATATACTCTACGGAAATAGGCAAGGCCGAATCAATATCAATCCATAACCGCAATTTCCACCTCAATCGGTCTTTGGGGACTATTTCATACGCCCGAGTTTGTTTTTTCGCGATTAGAGAGTCCAGTTCAGTTTTTCGAAAGAAATCATAATAGTTGCTTATATGAGATGGATCACCGGAAAAAATGTTGGGGAATCCCGCCCTACTAACTTTACTGATCATAACCACTTTTTTAGCAGGGAAATACTGTTCCAAGGTGTTGTTGGAGAAAATCTCAACCACATGCCTCTTCGACATCGAGATAACTTTCCGCTTAATTTCACCACCAATTTTGCCCTGCGAGATATTACTCATTCTTCTAGCAGCTCCCGAGGTTTCGAATAATGCAGTCCCGGTGAAAGTATTGTTTAACCCAGCAACCTGTATCTTTTTTATTAATCGAAGGACTTCAGATTTTGGCAGTAACTGCCTATCTTCAGCTAAAACGTTAGATATACCA
This sequence comes from Burkholderiaceae bacterium, assembly GCA_004214155.1. Classification (GTDB taxonomy): domain Bacteria; phylum Pseudomonadota; class Gammaproteobacteria; order Burkholderiales; family Burkholderiaceae_A; genus UBA7377. The sequence goes on from SGYQ01000002.1 coordinate 136,474, forward strand.
AAACACACAATATAAACAACTGAGGTAATGCTAAACATTTTGGGTAAACGTAAAATTTGAGCTCCCTTTTTAAAATATGATGAAGGATACGACAAAATATGCATTACCTAGCAAAGGTCAGAAGATCCAGAAAGCCTCTCATGGTGCATAATTAGCTCGTCAATGAAAATCTCAGAAATATCGCAGTCCGACTCAATTTGATCAGACGGATTTAAAATTGCAACAGACTTCACACCACTTTCCACATAAAACTTTTCTACGCTTTCGCCGTTGAAATTGTTCATTATATTATTCGAAGAAAACCCTAACGCGAAAACTATAGCAACACTGGCAAACTGATAGCCTCCCGTCTTGGGAAACTGAAAAACACTTCGTAAAAAACCAAAAAGTGTGCCGCCGAATATACCTGCCAAAAATCCTTTCTTAATTGACTCATTTGAAGTATCTTCCAGGCTGCGCCTCACCTCATCTGAGATATCCCTAGATAAATGGTGGGGACCGTCTCGCAATGAATCCCCGATTATAGAGTAAATTCTCCAATTTTCTCTGTCTATTTCACTGGGAGCATTTCCACCTAATTCGCCATCAAACAAACGCGATAGTCTTTCATTGTCATTTTCGTTAATCATCTCTATTTCTTTCAAAAATACGGTCATATTAATTTTTACCACCTCTTATTACCCTGAGTGCTTAAGAGGGGTCGAAGTTCCTGAGCAATTGCTTCTCTAGCTCTAAAAATTCTAGACCTCACAGTTCCTATAGGACAATTCATTACTTCGGCTATCTCTTCGTAGCTCAAACCGTCCATTTCCCGCAAAATAACTGCTGTACTCAGTTCTTCAGGGAGCTTGTTAACAGCATTATTTACGGCCTCAGCTATTTGCAAGCCAGCCAAATTGCCCTCAGGACTTTCATTAGAGACAGCGTCAATTGCATCGTATGATTCCGAATCCTCATTTTTAGCCAATTCACTCAGAGTAATTGGCCTTTTCCCCTTAGAAAAAAGATGGTTTTTAGCAGTATTTACCGCAATTCTGTACAACCATGTATAAAAAGCACTGTCACCTCTAAACTGTTGTATTGCTCTGAATGCCTTTATAAAGGTTTCTTGTGCGACATCTTCAACCTCAGATGTATTTTTAATCAATCTTGAAATCAACCGGAAAACTCGCCTCTGATATTTGAGCACTAGCATATCAAAAGCACGCAAGTCACCTTGTTTAGCCCTCTCGACTAACTCTTTGTCGGAATCGGACGCCGTCACAAATCAACACCGATTTTTTTAAAAATTAATGAGCCGTTAGTTCCTCCAAAACCAAAATTATTTTTAAGAGCGAAATTGATTTTTTTATCTCTAGCCTCATTAGCACAATAATCCAGGTTGCATTCCTCGTCTGGAAAATCTAAGTTTATAGTTGGTGGGACAACATCATTAAAAACACTCAAAACAGTAAATACTGACTCCAAACCTCCTGCACCGCCTAATAAATGACCAGTCATTGACTTTGTTGAACTTATCAATAAGTCGCTTAGACTCGCATTAAACGTGTAACTTATGGCAACTGTCTCATTCTTGTCACCAACTGGCGTTGAAGTCCCATGTGCGTTTATATAACCAACATCCGAAGCATTGATTTTCGCATCGGTCAGTGCAGCCTGCATACATCTCTTAGCACCATCGCTATCTGGGGCAGTCATGTGGAATGCATCACCACTCATTCCGAAACCAACAATCTCTGCATAGACTCTCGCATTTCTTTTGACAGCACTTTCATAAGATTCTAAAAACAAAATTCCTGCGCCCTCACCTAAAACAAAACCATCTCTAAGCTTGTCGAAGGGTCTCGAAGCATTCTCAGGCTCACATTCCCGGGTTGAAAGAGCCCTAGCCGCAGCAAATCCGCCAATTCCAAGAGGGGAAACAGTGGATTCCGAACCACCCGCTAACATAGCATCAGCATCCCCGGTCTGAATAAGGCGATAAGCTAGACCTATCGCGTGCAGACCAGATGTGCATGCTGTTACGGTCGCAAGATTTGGTCCTTTCAATCCATACTTAATGCTTAAATGTCCAGAAATCATATTTATGATCGAACCCGGAACAAAAAAGGGAGAAATCCTCCTCGCTCCCTTTTTAGAAAGCGTCTCATGCGTTTTTTCTATAAGTGGCAAACCGCCAATACCAGACCCAATCATTGTCCCAACTCTGAACTGAGTTTTTTCACAAATTTCAAATCCAGAATCCATAAAAGCCTCCGACCCAGCAGCAAGTCCAAAGTGAATAAAAGTATCCATATTTCGACTTTCTTTGTGTGAAAATAAACTACCTAAATCGAAGTCGGTAACCTCCCCCGCAATTTGTACAGGATAACTGCTCGCGTCAAATTTTGCTATGCGCCTTATCCCTGATTGGCCTGAAACCGCCGCCTGCCAGGCACTTTTTACATTGTTTCCAATAGGAGAAACAATACCAAGCCCCGTCACAACAACTCGCCTCATGCTAATCAACCATATAGAAGATAAACAGAATACAGCACACCTTACTTACTATTAGCCTCAATGTACTCTATCGCTTCTTTGACAGTAGTAATTTTTTCGGCCTCTTCGTCTGGGATTTCACACTCAAATGCATCTTCCAATGCCATCACTAATTCAACAGTGTCTAGGGAATCCGCCCCCAGATCATCCACGAATTTTGATTCATTTTTTATGTCCTCGAACTTAATACCCAGCTGCTCAGACACAATGTTCTTAACGCGCTTTTCAATCTCTTCCATAATACTCCTTAAAAAAATTTTTATAGTTATATTGTATCAGGACATTAGCATTCCACCATTCACATTCAGAACAGTTCCTGTAATATAATTAGCATTTTCAGACGACAAAAAGAAAACTGCTTCAGCCACATCCTGAGGGGAACCAAATCTACTCATAGGGATAGACTCAGCTAATTTTTCTTTTACTTCAATAGGAAGATTATCTGTCATCTCAGTGCTAATAAATCCAGGGGCAACACAATTGACGGTAATACCTCGGTGCGAAACCTCTCTTGCAATCGATTTACACATGGCCTCAATTCCCGCTTTCGAGGCGCTGTAATTAACCTGCCCAGCATTGCCTGAGGCAGCAACGACAGAGCTCAAAAAGATGATTTTCCCTTTTCTCGCCTTAATCATGTGTCGAATAAAAGCCTTAGTAATTCGAAAGGTTCCTTTCAAATTTGTGTCTATGACATTATCCCATTGGGATTCACGCATTCTGAGAATTAATGCATCGTCGGTAACGCCCGCGTTATTTATCAATATTGAGGGCGCTCCATACTGTGAAAGGAAATTTTTAACAAAATCATCTATCCCCTCGTCTAGCATATTAAAAACTAAGCCAGCGCCTATAACGCTATATTTCTCCAAAACTTGATCAATTTTCTTTTTTCCAGAAATACTTGTAGCTGTGCTATAAACCGCATACCCACCAGCCTTCGCATATTTCTCAACGATGGATTTTCCAATTCCCCTAGAGCCTCCCGTAACTAATACGACCTCCTCACTCACTTTGTCTCCATTTCCTTTACTTTCCCTAAGTACTCCAGAGTCTCAGAAAATGAATCATAATCTCGCAAACTCAAAACTTTTACCCTCCTGTTTATTTGCCTAATAAGACTGCTCAATACTTTACCAGGCCCGCATTCTATAAAAACACTTACTCCTAATCGCAACATTTTATCTATTGATGCCTTCCATTGCACAACAGAATAAGCTTGTTTAGGCAATATACTTCTAATTTCTTCAACCGACTCATAAACCTTTGCATGATAGTTTCCTAAAGTAGGTATCTGAGGTTTTTGGATGTTAAGTAATTCAAGTTTTTTCGCTAATAACCCCTCAATTGGCATCAAGATCGAGGAGTGAAATGGAGCTGAAACTGGAAGCTGAACAATTCGCACATTTCCCCCTAATTTTTTGAGCTTCTCAATCGTCGCATCTAGAGCTTCTTGGGCCCCTGACAAAACTATCTGCTTATCGGAATTGATATTGGCAACCTCGACAATTTTGGGAAACTCCTGTTTTGCCTTGTTCAACAAAACCCTCCCGTTAACTTCCTTACAGATATCTTGTATCAATTCTAAATTTAATCCTATTACTGCGGCCATCCCGCAATCACCCGGAGACGTTATCGATTGCATGATGTCCGCTCTGTATCGAACTAATCCAACTGCTTCAGTCAAGGTAAAGGTGTTAGCGGCAGTAAGGGCTGAGTACTCCCCAAGACTGTGACCTGCAAAATAACCGGGTATACAGCTCGGGAACTTCGATAAAAATAATTTCCATATGGCAAAGGAGCAAACAAGCATTACTGGTTGGGTGTTTGTCGTCAAATTTAACTTTTCTTCGGGTCCGTTATCAATCAATTTGAAAAGGTTTTCATTCAACGTGTCGCTACTTTCCTCAATTACCTCGTTCACGATTGGTAATTTTCGAAAGCTATTCATCATACCTATCGACTGCGAACCCTGACCAGGAAAAACAAATGCGATTTGGTCTTTCACAGATCCATTAATATTGAACCCCATGTCAAACCTCCCCCAACTCCCTGTAGTAACAACCTATCGCCGAAATGTATCTTTCCATCAGAAATACCCTCATGTAAGGCTAGCGGAATAGATGCTGCTGAAGTATTCGCATGTTTATGAACACACTTTATAACTTTTGAATCAGGTATATTAAGCTTCTCAGCAACCTTGTTTATAATACGGATATTCGCTTGATGTGGTATGAACCAATCAATTGATTCGACGTCCACAGCACATGTGCCTAATAGCTTCACCCCACTTTCGGATAGGGATTCCACCGCCTTTCTGAAAACTTCTTGTCCCTGCATTTCAGCATACCCAGTTCCCTCAAGCACCCCATTTTTTGGGATACCGGTTGCTCGGAGAATATCACAAAACTTCCCAGAGGAAGAAATATCGCTAGCAATGATGCCACGCACACTACTCTTCCCAAGTACTACAGCACCTGCTCCATCACCGAATAATACGCATGTACTTCGATCCCTCCAATTTAAAATCGTACTCAAGCGTTCTGCCCCTATAACCAACGCATTATTTTTCATTCCGGTTTTCAAAAATAAGTCAGCCACAGTAAGAGCATAAACAAACCCGCTACAGACCGCTTGGATGTCAAAGGACGTGCACCTCTCAAGCCCTAAATCTTTTTCAATATGACACGCTACAGAGGGGAAAATTAAATCCGGAGTGGTTGTAGCAACGATTATTAAATCTATGGAAGTTACGTCGATACTCGCAGCTTCAATTGCTTGCTTGGCAGCCATATAGCCCAAATCTCGTGTAGACATTTCTCCACAAAAATATCTACTGGTTATCCCAGATCTTTCTTTTATCCATTCATCCGAAGTTTCAACATCGAGTTTCCTAAGCCTATTAACCAAGTCCTGATTAGTGACAGGTTTCCCTGGAAGATAACTTCCCGTACCTAGGACACGAGAGAAAGATTTTTTTTTCTGCAAGACTGCTCTCCAATAACGGCTGTCCTAATTTTACCATTTAAATCATTTTGAATTGCGTGTGCAGCTCGTTTTATAGCGCACGTAAATGCGAATTCGTCAGCGGAACCATGACTTTTAAAAACGACTCCATCTAGACCAACGAGCGCCGCCCCGTTATATGTTCTATGGTCAAGAATATTTGAAATACGTTTAAAGATAGGTAAACTAATTATCGAGGCGATCTTGCCATAGAGACTTCTGCTGAACTCTGCTTTAAGATGATGTCTTATTAATTGGGCGAGCCCTTCCGATGACTTTAATGCAACATTACCCGTCAAACCGTCACATACAACTACGTCTACTTTCCCGTAAAATATATCATTCCCTTCGACGTTGCCGATGAAATTTATTGGGCTTTCTGTTAACAACTTTCCGGCCTGCCGCAACACACCGTCGCCTTTGCTTGCCTCTGTTCCAACATTAAGCAACCCCACAGATGGACTCGTTATATTTTCCACTGCTGCCGAAAAAGCCGTGCCCATAATCGCAAATTGCAACAATTGCTCAGCATCGCAGGAAATATTGGCACCAAGATCTAATACAGTTGTTCCCACCCCGCTAACATTTGGAAGTGAAGATGCAATGGCTGGTCGATATATGCCAGAAATAGTTTTTACGATGTGCCTTGAAAGCGCCATTAGCGCGCCCGTGTTTCCAGCACTAACTGCACCGTCCGAATCACCATTTTTTACTTCATCTAAGCAAATCCAGAGAGAGGAATCTTTTCCATGTTTTAATGCATTTGCAGGCGCCTGGTCCATTTTTATTTCCAACTCAGTATGCCTAACTGTTAATCGCCCACCTCTAGGATTACATACTTCATCAACCAAACTATTTCCGATTTTTCGCCGTTGCTTGTAAATATCAAATTCCTTCTGAATAATGGTACGGTCACCAACCAGAAGTATAGACGCGTTGGGCGTACTGACCAAAAAATCGACACACGCAGGTACAGTTATACTAGGGCCGTAATCGCCCCCCATCGCATCAACTGCTAATTTGTACATCGTTAAACTCCAAGCTAGAGGAATGTAGCTACGCAAATTTACGTTTCTTAACCATCTTCCTGTTCGTCCGGTACCTTTTTTTCGATTACCTGACTCCCCTTATAAAACCCAGACGGACTTATATGATGCCTTAAATGAACTTCTCCCGTGGTCGATTCTATCGCCACCGAAGGTTTTTTTAAAGCCCCATGCGATCTATGCATACCACGTTTAGAAGGAGATTTTTTGTTCTGCTGAACAGCCATGATAAGGCTCCTCGAAAAAAATAGAATTGTACCATACATTATTTACTTATTCATTAGTTCACCCAATACTTCGAAGGGTCGATATGCACTAGCCTTTTCCTTGTTTTTTTTATGCAAAAACTTTTTGTTCTTATACGCACGAAAACGACAAACGTGATTATCCACTATGCAGTAATTATCAAGAATCAATTCATCTTCCAATAAATCAAGAAACGAACTATCCCTTTCAGCTGAAATTATCTCGATATTTGAGTTAAAAAAATCATAATGTTTCCTCACCTCCTTTTCTGAACTCAGAATTTTAAATCTGCTATCTACAGAGAACTCCGTAACGAATTTTTCGTTACACTGTCGGCATTGAATTCTAATTTTTCCGCTACCTGTAAAGTTAAGTATAGAATCAGAGTACCTCACTACCCAATCAGATTGGCCGCAAATGGCCGCTTGTTCATCCCCAAATCTTCTGAACTGACATGGAGAGAGGCGCACGAAACAATCCACAGCCTTTGCGCTGTAAAAAAGGTCGCTGACTGAAGTTTTAGCGTTAAAAACAATAATTAAACCAGCCTTTTTTTAATAATTGATCTAGTATGTAGTTTAACACTTTTTTTTTTCATAATTTAATGAGACTTATCCTCGCTTCGAGCAGTAAAACACGTAAAACGCTTTTACATCGAATATTTGGAAACTCGTTCGAAATATTACCTCCAGTAATTGATGAAACTCCACTTAGTTTAGAAGGCCCAAAACATCTGTCCGAAAGGCTCTCGTTGGAAAAAGCACTTAAAATTTCAAAATTAAATCGAGATGCAGTTGTTATTGGTAGTGACCAGGTAGCATTTTGTGACGGCAAAATTCTTGAAAAAAGTAATAGCTTGGAAGATGCATTCGAACAAATTTCCTGGCAGGTTGGAAAACAAACAACATTTTTCACCGGTCTAGCACTGGCAAGAAATGGAGGGAAAGAAGTACAAAGTGGTACGATAACAAGCCAAGTGTTTTATCGTGACTCAAACTTCATTTCCCAAAAACTTGTAAGAAATTATGTTAACAAAGAGAAACCCTTAAATTGCGCAGGTTCAACAAAATTCGAAAGTTTAGGTATTTGTTTTATAAAGCGAGTGGAAACGGAGGATCCGAGTGCGCTAATGGGATTACCATTAATTAAGTTATGTAGTTTTCTTAAAAAATGGAATGTTCAACCGTTTGCATAAGAAAGAAATTCTTCAAAGTAACGACCAATCTAATAATAAAATTTTCAGTCAATTTGTCAAAAAGATTTTCCTCTCCGTGATAATCGATTAAAAATGGTTGACCAAAAACCTCATCAGCTACAGAGCTTACCGAACCAAAGCCGTCACTTAAACCCAAGGTAACACTCTCTTCTCCGGTAAAAACCCTTCCGGAGAATATTTCTGGATCATCGATCAGAAGAGAACCACGGCCAACTTTTACTGCGTCGATAAAGTGACGGTGTAAGTCCTCCATCATTTCCTGAATTATGAATTCTTCTGTTTCCTCTCTCGGTAAAAATGGGTCTAGCATACTTTTTTTCTCGCCAGATACCAAAAGTCTCCTCTCTACACCGATTTTTTTTAGCAACTCTACAAAACCGAATCCATTAAAGACTACTCCTATGGACCCGACAATACTGGATTTATTGACAAAAATCTTATCCGCCGCGGACGCAATAAAGTAACCCCCTGAGGCAGCTACATCTTCTACGACAGCAATTACTTTTTTTTCAGGATACTCTTTCTTAAGCCGTCTAATTTCGTCATAAATTAACGCTGACTGGACTGGACTTCCTCCCGGAGAATTGATTCTTAAAATTAAACCTACAGAATTAACATTTTCAAAAGCTGTTTTTAATATTTTGTTGACCGCAAGCGCATTTATATCGCCATCGTTTTCCACTGTACCGGTTAAGCTTAAGACGGCAGTGTGTTCCGAAACTTCAGCACTGATAGGATATTTTTTGTCTCCACCTAAAAGAAGCGATAAAAATGTCAGAAAAAGAAACGACGAGACTAATACCCACCGTATCATAGACCAACGACGATTTGCCGACCTTTCTCGGACATAATCGTGAAGAATTGTCGCGAAAAGATTGTCCTTAACGTGCTCATGATGACCTTCTTTCTCGCCACGATACTGTTTCTCTAAATTAGTTCTTTTATCGTTATCGGACAAATTATCCATACCTCTTTCTCCAAAATTATTATTCTACATTCTCTTCAAAACTTTTTTAAATGCTGCTGGTAGTGGAGATTCATAGTGTACTTTTCTATCCATACCAGATTTCCGGAAGCTCAATTTCCAGGCATGTAAAAACATTCGTTCAACAAGCCCCTTATCCAAAACTTGCTCACAGTATTTCTTGTCTCCCAAAATAGGTAACCCCAACGAGGAGAGATGCACCCTAATTTGATGTGTCCTCCCAGTAGTTGGAATACACTCAATGAAGGAAATTAAGCCGAGATCTTTATGTAAAACTCGCTCTACTTCGCGTAATTTTGTCAACGCATACTTTCCTTTTTTCGAAATCGTTACCAGTCGGTTTCCATCACAATCATATGTTCTAAGTAAAGGTTTACGAACTTCTGCAGGAATTTCGGTAGAATCGGAATCTAGCAAACAAATAGCCAAATATTTTTTATTTACCTCCCCGTTTTTGAGTTGTTTTTGTATGTTGAGCAAAAAACTCCTTTTTTTACTTATAACTAGTAGTCCAGATGTGTCTTTATCTAGTCTGTGGCAAAGTTTCAAAGATGCATCTCTTCGAGATGTTTGCATCAATTCTAATAAGCCTAATCTTTTTTCCTTTACGCCATGAACAGAAATCCCAGATGGCTTATCCAAAACTACCATGGATTCATCTTCGAACACTATAGATATATTCTTGTTGGTAAGTCGTTTTATGTAATCATCGTGTGCTGATTCTAAGCGAGAACCGCCAATTGTCATGCCTGACAGCGGAGGAACCCTCACTAAGTCACCCTGATACACCTTTGTAAACGCCCTAACCCTTCTACTATTAATACGAACCTCACCTGTCCTTACCATCCGATAAATGCGGGGTTTTGGAATATTTTTGATCATCTTTACTAAAAAATTATCCAATCTCTGACCATTTGAGTCGGAATCAACATTTAAAAGCATATTTACTCGATATAAGCTATACTGTGATAAATCAAGTTTAACAAGGACTTGGTAAAAGATACGGAAAATCGGATTACTATTCGATTTTTGTTTTGCTTGACTAGAAAATTTAAGATTACTAGTTCACAAGCTTGTTAGAGAGACAAACTGCATCTATGGTGATTTACTACTTATTTGGTGGACCCTACTTATTTGAAGAATTATTCCGCTCAATGTTCGCGCGTGTCGGGTTGCTTCGAATTAATAGAGTTAAATATAGCGAAGTTGAGGTGGCGCACTTGCTTTGTAAATATTGTTGGATTATAACGAGAAGCTACAATCCCTTTTACACTCTCCTCAAGCTTCAGCACAGGCTGCGCCTTTGGAGAACTTTTTATGAAACGTATGTTATTCAACGCTACCCACTCAGAGGAACTGAGGGTAGCTACGGTAGATGGACAAAAACTTTTAGATTTCGATATTGAGGTTGCTGGGAAACAACAACGCAAAGGAAATATTTATAAAGGAATCATCACAAGAATAGAACCTAGCTTAGAGGCCTGTTTCGTCAACTATGGAGAGGATAGGCATGGGTTCCTTCCATTTAAAGAAATTCCCCGAGTTCGTTCAGATCAGGTTGATGCCGTTACAGATCCAAAAACGCGGCAAGTGCCTAAGGAAGGTACCGAAATACTTGTTCAAGTTGATAAGGAAGAAAGAGGAAATAAAGGAGCTGCATTAACAACCTATTTATCGTTGGCAGGAAGATATTTAGTTTTAATGCCTAACAACCCAAAAGGCGGAGGAATTAGCAGGAGAATCGAAGGGGAAGAAAGAACTGAAATTAAAACAATCCTTGAAAAACTCGATATTCCTGTTGGAATGAGTTTAATTGTCAGAACCGCAGGAATAGGACGTACGATTGAGGAGCTTACATGGGACATGAATTACCTTCTGCAGTTATGGGAAGCAATAAGCAATGCAAAACAAATGCAACCAGGAGCTTACTTGATATACCAAGAATCAAGCCTTGTGATAAGAGCAATTAGAGACTACTTTAATCCTAACATTGGGGAAATCTTAGTAGACACAGAAGAAATTTTCGAACAGGCTCACCAGTTTATGCAACATGTTATGCCCGATATGGAGGATAGGGTAAAAAAGTATAAAGATGAAGTACCTTTGTTTTCAAGATACCAAATTGAACATCAGATTGAAACTGCTTACTCAAGAATTGTGCAGCTTCCCTTAGGGGGGTCAATAGTTATAGATCACTCCGAAGCTCTGGTAGCGGTAGATGTGAATTCTGCAAAAGCTACCAAGGGTTCTGACATTGAAGAGACTGCTGTTAAAACTAATTTAGAAGCTGCAGAAGAAATCGGTAGACAATTGAGGTTAAGGGATATTGGCGGACTGATCGTAATTGATTTTATTGACATGGAACTTCAAAAAAATCAGAGGGATGTTGAAGCCAAACTTAGAAATTCATTAAGTATTGATAGAGCCCGTGTTCAAATGGGGAAGATTTCAAAGTTCGGTCTAATGGAACTTTCTAGACAGAGACTGCGTCCAGCCTTGAATGAAGGATCTCATATCACATGTAAGAGATGTAATGGTATTGGCGTTATAAGAGACATAAACTCCAGTGGACTTCATATACTTAGAATACTCCAAGATGAAGCAATGAAAGATGGAACATCCTCTCTTCATGTTCAAGTCCCCATAGATGTTGCAACCTTTCTTCTTAACGAAAAAAGAGCTGATATTAACACCCTTGAAACGTCTTTGAAAGTTTCAATAGTACTTATTCCGAATAAGTATCTCGAAACACCAAATTATAAAATCCAGAGAATTAAATACGATGATATTCGTCAAGAGGAAAACAGTCTAAGTTATCAATTATCTGAAAATTTTATTGATGACAATAAGGATCAACGACTTTCAGAAAACGTGCAACCAAACCAAAAGAAGGCAGTCATAGATACCTTTATTCCAACAACTCCTGCTCCCTCTATTAAAAAAAAGAGCAAGGAGTTGTGGTTTATTGGACGTGTAATAAAAAGCTTCATTAATGTATTTACCCCGTCCAAAAAAAATACAAAAAGGAGAAGTTACAAAAAAGATAAAGTGAAATATAAAAGAAATGATAGAAGAGATGTAAATTCTAAACTTAAGAAAGAGGCGAGAAGACATCCAGATAGACCCGTAAGCAAAGATAATTCGAGAATAACTGAAAAAGGCGACCAAACTTCAAGCAAAGAAAAACCAAAGAAGCGAGAAACTTCATCTAAAGCTCGACAAGGTGGTTTGAAAACAAATAAAGGCCAAAAAACTACAGGCAATATAGAACAGAAAAAAGCACGAAAACGTGAAAATGGTCTTAAAGAAGAAAACAATTCTGTTCAAAATGATAAGACTAAAGAGATACTAAAGAAATCCGAAAACAAGGAGAACTTACCAAAAGAAAGGAGAAGTGCAGTTTCACAGAACGAGCCTGATAATCATACAGAAATTCCTCAGCCTACAATTACCCCAAACAAATTGAGTTATGAGAAAAATTTTAATGGAAAATATTTTTCGGAGGAACTTAAGTTAGACAATCAAACCGAACCATCTGAGAACAGTTCGGAGACTCGCTATAATGCAGAAAAAAAACTTAAGAAGACGCTGGAGACAGTGGGACTTCACCTAGTCGAAACTAGGATAGATAACGTCGTCAAGGGTGAACAAATAGCGCAAAAACTTGGCAGAAAAATCAAAAGGAATAAATCAAATAAACAACATGATGGCTCTGAACCGCTAACAATGGTGGAAACAAAAAAATGAATGCCCTTCAAATAACAAAGCTTCACATGTAACTAGATGACAAAAAAGAATAGTCAGCCTCTTCGTGATAATTTTGATCGAAATTTAACGGATCTCCGTATATCGTTGACTGATCAATGCAACTTTCGGTGTAGCTACTGTATGCCAAAAGAAATTTTTGGAAAGGACTATCAGTTTCTTTCAAAAAAAGAGCTGCTTTCGTTTGAGGAAATAAAACTTCTGTCAAATGCTTTTGTTAATTTAGGAGTTGAAAAGTTAAGACTCACCGGTGGAGAACCTTTGCTGAGAAAAAACATACCAGAATTAATTCATGATTTAAAAAAATTTAAAACGTTGAAAGGTGAAAATGTTGAAGTCACCCTAACGACGAATGGATTTTTACTGCAGCAGTTTACTTCTAGTTTAAAAAAATCCGGGTTAGACCGAGTGACAATAAGCCTAGATGCACTTGACGAAAATATTTTTCGACGAATGATAGACCGAAAGTATTCCCCAAAGATTGTACTCTCAGGTATTGATGCTGCGATCAATGAGGGGCTCGCGGTAAAAGTTAACATGGTAGTTAAAAAAGGGGTTAATCATAATCAGATAATACCGATGGCAGACTATTTTAGAACAAGAAATATCCAACTAAGGTTTATCGAATTTATGGATGTTGGAAATTCAAATCAATGGGATTCAAAACATGTCTTGCCAAGTGGGGAAATTGTAAAGTTATTGAATAGAAAATTCGGCGTCGCAGAGGTTGGAAGAAAAACGGCGAGCGAAGTAGCAGAAGTTTGGAGCTACAGTGGAGGCGGAACATTTGGTACCATCTCTTCGGTGAGCAAACCATTTTGTAAGAATTGCTCTAGGGCACGTTTAAGCTCTGACGGCTTACTGTACACCTGTTTATTTTCTTCTAGTGGCTACGATCTAAAAAAACATATTCGCGGAAAAAGTTGTTCCCAATCTGACAGGGAGTTTATAGAAACTAAAAGATCACACGTCGAAAATATAATTAAGCAAATATGGGAGGGAAGAACGGACCGCTATTCAGAACAACGTTTGACAGATAAGACAAACACCCACGAACGAAAAATTGAAATGAGTTATATAGGGGGTTAACTCTTAATCTTTTCTATTTTTGTCATTTAGTGGAGTAGGCAGAGAAGAGAAATAACGAGCCAACCCGACCATCTCTTCTTTAGTGAGCGTCGCGGCGATACCGCCCATCACCGCATTCTTTCTAGATCCCGATTTGTAATCAATTAGTGCCTGATTCAAATAATCTGAATACTGGCCTGCAATTATAGGGTAAGAGGGAAGAACACCGTTAACCCCATCCTTGCCATGACAAGCAGCACAAACCTGATTAGCCTTTTCTTCAGCTTCCTGAATAGTAAGCGCATTGCCAATAGCAGAACTAGATAAAAGAATACAAAATACAAGCTTTAATAAACTACTATTTTCCATTACTTACCCCTACCTTAATTCAAACTAGAATAATATGCGGCGATATCAGCAATATCCTGATCAGTCATTGAACCAGCCACAGCTTTCATACTCGGGTGGTTTCTTTGACCCTCTCGGTAAGCTTTCAGAGCCGATACCAAATAATCGACTTTTTGTCCCGCGATTCGCGGAACTCTATAAGTTTTCGGAAATGCCGTTTTGTAATTCGGTATTCCGTGACAACCTACGCACATGGATACCTTATTTGCGCCCGCCTCAATATCCCCAGCGGCGATTGCAGAGCTCATGCCGAAAAGGACCCAAAGCCCCAATAAACCAGAAGTAAAGTGTTTGAACATGTAATACGAAAAATTACTCATTTTTTTATAGTCCCCGAAAACGATAGTCGACAGCCAACATCCTTAAGTTTACCACTTTCAGACAGACTTTTTCCGTAATCCATCTAAGAGAAAACCATTAAGTCTTTTCACAAAAAGTGAAGGATCTTGAAGTTGCCCTCCCTCAGCAAGCAATGCCTGGTCAAACAATACAAATATTAAATCGCTAAATTTATCGGTTATTCCATCAGAAACGTTCGAACCGTCTGCACTCAATATATTTCCCCCTCCCTGCTCACTTTCGTTAAACAATTGTTCTACTAATGGATGCTTTGGATTAATTTCCAAAATGGGCTTGCGCTCAGGAATATTTTGTCCAGCAGATTTTAAGAGCCGTTCTAGATGCCCGCTGACATCATGCTCGTCGGATATTAAACAACATGCAGAGTCTGTCAATCTATTACTTAATCGAACTTCCTTCACCGAACTCCCAAGTACCTTAGATGCCTTTTCGATAACCAGCTTGAATTTATTGGAATTATCGACATTTTCGGGCTCTGAGTCTTTTTTTTCATTGGATTCAATTTTATCCAAATCTAGAACTCCCTTAGTAATTGACTGGATAGCTTTTCCTTTATATTCATTAAGGAAATTTAATACCCACTCATCAACTCTATCTGTCAACAGCAATACCTCGATATCTTTCTTCTTAAATATCTCAAGGTGCGGACTAGACAGGACAGCCTGAGTGGACTCTCCTGTAATAACATAAATCTTTTCCTGCCCTTGTTTCATTCGCGCAATGTAATCGTTAAGCGAAACAAAATCGTTTTCACTGTTATGAGTTGAACTTTTAAAACGAGCAAGTTCGGCTAACTTCTCCTTGTTGGAGAAATCTTCACCAAAGCCCTCCTTCAAACACTGTCCAAATTCCTTCCAAAAGTCTAAAAATTTGTCAGGAGACTTTTCTGAAAGGTCAGTTATCATATTCAAAACCCTTTTCGTACAGCCTTCGCGAATTGATTTTATATCACGACTTTCCTGTAAAATTTCTCGTGAAATATTTAATGGAAGGTCACTCGAATCTACAACACCTTTGACAAACCTCAAGTAATTTGGCAAAAGCTGCTCCGCATCATCCATAATGAACACGCGTTTAACGTACAACTTCAGCCCATGTTTTTGTTGCCTGTCATACAAATCAAAAGGAGCTTTTTTAGGAATAAAAAGCAGTTGGATATATTCAGATCTTCCCTCTACACGGTTGTGAATGAAAGCTAGTGGGTCATCAGGCGCATTTGATAATGCTTTGAAAAATTCATGGTATTGCGCCTCGGTTATATCCTTTTTCTGCCTTGTCCACAAAGCAGACGCTTTGTTAACCTGCTCCCAAGTTTCTAATTCCTTGTACGCAGATTTTTTTTCGTCCCATTGCTGCTTTTTCATTTTTATAGGTATTGCAATATGATCTGAATATTTTGAAATTATTTCACTTAACTTCCAATGAGACAGTAAATCATCATGAGATTTTTCACCGTCAATATCCGAAGCACTTCTTAAATGCAAAGTAAGTTCTGTCCCCCTACTCTCCTTTTTTGCGGCTTGTATACTGAACCCAGTTTGACCATCAGACTCCCATAACACAGCATCATCCGGAGACAACCCCGCCCTTCTGGTGTGAACTACTACTTTCTCCGCGACTATGAAAGCTGAGTAAAAACCTACGCCAAATTGCCCAATTAAAGCAGAGTCCTTCGCGCTATCTCCTGACAGTTTACTGAAAAACTCTTTCGTGCCTGATTTCGCAATAGTGCCCAGATTTGCAACAATTTCCTCCCTTGACATGCCCACGCCCGAGTCACTTATCGTAAGTGTTCGCTCTTTTTCATTGAATGTGATCTCAATATTGAAGTCTGAATTTCCCTCATAAAGTGAATCATCTGCCAAGGCTTCAATTCTCAATTTATCACACGCATCCGAAGCGTTCGATATTAACTCCCTGAGGAAAATTTCTCTGTTACTGTAAAGTGAGTGAATCATGAGATTCAACAGTTGACTCACCTCGGTTTGAAATTCTAAATTTTCTTTTGACATAATTAACCTTTTACCAGACCTAATTTCCTACAGTTTGGGGCGTTCGAGAGAAAAACAAGAACCTATTTCATACTTTCTATTTTCAATCTTGAATTTATTTTTCTTCCTTTTTGTGACCTCTTGCCAATAAAATCAAGCAGTTTGTTACGACTAAACCTGAGAATTTTACTCTGTCCTTGTTTTGTTAATGCACCAAACTCTAAGCCATTCTCGCCAACGAGGCATGCCGATCTTAATTGATCTCCTGGTCTTAAGCCGATCAATTTAACACCTCTTCCTCCAGAGAACAATTCTTTAACGCTATCAGTTCCGATTACCAAAAGGTGACCGTTATTTGTAAGTAGCGCTAAGGCGGATTCCTCCTTCGGAATAGGGATGATTTTCAGCGGTTTATCATCATCGTCGAGTTTTAAAAAAGCTTTTCCAACCCTGGTTTTTGACAAAACTTTGTCCATTTGGGTAGTTAGTCCCTTTCCGTATTGTGTAAGAACGATAAATCTGTCGTTTGGCTTGCCAACAAAAAACGTATGAAACGACTCATTTGGAGCGGGTTCCACTAGGGAACTAAATGGTAACTCCGGAATCTTCAATTCCGAGAGCTCCAGCAAAGCTCGACAGTAAACCCTGCCACTTGTGGAAAAGGAAATTAAATGGTCTAGATTAGTACATTCGAATAAGAGATTGTATTGATCCCCTGCTTTAAACTGGATATTTGAAATCTTGATATCATGACCATTTTTAATAGTAATCCAGCCATTGTAAGAAATTATTACCGTAATTTTTTCCTCAGAAACCTCTGCTTCAAACGTTACTTTTGCAGATTCCTTGAGCAAGGTTCGTCTATTGTCACCATATAGTTTTTTTAATGACAAGATCTCTTTTTTTGTCTGCTCTTCAAGACTTTTTTTGCTTTTTAAAACCTTTAAAAATATAGTCTCTTCTTCCTTTTTTTTAATAATCTCACCCTTAATATTTAACAACTCAATTTTAGCTAATTGCCGCAGCCTCATCTCAAAGATGTCTTGTACTTGCTCCTGATCCAATGCAAATCGTTTCATAAGTTTTATTTTTGGATTGTCATGCTCTTGAATGATTTTGATAACTTCTGCTATCGCCTCTAAAATCTTAATGCGTCCATGCAATATATGTAGACGTTTTTGAACTATGCTTAATTTAAAAGAGAATTTTGCTCTCACAATTTTGACTCTGAAATCTAACCATTGGAACAAAATCTCTCTTAAAGAAAGCTGCTTTGGTTTATTTTCTAAATCAAGTAATACCAAATTGACAGAAGAAGATGACTGCAAGGACGTTTTACTCAACAAAAGTTGAATAAATTCTTCTTTACTTGTTTTTGAATTTTTTGGCTCGAACACTAACCTTACATTCGCATTTTTATCAGATTCATCCCTGACAGATAAAAGATAGCTCATCATCATTGCTTTTTGTTTATTTTGCTCACTCGTTAATGATTTTCTATTCGCTTTTATTTTGGGATTTGTTAGCTCGTCAATTTCTTCCAAAACCTTTTGCACTGAAACTCCGTGAGGTAACTCCGTAAACACAAGCCGCCACTTATTCCTAGCTAACTCTTCAACAAACCATCTACCCTGAGTAATGAAGGTTCCTTTCCCAGTGAGATAAATTTCTGCAAGTTCAGACCTGGAATTAATTACTTGCCCCCCGCCTGGAAAATCAGGACCTGGAATAATATTTAGAATTTCATTATTAGAAATTTTTCGATTATCTAATATCGCTACTAACCCATCCGCAATTTCACCTACGTTATGAGAAGGGATTTCCGTTGACAATCCCACCGCGATCCCTGAGGCGCCGTTAATCAGACAAAGAGGGAGTCTTGCCGGCAGTTCAAGAGGTTCTTGATACGAACCATCATAATTTGGTAAGAAGAAAACGGTATCAAATCCAATTTCATCCAACAATACGTTAGCAAAAGCTGTAAGCCTTGCCTCTGTATATCTCATCGCTGCCGCACCATCGCCATCTCTCGAACCAAAATTTCCTTGTCCGTCTATCAAAGGATACCGCATTACGAAATCTTGCGACATTCTTACCATTGCATCATAAGCAGACTGGTCTCCATGAGGATGAAATTTTCCGAGCACGTCCCCCACAACCCGTGCCGACTTGACAGGTTTGGAATCAGAACGTAGGGACATTTCTACCATCGAGAACAGCAATCGACGTTGGACGGGTTTCAAACCATCCGATAATTTAGGTATTGCTCTACCATGCACTACTGATAAAGCGTAATCCAGGTAAGCCTTCTCTGCAAAATTTGACAGGGAAACATTGTGAAATTTTCCAAAACCCGCTCCACTTAAATTGAGAGCTAAGTTGTTTTTTTCTTTGTTCGGCATATTTATTTAGACATCTATTGAAGCGTTGTTACCTTTTTCTTGCATCCATTTTTTTCTGGCGAGGGATTCTGTCTTAGACATAAGCAAATTAATTTTTTTCTCTGTTAACCCTTTTCGATCATCATCTATAGTTACTCTTAATAACTGCCTATTTATCGGGTCCAAGGTTGTTTCCCACAGTTGCTGAGCACTCATTTCTCCCAAACCTTTAAATCGAGAAAAGCTAAGTGCATCTTTTGGAACCCGTTTTTGGTCAAATTTTTTAAACCTTTTCTGCAAATCATTTTCATCACGCACGTAAACCTTTTCTCCGAATTCTTTTCTATATTTTCCCTTTATATCAATTCGGTACAAAGGTGGTTGAGCAACAAAAAGACGTCCATTTTTTACAAGTCCTGGAAAGTGTTTTAGAAACAAAGTAATTAGAAGTACTTGTATATGGGATCCATCTACGTCAGCATCTGCCAAAATACAGATTTTACCGTATCTAAGATCACCTTCATCATAATCTTCATTTTTTTGGTGGGGAGAAATCCCTAGGGCGATCGAAATATTGGAGATCTCTCGATTTGAAAGCAATTTAACTTTGTCTAATTCCCAACTGTTGAGAATTTTCCCCCTCAATGGGAGAATCGCCTGGAAACTCTTGTTACGTCCCATTTTTGCTGACCCTCCCGCTGAGTCGCCCTCTACTAAAAACAGTTCATTTTCATCCAACCTTTTCGATTCACAGTCTGTTAGCTTTCCGGGAAGGATTGCAATACTTGAAACTTTTCGTTTTTCATTTAACTTTTGATTTTTTTGCCTGTTTTGCGCGTTGATTAAAACTAACTCTGCAATTTTCCGCCCTTGATTGACATTGTTATGCAACCATATTTCAAAAGAGTCTTTACTAAAAGATGATAATAATTTACGCGTCTCTCGATTTGACAATCTTTCCTTAGTTTGACCTTGAAATTGTGGGTCAAAGACTTTACAGGACAGAAAAAAGCTTGCCCTCTGAAAAACGTCATCTGATGAAAGTTTGACTCCCTTGATTGTCAGGCTTTGTTTATCTATAAACCCTTTTACAGCAGCAAAAATTCCCTCTTTAAACCCTGAGACATGAGTACCAGAGCCTGTTGTGGGGATTAAATTTACAAAAGCCTCTTGAACATTTTGCCCAGTTTCTGTGAATGCCAAGAGTGCTTGGAATCCTTCGCCTTTATGGAAACTAGATTTTCCTTCCACATATTTCTCACATTGCCATACGGGCACAACTAAATGGTCCTTACTTATAATTGAAGAAAAGTATTCCTCAGGTCCATTGTCAAAGCACCATGAGGATTTCAGTTTTCGTTTTTCATCGCATAAATTAATCACGACGCCTGGAAGTAAAATTGCTTTTGTGAGGAGTGATTTTTCTAATTGTGCTAAAGATATATTTAATTCATCAAAATATTTAGCGTTTGGCCAAACTCTAATTTGTGTTCCAACCTCTTTTGTTCTTTTAATTTTTGTTAAGGGCTCAATGACGAAACCATTCTCAAAAACAATTTTCCATTGGTAACCTCCCCGAGAAACGTTTGCTTCTAGCTTATTCGATAAAGCATTCGTTACAGAAACTCCAACGCCATGAAGACCACCTGAAAAATTATAACTACTATTATTATCTTTGTTGAATTTCCCTCCTGCGTGGAGACGAGTAAATACAAGCTCTATAGTGGGAATGTTTTCATCTGGATGCATCCCAACAGGAATTCCTCTACCGTTATCACTAACTGAAAAACTATTGTCATCATGGCATTTTATGGAAATCTCTGTAGCATGTCCCCCTATCGCCTCATCCGCACTATTATCAATAACCTCCTGTAAGATGTGCAGAGGATTCTCAGTTTTTGTATACATGCCAGGCCTTTGTTTTACAGGCTCCAAGCCCTTCAAAACTGAAATGGACGACTCATCATACTTTTTTACTCTTGCCATTATCTAAACCATCTCCACATATTTTTTTAACGAAAATTAAATAATACAAAATGTTGTGATCAGAATCGGTTTTTTTCAAAAACTAGAAGCTAATCTAAAACATTTTCTTCAGAAAAAATTACTCCATCTGAATCAGCAACACAAAAAAAACCAGGCTTTATCGAACAATTTTCGATTTTAATGTGTTTGTTTACCGAGCCTGTATTGTCTTTCTTGCTCTTGACAGGTGAAGTGCCAACAGCCCATATCCCTATGTCTGTATTCATAAGCTCAACAGAATCACGAATGCACCCAAAAATAATTGCTCCTTGCCACCGGTTTTCTTTAGCCAAAACTGCTAAATTACCTCCCATCAAAGCGCATCTTCGACTACCCCCACCATCCACAACTAAGATCCGATTATCCCCGGCTTCTTCAAGAGTTTTTCTTACGAAAGAGTTGTCCTCAAACACCTTTACGGTAACCACCTGACCAGAAATGTGCTTCCTGCCTCCATAGATATTCAAAGGTATTGATAAAACTTGAATTGCGCCGTCATCTATTTCATCTTCATTTTCATCACAAATATCAGCAGTTAGTTTCACTTATTTCATCCCCATTAAAAATTTTCGTTAAATAGAGGGTACAATACTCTGCTATGAATTTAAATCTTTGGGGACGTTTAGTCTATACATTAATTGCGAAAAGATTCAGGAAAAAAATCGAGTTTATGGATACTTGTATAACTCCATTCCGAGTATTACCGAGCGATTTAGATCTTAATTTTCACATGAATAACGCACGTTATTTTGCGTGGATGGATATTGGACGGCTTGATTTGTTAAATCGTAGCGGGATGTTTTCAGCCATGAAACGAAACAATTGGTTTCCAGTAGTTGCCGATGAAAAAATTAGCTTTGGAAAATCGCTTGATTTATTTGATTCTGTACTTTTAGAAACAAAGCTTCACGGATGGGATGCCAAGAATTTTTATATTCAACAACAATTTAAAAAAAAGGGTGAGATATATGCGGGGGCTATAGTTAAAGCGCGAATACTGTCAAAACAAAGGGGACCCCTAGAAACTAGTGAGATCCTCGAAACACTTTACGATTCCAATGATCAACCTAATATCTATCCCTGGCTTACAGAATGGAAAAATTCGAGGTTTTCCCTATTAGGAAGAATTAAAAAAAATAGAGACTGATACTGATCGGTAAATAATCTAGTTTTGCCCAGCAAGGGCGGTCTCATCAAGGGTTGGAGGTTCAAAGTACTTTATAAATGTAGCCCGATAAAATCCACCCTTGATCATCAAAATTGAATTTGCTCCTCTGTCACACAATTCTGGTCCGAAGAATTTAAAAGTATAAGGTGGTCTCGGCATGTAGCCAGATACGTAAACAACAGCAAGGGGGACACTATTTTGTGAAACTATGAGCTTATCAGAGTCAACGCCTTCAAATTTAACACCATTATTTGGCACGCATGTAATAGGAATACCCTCTTGCGCGGAAACATTATTAATTAAATGAAAGCCTATTAAAAGGAAAAATACTCCTGCAATAGTTGGACCAAAAAATATATTTTGAAAAATGTTCGACACGAATCCCTCCTCTAGTAAGGAATCGTCACGAGGCCGGAAACTTTTACCGTAACTTTAAAAAATTTTCAATAATTTCCACCCTTTCACTTTTTTTTATTTTCTTTAGCTTCCTCACTTCTTTATAAAAAGTAGGCCAATCCGAATTATTTTCAATAAAGATTGTTTTGAAAAAAGGCTTATACCTATCATAAAGTGAAAAAGCAGCCAACCACGCGGAATTTATTTGCGAAACCCAGTTTCTATAGTCCTTTGAGGAATCTCTCCCATCTTTTAGTCTTAAAAGACTCGCTCTCAATTTTAGAAATATTTTCTCTTTTAGCAATACAGTTTCTTTTTTTTTTAGATTCTGACCATACAAAATCTCTAACTTTTCTTTAGCAGATCTCAAAATTTCTCCGACTTTATCCCGCTGTGTTTTCTTCTCTTCATAAAGAGTGAAGTCGTTGCTGCACCCATTTCTTTTTATCCATTGCAAAGAGCCAGCATCCTCCACAAATGAAGCAAATGACTCATTAAAAAGTGTATCGTTTTGTACAAAAACCTGTTGATGAGCCATTTCATGAATTAACAATCTAACCAAATCAATTTCATCGTTCCAAATGAAAGTATTTAGAACCGGATCACCACCGAAAAAATCTGACCAACCTAAAGTGGAGTATGCGGAAACGGGTAATATTGCAACCTCAAAATCTTCAGATTCCATTAAGTCTTTAGCATATTTTTCAGCTTCTTTTTTTTTATAAAACCCTCTGTAATTAAAGCATCCGATAAAAATATAACACCACTCTTTTAAATCGAACGAATTTTCTTTTGTCGCTACAACATTCCAAAGAACAGCGTTGCGCACAATATCCGAATAAGTGGAATAGCTTTTTGTTTTTCTGAAACGTAATTCAGTATAAGCAAAATCTTTAATTTTGTTTACTAAGCGAAGTTTTGTTTTTAACTCAGGATTTGTTGTTTTTCCTTCCAAAATCTCATCAATGGGCTGAGCATTCTTGATAATACTTAAGTGATTATCGATTAATCCATAATTATATTTTATTGAGCTACAGGAGCTTAATAACAGACTAACTAAAATTATTAGTACAACTTGATATGAAAAACTAATTTTCGCCCGAGATAATTTCGACAAGTTCCTTCCTAATTTCTATGACTGGTGTTTGTGGAGCATAGCGCTTTACTGAAATACCCTTATAATCAATTAGGAATTTTGTGAAATTCCATTTTATTTTTGTTGTGCCAAGAACCCCAGGTGCTCGTTTTTTCAGGTACGTATAGATCTTATGTTCGTTGTCTCCGTTTACATCAATTTTTGAAAAAATAGGAAATGTCACTGCATAACGTTCGGTACAAAAATTTTGTATGTCTCTCAAATTCCCCGGCTCTTGAGAGCCAAACTGGTTACAAGGAAAGGCTAGAACTTCAAGGCCCTTATCTTTAAAATCTAGGTACAATTGTTGCAGGTCTTTATACTGAGGAGTAAACCCACAATTACTAGCAACATTTACTATTAAAAGAGTTTTTCCGTTGTAATTAGCCAGTTTCTCGACAGTTCCATCTATTCTAACTAGATCAATTTCTGGTAGCACTATAGTCCTTAGTAAAAATTTTTTAGCATTAAAAGTAATATTGTGGTTTGAGTAATCCTGCTAATTTACTTTCTAAAAGATATGTTTCTGCAGTATGCTTTACATATAATCGTTTGTCATCCATATACCATTTAAAATATCATCATTCACGATATTCATGTTTTCGGGACTTTCAGAAAATCCGATTAGTGAAGCAGCTCTGTCCATCCACAAAGGATCGTTTTCTGCTCTACTAAACCTATCCGTATAATAATCACGTTCAAATTCGTCTGGAGATCTCCCTAATACGTTATCGTACAACGCATCTACAAAATCAGAGTCATTTAAATTTGATCCATATGTACTCTCAAATTCGGGAGAGGCTAAAAAATTACCTGCAATCTGATATAAAATCAATCCATTTGATTCTATATCATTCACATGATATCCAACTCCTACTGGATCAGGAGTCCGTTCGAATGCCGCCTGATATAATCTGTAAGCCTGACCAGCATTTCCATTTGTATCAAATGCAAGCGTTCCGTCAGCAAATTCAAGTCTTTCCACATTGGTAAGAGTGTCTGTTCCTTCTAGGGATAATCTGTCATTAACACTAAAGGAATCTAACTGTTTTTCAATTGTAAAATCGTAATAAGAACCAACATACTCTGCTTTATCTAATCCATCACCTCCGTCTATAACATCGTCACCGGCGCCTCCTACGAAAACATCCATACCAGACCCAGCAGCTATTTCATCATTGCCTGCTCCGCCATCAAAATAATTATTTCCATCGGAAGCAATCAAAATGTCATCCCCACCTCCGGCAAAAACTATGTCATCGCCAGAACCTAAACTTAAATCCTGTTTACTGTCATCTCCAACAAAGGTTTGCTTTCCTTCCCCCCCGCGAACAGAAAATTCGCCGATAAGCAAAATTTCGGATGCAGAAACTGCCGGTTCATTGTTAATATTCACAAATGTGCTCACTCCACTTGTTTGATCAGGTGCAAGTAACACCACTCCCTCACTCTCAGCAAGTTGGAGGATGATTTCATCAGAGTCAACTTCTATGGGGTTATTTTCTGAAAAATCAAAAAGTTTCATTTTAGAAGCAACGACTGGAGCACCTAATTCGTCTTTACTTCCTTGTTCATGTAAAACATCAGTAAACTCACCAATAGCCTGAAAAGAGTTGGCCGCACGTTCTTTGCTGCCAAGGGCTACGAAATGAACTAAGTCGCTTTCTTCTGATAGTGGTTCACCTAGCGAATAGTAAGATAATTCTACTTGCGCATCAATCAAGACATTTGTTTGGGACTGAGCCGAAGTAGTTTCTGTTGAGTTATCGCTAAAATTTAAGGTAATATTGCCGTTGCTTACAAAAGAATTAACTGTAGCTTTTTTTAAACCAGAAGTTAAATTTCCATAAGAAATATTTTCAGTTTGCAAGCTAACCCCCGGCATGAGTAGCTCTGACGTAATTTCTGACACAGCAGGAATATCTGGTAACCCAGTAAGTTCTCCACTGACCATTTCCCTGGCGCTATCTGACTCAACAATTTGCTTTCTGAATAGTTCGACAGCTGTATCTCCTAACACTTTCCGGTCTCCTGTTAAATCAAAACCTTTTTCGGATTCAACAATTGACAACTCATCAAGACTGTATCGAGCAGCGTTTGCGGAAACCATATGAAACTCATATAGTCCTAACGCATTAGGTGTCGCATCACCCGAGATTACGAACTCCCTGAGGTTAAAGATAGAAGTGCTAGTAACACTGCCACCAGCAGGATTTGTAGCCACACCTAGAATTGTGTCTGCTGAGCTCTGTGTTCTGAGCTGTGCGGTTGTATCCTCACCTTCTGTGTTTTCGATCCTGTCCTCGAGAAACATGCCAGTAACAGTTTCGTTATCTAATTCCCATAAACTTCCATTTGAATCATACAGACTATAGAAATACTGATCATTTTCGAGAGTTAGAGTGAAGGCGGAGTCTAAACCAATTGCGTTGGTCTCTGTGCGCACTAATCGGAAATCATCTGGTCCTGGAGAGGTTGAAAACGCTGGCATTAATAGTTCCCTATTTTGGAAACCGACCTGGCCATTGTTATTCAAATCGTAACGAACCATCTCCTCCTTAGAAAGAACCTCCGTAGGAGTAACTGGCTGTAGTGCTTTGGTATTGTCATAATTAGCTGACGAGTCATCGACTACATTAAATGATCTCAAAAAAAAGTCGGAATTTGTATTCGAAGCTCGTTGTAAAACATTTACATTAAATGTTACTTGATTGGTTGAATCATTTGTTTCGGTGCTCGTATAAAGACCTTGTACCTGCTCATCCAGACTATATCTGAATGGTTGCGCTCCTTGATTCAAAATCAATTTTGGAGTCTCTCCAAGTTGGATGTTGCCAATAAAGTCTACAGCGACTGAACCATCCGCTAATTTTGCCAACGAAGGGCTCTTTTGATTAACGCCGAACTTATCCGTGAAAGACTGTGGTGAAACAGTGATCTCCTCGGCACCTGGACCAAGCACTTGATTCGAGTCCAAATTATAGCCAATTTCTAATTCACGATTAAAAAAATCAGAATCGGAAATTGCAACACCATCAGATTGATTACTTTTTACGAAGTAACTTTCAGGGCTAGATACTGAGGGAGTGAAAGTAGTGACTTTAACATCGGGGTCTCCTTCAGCACTTTCTTTAACTTCATAAATTTTCAAATCACTATTTTCCAAAAGCTCAGCGCCTGAGATTGAGTAGTCACGACCATCAGCTGATGGATTAGAAAAAGGAGTCCATGCGTTTCCAATGGACTCTATTTCCTTCAAAAGAAACGACCTACCATTTTCAGTAGAATAATCATTTCCCCCAAAAACAAGTCCAAACTCGCCCGATGATAGACGTACAACACCTGGACTATTCAATACCTGTTGATCAGTTCCTAAATAGTCTTTACTCAGCAGTGCTATCGAAAAGATACCATCCCCAACAGTTTCATCTCCATTTAGGTCATACCCTACTTCCAACTCTTTTTGTAACAAAGCACTTTCTGTAATGGACTGACCAACCGTTACTGTTGCTACTGCTTTAGCACCATCACCACTATCACTGAAGGTCCATGTTTTAAAGGTGGGAAAATTACTTGAGCCTGATTTTTCAACTATGGTGCTTAGATTCGTTGGAGAAGCTGTTGTACCACCCATACCTAAATACACACCAGTAACTGTCGAGCCACTAGTAGGTTGCCAATTAGAACCCGTGCTATTACTCAAAACCACCACAGGTGTTGTTGAACCAATTGGAAGATCGCCTTCTATATCAAGTCCATAAGCACCTGAGGCTAATTGAACGACTTGAGGGGCATTTAAAGTGACTCCCGTATCTACAGGAGGCACTTGCCATGTGATATCAGCTATCACATCACCAACTGTACCATCTGAATTTAAATCAAATCCTACCCTACCCTCATCGATCAGAATGTCAGTTAGGGTTACAACAGTAGAGGTTGAAGCTGAAGCCTGAAAATCAGCTTGACCACTCGGCTTCGAGAAAATCCACTTCTTGAAACTGGGTGTTGAACCAGTTCCAGTCTGCTCGAATAACGTTGCATAGTATTTTATTTGACCTGAACTTTCAAGTTCCTCCGAGGAATAAACTCCTATAACTTCGCTACCTTGGCTGGGGCTCCAGTTTTGCCCGCTACTGGTCTTTAAGTTAATAACAGATTTGAGTTGTCCAACTGTGGAATTCCCCTCAAAATCAATCACATAAGAACCCGACGCAAGTTCTACAACAGAAGGTGCTCCTCTTTGAGGAACTGGAAGTTGCTTCGTTAAATCTACAATTCGATCACCAACAACATTATCATTTGTTAAATCAAATCCACGTTCAAGTTCTTTGGCCAAAATGTCCGTTAACGAAATTGTTTGTGCTATTCCACTAGTTGCAGTTGCTACTCCAGAGGCACTTCCCTGAACAAAATGCCATTCTTTATATATTGCACTGGAACCGCTTCCAGATTTTTCGTAGACGAAAGCAGATATTGTTTGCTCACTTGAGGCGTTTACATCGTAGGAAACATATCCTCCGACAATCGTGTAATTAGTTGACGGATTCCAATTTGCTCCGGTTGATGCTTCAAGGAAAAGACTTGTTGAGGTTTCTCCAACATTTCCTGCACCAGATAAATCAAGTGCATAGGAATTACTTTTTGTTAGAATGATACTTGGTGCAGTAACTGTCCCATCTGCAAAACCATCATTGTCAGAATCGAAAGAAGTTTCTCCCCCCGAGACAATAACTGATTTAATGGGGTCGCCGATAACACCATCTGCCAATAAATCAATGTTTTTTCTTGTCTCTTGCGCGCCTAATTTTGCTGACGAGATACTCACAGACAGAGTCGTTTGGGCTGTCGCAAAAAAAGACCCGTCAGATAGACTGAATTCCCATTTTTTATATGCAGGAGAAAAGTTCGAACCTGCGTTTTCGATTATTGAAATAGTTTGTGCTGAACCGCTTCTTTCGGTGAAAACACCCGTTATAAAATTCCCTCGGGTAGGAGTCCAAGGGTTGTTTGAGGTTGTAATGAGAATTGGCAACCCTAAATCGTTTACTCCCAAAACCTCATCAAAGCTTATCGCATAATTTCCAATTTGTGTTTGAACAAGAGCTGGATTATTTCTATCAAGGAAAAGATATCGGTCAATATCATCACCAACCGTGCCATTACCATCCAGATCAACACTGTACGTTTGTTCTTCCGCGATCAACTCCGATGTTGTCAATCTAGTTGCTGTTGAAGCACTAACCTGTGCCGTGTAACTTCCCGATTGGTGAGCGAAGTTCCATTTTTGATAAAAAGGATTTAGAGTACTCCCACTCCTTTCGATAATTCCGATTGTGGATTGATTATTAATAACCTCACTTTGATAAATCCCGGATAATTCATAATTCAATGAAGTGCTCCACGCGCTTCCACTGCTATCTTTTAAAATTATGAATGGGTGAGAGTTGCTGACAGCGATATTCGCTGTGTCGTAATCCACTCCAAAAAAACCGAGAGAGCTTTTAATTACCGCCGGTATAACCTTTGTGCTATCCAAAACTCCGTCGTCATTTGTATCAACTAGTGAAGTTCTGTAATTCAAGGAGATCTCGGAAATCTGATCACCAACTCTGTTATCACCTGTAATATCGAAACCCAACTGCATCTCATGGCTAACTAAGTCTATTAAGTCTATATGTGTGGCAGTAGATTGATTTGTTTGCAGGGATAGTAGCGAAGTATCTGAAGAAAAGCTCCATAAACCAAATTGTGGACTGTTATCAGTACCTGACTTTTGAACCACTACATAAGACTCTGTAGCAGAGTTGCTTTCAAGAACATTTCTATAAACTCCAACAGCGCTTGCGCCCGAGCTAGGGCTCCAAGATGTGGCTGAAGAATTTATAAGTAACTTGCCAGTAGTTGGTTGACCAACTTGAGGAGTCTCGTTTCCAATTGCAAATTCTCCTGATTCAAGTTTCAGAAGGTTAGTACTTTGCGCCGAGTTGGCAGTAGCTAGCCCTGTTTTCGATGCAACAATGGATTGTACAGTTAGTCCACTGTTGCCAACAATTCCGTCTCCTGTAATATCGTAACCTAATGTGGTTTCAAATGATTCAAGGTCCCGAACTGCAAAGCTTGAGACAGAACTATTCCAAACTGCCACCGAATCAAGTGCTGTATGTGTAGCAAATGTGTAAACAGAGTAAACGGAACCAAACGAATTACTGGTTTGGGTATCAAACACAAGGGAGAAGTTTACAGCGCCGTCTTCATTACGGACCAAACTCTGGGTTTCAGCACTAACTTGCGCATTCTCTCCAATCAAATTGAAAATATCGCTGTAGCCACCCGTTAAAACTAGCGTCCCTGAAGCTGACCAGGTTGTTAAATCGGGCTCCGCGATAATGAAATACTCATTGTCATTAGCCGTATCACTAACATTATTAGTTACACCAGAAGATTGGTTCCAAATAAGAAACCCCCCCTGACCTGAAAAAAGAGCAGGCGAATTGACCGAAAGACTTACTTGTCCAGATGAGGTTGTGATATTAGTTGTGTAGGCAGTACTTGCTAGTACTTGTGTTGCACTGATGGCACCAGTGACAGAATCGTTGTTTACATTTTCCCCAATGTTTTTTTCTACAACAGCCAACAAATCCCCTGACATTGATATTGATTGTGAAAGATGAAAAATGGGCGCCGCAGTAGCTAATGAACTAATTTGCGAAGCGGAAGGATCAAATTCAAAATAATATGGGCTTTCAAATATACTTAAAGTTGTGCTGGTATTTGTAGAGGTTGAGGCTTGGAATACGTATACATCATTGTGAAAATCTGTAACAAATGTAATTCCTCCTGCTCCTGCTGCGGCGCTAATAGCCAGAACCCCATGGGCGGTCGGTAGACTATTACTGAGCTGTTGAACCGAGCTTGGTGATACAAAAGATACAGGTTGCCATGGGTTGGATCCATCCATAAAGATGACATCTGGCTTTATAGGCAAAGAGCCGGTTTTTTGATCTTCAGTTGAGAAATGAGAATAACCAAAAATGCCTGCGCCATCATTGCCTAAAGTGAGATAATCATGTTGATAGAAATTTCCGTTAAAAGATACAATCTCGCCAGAAGTTTGAAATATGGTGTGGTTCGAGCTAAATGCCGAACCAAATAAAAAGCTACTGCCGGCAGATTTATTATTTAATTGATAACTAGGGCTGTAAGTACTAGCGATAATTGCTGTACCAGTAGAATCTTGAATTGCGTGACCGATAACGTTATCAGTGTTTAAATCATGACCAACAGTATATTCAAAAACCGAAAAATCTGATGATGTTGCGGATGCGGAATTATACAGAGTAAACTGAGACCCGACAGAATCTAAGATGAAACTATTCACACTAAATCCATCACTTGCTGAAAATCCACCAGTGACGGAAGCGGATGGAGCATCCGTCAGAACTTTCAACTCAAGAGTTGACGCACTTGCTGAACTTCCAGGAATACTTTGAGCCAATGAATAAAAGACGGTTTCACTCGCAGTATTCAAACCCCATGAAGCTCCTGCGCTCACCTTTAAAGGGGTGAGAAGATGGGTAAGGCCTGTCTGCGATATCGTCTCTAGGTATGCAAAATCAAAAACATAGCCAGTAGATAGTTCTTCTAATTCAAAATTTTTCGGTACAGTTCCATAATTCGAAATAATACTATTTTTATTGAGATCAGCATCATAGTATTGCTCTAGTGCTGCCAGGCCAACAGGGGTAGTTGAGACCGTTGCATCGATTTGTTTTGCACTTAAACGATCAAAGGACAACTCAAATTCATGAACTTTTAAAAGATTATTAGAAGAATCTGTGGCTTTTTCAATAACTATGATTAATGGCTCTGAAGGACCAAAATTTAAGCCTTTATTATTCCGTCCTTCAACGTAAACAACATTATAAAGAGAATGATTTGCTGTCTGTGCCCAATTAGAGCTCGAATTCGAAATTAACGATATATTGCTCAACCCAACTGTAGTTTTCGAAAATGATATCGTGCTTCCAGTTTGGTTTAATGTTATGTTTGAATCTGAATACAAAACAGACATTGTGCTAACTTCCCTTTAAAAAACCATTTTAATTTTACGCACGTATTTTAACAAAAATAAACCTTGACAATATGTAATCGGAATTATTAAGGTAACCTTTAATGTGGTCTCGTTAAATCTGTCTATTTTTAGAACCAAAAAATTCTATCCATGAGTGTTGATTTTGATGCAGCTGTTATTGGCGCAGGAGTTGTCGGCCTCGCTACTGCCAGAGCTTTAGCCAAGGTTGGGAAAAAGGTTATAGTTCTAGAATCTAACGTCAGTGTTGGACAAGAGACTAGTTCCCGAAATAGCGGTGTTATTCATGCTGGAATTTACTATGACAAAAATTCACTAAAGGCAAAAACCTGTTTACGTGGTAGAGTTCTGCTTTATGAATATCTTGTGAAACATAAAATTAGCCACAAAAAAATCGGTAAGCTTATCGTCGCAAACCATACTAATTCTTCCCAATTAGAACAGTTGTTTCTCAAAGGAATTGAAAATGGTGTTGAGGAACTTAAGATAGTCGATAAGGAATATCTGGGAAGTTGCATTCCTGATGTGCGAGCAGATTTAGCTATCCATAGTCCCGTTTCTGGTATCGTAGATGTCCATGGATTCATGCAGTCCTTAACTGGAGAGATACAAGATCATGGCGGAGATATTGCAAAGCTAAGTAAGTTTATCAGCGCAAAGCAATCACAGGGTGACGGCAAAGGGTGGGAAATTCAAGTTTCTTGCGGAGGATTAGATAGTGAGCGTATCGTTATATCCTCTCACTGGATAATTAATTCGGCAGGACTTTTAGCTGAGCATATTGCTTCCCGGATTGAAGGGATGCCTGAAAAAAAAATACCTCCGACTTATTTTGCGAAGGGAGACTATTTTGCGGTTAGTGGCTCTTGTCCATTCAATACCCTAATTTACCCCCTTCCTGAAAAAGGAGGACTCGGGACACACCTCACTCTCAATTTAGGAAATCAGGCTTTATTAGGCCCCGATGTTGAACCAATATCACTGGATAAAAATAATTTGGATTCCGAACAACCCTTTGATTATTCAATAAGCGAAACTAAAAAATTTCAATTTCACGAAAACACTACTAAATGGTGGCCATCCCTCAAAATTGACCAATTGCAACCTGCCTATTCGGGAATACGGCCAAAGCTAAATCCAATCACCGAAAAACCTGCTGACTTTATTATCCAAAATTCTGTAGAAAACGACATCATAGGTCTGATAAACTTATTTGGTATTGAATCTCCTGGTTTGACGGCTTCATTAGCTATTGCCGAAATAATTGAGTCCTACATCACAAAACATTAAACGAAAATTTGTAAATGGTGACTCGCAAAGGAAAATTCTTTACAAGGTATTTTTTGTGCTCTAATTTAGAGCGTTACAACTCCGTTGTTATCTGGTGTGAGTCTTTTTCGAAATTTATTACTGCTGCTCAATATAGAAACTAACTCTTTTGATACATAACCTACTATGACCCAGAGGTACTCAGGTTTAATTCTCCTCATCCTAGCCGGTGAATTAATTTTTTCATTGCCGTTTCATATAACACGATTTTTTAAATCAGGTGTTTTAGAAGTTTTTCAGATCTCAAATACTAATCTCGGAGATGCATTTGCCTTTTATGGAATACTTGCACTTTTGAGCTATTTTCCTGGTGGCTACCTTGCAGACAAATATCCTCCAAGGAAATTAATCTTTTACTCTCTTCTGTTAACCGGAATCGGAGGAATCTATTTTGCAACAATACCCAAACCAACTATGCTTCCATATCTTTATGCATTCTGGGGAATAACAACGATTTTGTTTTTTTGGGGGGCACTGATCAAATATACCAGTGACTGGGGTGGAATGGACCAACAAGGAAGGGCTTTTGGTTATTTGGAGGCTGGTCGTGCACTGGTTGCTAGCATCTTTTCGTCGATTGCTTTTTTGTTAGTCTATCTTGTTTCACAAAACTCCGAAAGTTTCTCTCGTAACAGCATTCAATTAGTCATCCTATTCTATGCAATTACAACCATCGTTTTATCATTTCTAATTCTCTTTTTCTTACGAGATAAAACAAAACAAAAAATTAGCAGATCGCCAATTGGCTCCCCGCTAAACATCACCATTTACCCTGTTTTTCTCATTTCAATAATAATTGTTTGCGCCTATTGTGGATTTAGGTCTATAGATAACATAAGTTTGTATTTAGTGGAAATTGGAAATTTAACTCCAATCGAAGCATCAGGGTTTGTAACATTACTAAGTTATGTAAGAATTATCTCAGCTTTAGTTGCCGGATTTGTAGCTGATAAAATTACGTCAATTACATTAATAATCCGTTTATTTATTTTGACTATCATAGGACAGTCAATTTTATTCAGTGTTTACCCACAAACTTTTTATCATTCATTACTTGTAAACGGAACTTTGATAATTGTTTTCATCTCAATAGTATCTTTGCGAGCAGTATATTTTTCACTAATAACGCATTCACATATTCCTTCCCATCGCTTTGGTTTTTGTGTTGGTATTATTTCGCTGGTCGGGTTTACTCCTGATATATTCTTTCACTCTTTAACAGGCAGAATTTTAGATGCTCAACCAGGAATTATCGGGTTTCAGAATTACTATTTAGTAACAATGCTCATTTCGATACTTGGACTTCTTGCTAGTTTAAACCTAAGCCGCTGGATGTCATCTAAGAGTTTATTAAAGTAACAAACAGAACCGATAATCGAAATAAGTTTTCTTAGTAGAATAGTTTTTATTGAAATACAACCGGTATATAAAAATAACCGAAGACAATTAAAACAGTAACCGAAGATAGGTTTAGAAAAAAACCAGCCTTCACCATTGATTCAATTGATACTAAGTTCGATGCAAAAACTATTGAATTAGGAGGAGTTGCTACAGGTAGCATAAAGGCACAACTCGCCGAAATTGTAAGAGGGACCATTAAAATCAAAGGGTTTAATCCGAGTTTTACGCTAATTGCATAAATTATTGGTATGAACGTCATGGTTGTTGCGATATTACTTGTCAACTCCGTTAGAAATACGATGAGCGTTATCAATAAAGCCAATAGAGCAAACAAACCTAACCCCAAAGGAATTAAGTTCGCTAACCATTCAGCTAATCCCGTAGTTGTCACTGCGTAGGCGAGGGCCATACCACCCCCAAAAAGAAATATCAAACCCCATGGAAATTTTTTTTCTAAATCCTCCCACTCCAATAGTGATACTTTCCTGTCTTTACTACGAAAAAAAAATAAAGATAGACCTCCTATCATAGCGATAACTGCATCCTCCAGACCAGCAAAAGTAGGAATTTGATTAATCATTTTCCTAAATATCCAGCACAGGGCTGTAACAAAAAAAATAATCCCTACAATTTTTTCCTCGTAGGACATCGGACCGAGATTTTTTAACATGTTTTGAATAGGTTTTTTTGCCAGTTTACTTGCCTCAAAGCGTAAAGGGAATAATAAATATGTAAGAATCATCCATAATATAGGCAACAAGCAAAGTGATATTGGTAACCCAATAAAAAACCAATCAATAAATCCTATGTCGATATTTTCTTTAGCTAAAAACTGAATCAAAAAACCATTCGGTCCTGTCCCAATTGGTGTAGCAATTCCACCTATTGATGAGGAATATGCTATTCCCAATAATACACAAACTTGAAGATTGACTCGCTCTTCCTCGCTGATGCCTTTCACGGTATCGCAAATTACGTAACATATAGATACAGCAATTGGAAGAAGCATAATTGTGGTAGATGTATTCATCACCCACATGCTCAACAACGCACTGATTCCCATGAATGACGCTACTATTTTTTT
The DNA here is from genome assembly GCA_004214155.1 of Burkholderiaceae bacterium. GTDB lineage: Bacteria > Pseudomonadota > Gammaproteobacteria > Burkholderiales > Burkholderiaceae_A > UBA7377. Next base: position 172,111 of record SGYQ01000002.1, read on the forward strand.
CCCACTGAGATTCGAAAATTGTAAAATCGTTAAGGCAACTCGTCGATGTAAGTTCCACTTTTGCATTGCAATAGCAATCATAAACCCCCCTGCGAAAAGGAATTGAACTTTGTTCATAAATTCTTTGCTGATAACACCAATTTCTGCAACACCAAACAAAGGAAATAAAACAAGGGGAAGAAGTGAAGTGATAGGCAGAGGCAATGCTTCAGTTGCCCACCAAATACCCATTAATAAAAAAACACAAAGTGTTATTTGCCCCGATCTGCTCAATCCTGGTACCTCATCGAGAAAAAAAATCATGCAAAAGAGAACTAATCCAGAAAAAAGACCAATTTTGCTCACCACAGCTTTATTCATTTATTATTTTCAGAAGGTAAGTCATGAAATTTGCCATGATCTAAATCTTTTTCAGACGATGCAACTATCAGAGCAACCGTTCCATCTCCTGTTACATTAACTGCAGTTCTAAGCATATCTAACAATCGGTCCACCCCAATAATGAGACCAATGCCCTCAACAGGAAGGCCAACCTGACCTAAGACCATTGTTAACATGATCAGTCCAACACCGGGTACTGCCGCAGTGCCAATTGAAGCTAGTGTGGCCGTTAAAATTACCATGAGAAATTGATCTGGAGTTAGAACTATCCCATAAAACTGAGCAATAAAAACAGTTGCAACGCCCTGCATAATCGCTGTTCCATCCATATTTATAGTTGCACCCAGAGGGACTGAAAATGAAGCTATTCTGCTATTCACTCCAAGTTTATTTTGAACTGTCGACATTGTAATTGGCATTGTTGCTCCGCTCGAAGAAGTGGAAAAAGCAACAAGTAGAGCCTCTCTCATTTTTCGCAAGAAAATTAATGGGTTCAATTTTGTGAAGGAAAAAATCAGGAAAGAATATATGATAAGACCATGAAAAATCAACACCGTAACAACAGTAAAAAAATATTTTGCAAGTTTTAGTATCTCATATGGACTAATGCTTAATCCAAGTTTCATCATCAAACAAAATACTCCGTACGGAGCAAAGTTTACAATAACCATAATAAGTTTTAACATCACGGTATTTGCTGACTCAAATAATCCTAATATCTTTTTCCCTGGCTCACCAGATTTGCTGATGGCAAAACCAAGCAGTAAGGCAAAAACAATAATTTGTAGCATTGCGCCTTGAGCCATTGCAGCGACAGGGTTATCTGGAAAAATATTAATTAATGTGTCTTTTACATCCGGCGCTGACTTGGGCTCATAGGCTGGCGGTTCGATTGCAGAAGCGCTCCCTCCTTCTCCTGGATTAATGAGCAAAGCGAAGCCAAGTGCGACTGAAACTGCAATAGCAGTGGTAAATAAATATAGCGAAATTGTTTTACCACCTAACCTACCAATAGAACCAGAGGCCCCTAGACTTGCAGCACCACAAGTTAACGAAAGAAAAACCAAAGGAACAACCATCATTTTAAGAGATACAATGAAAATCTGTCCTACCCCATCTACAAAACCATCAAAAACGAAATCGTTTAAAATTGGGTAATTTGTTAGCTGGAAAACCTGACAAAAAACTCCAAGGACCAATCCAGCAATCATGCCGATAATGATTTTAAAAGTAAGGCTCATAATTTATGACACAATCTCATAAAAAAACCCCAAACCTCCCAACCCGGCCCCAACTAAAATGAGAATAGAGACTATTAGAGCAGCCCAGATTATATAAAACAGAATTTTTCGTAACATTCTTTTTTACTCTACCAACCGATCAAGCTTTAAGCATTCATAGTCGATAACTGCTGCCTTTTCAGAGCTCCTAATTATTTGCTGAGCAGCTAACGTAAATCTATCTAATGTAACCTGATCATCAAAATTATCTTTTTTCAAATCAGTACACTTGTAAACAAACTCGTTCTTCTCACATCTATATCCTGACAACCCCACGCCCACTGGTCCGAGACTAACATCAAGCCTATTATCGTTGAAGTGAAAATAATTGATAACTTGACCTTTTTGATTTAGTGACTGTCCATCAATGTGAGTTTTTTTGCACTCAAAAACCTGTTGTTTTGCCTCAAAAAAATTACAACCAGTCAAAAGTATAAAACTACAAACAACACTTGTTTTTATAAATTTTAAATATCTCTTGTTATCTGGATAATCACACATTTTTCACCAGTCTTATTATTTTCTAAAAACTGAACTTCTTCGCCCGTGGGAATAAATGTTTCACGCCCGTATTCTAGTTCTATTTGCCAATTAGTTCCCTCTTTTTCAGGGATTTTCTCGTCCAACGTTAGAACTAAAGATCTAAACTCTTTAATTGACATTCTAGTTTTTTTTATCAAGAAAACTCACTTTCGAACACTGAAAAACTTCCTTCCATATATCTTGTGACTTCTCAAACACAAATGATTGTTTGGATAAAACCCCATTCGCCATTTGCACAACTTCGTAACCGTTAAAAACCCTCCTGGTTTCATCATACCTGACTTTGTTACACAACCATTCGTTTCGTGATTGTACTTTACAATCCTTAAAATGGGACTTTTCTATATTATCTTTCTCACGTTTACTAATTTCTAACTCTCCTCTGTCAATAGAATAACTGATCTGTCCAAAAGGCTTGCATACTTCAGCGCAAAGGATAGCCGAGCTAGAATCTGGGCACAATAGTAATGGGTAAGAACTAGCTGCTAATGTACTTGCTGCTAATGTACTTTTATACACAAGAATAAAAAAGCCAAAAGCAAAAAGTTCAAGAATTTGAGTTACCAGACGACTATTTGGGTAGCCATATATGAAAATCATAAAATCAACAATTAATCTTATCCTCCTTATAGCATTAATTAGCTCTAGCACGATCGCGTTTTCTTCTACCACAAGAATATCATGTGACGGAAATATGGAAAAGACTAATGTTTCCGAAACGGACATAACAGACAAAAAAGGAGTAAAAAGTAATTTAACAATACTGTTCACAAACGATAAAGCGATACTTCCAGGCGCTGTATTATCCTGTGTACGTTACAGAGAGCAGTCACGGGTACTTTGCGAGTCCCGCACGTTGACCCAATTCAGAATATTAAAACTAGTCGATGGAACAGTAGTTTACAAGTATATAGACAGTGTAAAACAAAATACTGAAATATTTACCGGGTATTGCAAACCAGGTGCTCACTCTCGGGCACAATAAACGGACACATCATCTTCCCCATCCAACATTCGAAATATCTTCTTGCTAAAATACACACCTTGTACCATGGAATGAGTCTGCTCCTGAAAAACCTCAATGATTTCACAAAACCAATTGTTAGCATTTTGAACTTCACAATTTTTCAAGGTTTCTGGGGCAACTTCATTTTCTGTAAAAAACGTTACGTTTACGTAACCTTCTTTAGAATTCCTCCTCACATCAAATGAAATATTTCCAATTTTCTCACATCTCATGGAGCATACTTTCCCCGCCTCGATTGAAGGACAAGAATAAAAGTCATACATCTCCTCGGCCGGTGACAATCTGGTTACAAACAACACGAATATCGTTGCAATTTTATATTTCTTTAACATTATGAAACAATCCTTACAACCCAAAACCATGTAAATTATTACCTATTTTCCTGATGAAAAACAATAATACTTTTGCGCTTGTAAGCTATACTATCAATTAACTTGTATTTTATACAACTGGGGTAGTTATTGAGTTTGATTGTTTGGCTTTTATTTTTACTTTTGTTCCTTTTGCTCATCCAGATATACAGAATAGCCAGGACTGTATTAATGATCTTTTTTGAACTCATTCATGATTAGGAAAGAAAATGAAAATTGAATTTAAAAATGTTGCTACGGTTGCTGATATAAAAAAAGCTTTTGAAAAAGCAGAAATTCCAGATGAGGCTAAAATCGTTGTTCACTATGATTATGACCTTACTTCTAGTGAAGATACACAAGTTGTTAGAGATACAATTGCGAAGTCTCAGGGGAAGTTAAAGTTTTTTATCCACGAAATACGACAGGATGATGATAACGAGCTAAATATCTATTTACAGTTTGATTAGATTTCATAAATGAAAAACCTTGTATCAAAAAACCATAATGCTTCATGTTATGTGAACATAGTAATAAAGACAGTTGCTCACTTAGAGTATCCCGAAGAAGGAAGCGAGAACTTTGAGAAAATGTTTATCGATCATGGTTTGCTTAATCTACAACCTGAACCGTTAGACCCGGAATCATTGCTGGAGGAAATTAAATTATTAGAAAAAAAAGGCAAGGAGGATTCGGTCGAAATAAAGGATCAATATAGTAAATTATTGGAAATTTTTAATTCCTACGAGTTTGCATCGGAAACGTTAGGTTTGTTTATAGATAATTATGACTGTCTGGCAAAACACAAAGAAACAGTCTCAAATAATGATAACAAGGTGGCAAAATTTATTATCGCTAATGATGTTTCAATTGGTTCAATATTATCAGAAAGTATGCTTATCGACAGCATTGAAAAGCATAAGGGAAATACAATACAAGAGAAGTTTCAAATCCTATTAAATAAAATTTTGAGCTGCAAGCTGCCAAACCCGGATACTTTCAACGAAGAAAACGTCGTAGTAAGACTATTATCAAACGTAACAAGCGTTGAGATAGCTAAGGATAATAAGTTTATCAAATTTGCAGAACAGGTTAAGAACCAGGAAAAAAGAAGTTGAAATAATTATTAAAAATCAAGAGATCAAAAATTAAGCTGAAACTAACCAACTTTTCAGTACTTCTATTTGTTTTTTCCCAATACCCATATCTGATTGACATTCTATAAGCCTTTTCTCATCTTTAGGAAACTCCTGGGATGCATCATCGATAGCTCTCCAATCTAAAATATGATTCTCCTCTGCGTAAGCCTTGATCTCTAAGTATCTCGCATACGGACCAGTAACAATATCGCCTGTAACCCCAACAACTCTCTCGCCTAGTGTCTTCAAATTTTCTTTTAAAGATGAAACATCATAAAACAGTCTCCATGTGGAGGAAATAACAACTTCGAAAGAAAAATCTTTAGCTAGATCCTCTAAGAGATACAACTTTGAAAATCTTTCCTCAACGTTTGCTTGTATTACATGCAAAACTCCATCAAAATCCAAAAATATTGTCTTCATATTAATTAAACTATAGTTAAAGTTTTTATCACTACTATCGTCATAAAATTAATCACTTAAATTATTTCTATCGTAGCCTAGAGGATATTTTATATCAACGGACGGACTATCGTCCCACACAATATTCTCTAATTTATTAAACCCCTCTTTTAAATGATTACTCCAAATACTTTTTAACTTCTCATAACACTTATCTTTTTTATTTAAATGCTTATGCTTGAAATTATTCGGAGACTTTTTCTCATATAAACACATATCTAGTGGAAGACCTACTGAAATATTAGACCTGATAGTTGAATCCATAGACAGTAGCATACACTTAGCAGCAGCCTCGAGACTCATGTCATTCGTCAAAACTCTATCAAGAATTGGTTTACCGTATTTCGATTCACCAATCTGAAAATACAATGAGTCCTCGTCAGACTCAATAAAATTCCCTGCGGAGTATATTTTGAATAATCTGGGCTCCTCACCCAAAATATGACCTCCTACTATGAAAGAGCAATTAAAATCCAGACCCTCTTGAGAGAGATACTTTCCGTCCCTTTTCCTTACCTCCCTCATACAGTTACCTACAACTTCAGCAACATTGTATAACGAAGTTGCTTCCCAAAACCGTTTGCCTTTGCTGTCAATTAACAGCGACTTAACACTCTGAGTAATCGCTAAATTCCCTGCACAAAGAATAAATATCGTCCTGTCATTCTTTTTTTTATAAATACTCATCTTTTTTGTTATTGAAATATCGTCAACACCTGCGTTAGTTCGAGAATCACTTAAAAGAACTAAACCTGCAGATAATTTTGCGGCAACACAATAAGTCATATTTTATTCCCTCGTCACCTATTCCGAAACGGATACTTTGACATACATATCCTCGTTTCCACCACCATGTCTAACGCCCCTGATCGGAGCGATTGAAAGGTAATCAGTACCAATTCCTAAACTGAGAAATTTTTCATCAACTAACTTTTTATTGGTAACATCTATGCCAACCCATTTCCCTAACCAAACTTCAACCCAGGCGTGAGTTGCTTGACTAGCATCGCTTTCACCCTGTAAATAACCACTAACATACCGTGCAGGAAGTCCTATCGCCCTCGCAGCGGCAAGCATTACATGGGCGTGGTCCTGACAAACACCGGCTTTTTGTTCCCATGCTTCGATAGCCGTAGTCTTTACCCCTGTAGCTCCTTTTGTATATTCAATTCTTTCTTCTATAGCTTCAGCAATAAGCAATAAGGAATTCACCTGGTCCTTTGTTTTAAATGTTCTAAGTGCCAATTCGTGTATTTCTTTATTTGGCATAGTTAAATCAGTGAATTTTTTAAAAAGATAATGAAACATTTCTTTTTTTTTGTCTCGGGATGACAGACGCTCTTCAAATCTAGTCCTACCTTTATACATATCGACAAGCCCTGTAACCTCTATGCTGAGGGTCTTAGATGGTTTGCTCATGACAAGTAAGTGCAATTCATTTCCCAACGAATCGATCTGACTGAAACAATCAAAATTAGACTTTATTTCCCATGATATAATTCGAACACCTCTCAACTGCCTGGGTGTGAGGTAAATTCGTTGAATAGCATAACTTAAATCAGTCTCATATTCGTATCTAGTTTCATGATGAACTTTTATTCTGTTCACCCTTTTATTCATCACTATCCCTAATTGTTCTCTGATCGTAATTAACCAATGGACTTATCGGAACTAAGAACTCTCGACTAACAATGGTACCGAGATGATTAACTCTCTTTAGAAAATTATCCAGGAATAAACGAATATCCTCTACAAAATCACTATCCACCGTTTCATACATTATGTCTGCAACTAACTTGCCCACTAATTTTACGCTCAAAGAACTATCAGCAATGCAAACCCTATTAATATTTTTCTGTATATTTTGTACACAAACCAACAAGGACCTAGGCATATCTTTCCTTGTCACTAATAATTCTGCTATTTTCTGAGGCGTGATCTCATCTCTGTATACTTGCCTATATATTTCGAATGCAGATAAAGACCGTAAAACGGATAACCAAAAATAATAATCTTTCCCCAATCTATCTATTGAATCATCTGGAGCAAAACCTTTCTTTTCCGAAAGTGGCTCGTCCCGTACATTTTCCCATTTGTTTTCCATCTCATTTAACGAAAAACTCAAGTCTAGGATTCTAGCTGTATTGTCAGCTCGCTCCAAAAACATACCAATTTTTGTAAAGTAAAGAAATTCATTTCTGGGCATCGTTGCTTCCAAAACTCCACGAAATATATGCGATTTTTGTTTTACCCAGTCTAGAACTTTCTCAGGGTCTTTTATCCAGGAAGAGTTTTTGAAAATGGTATCACATTCAAGACCTGCCGAATTGATCATTTCCCATAATTCTGTGGGAATACCTCCTCTTACACTCCTAGCATTATCACGAGCTTTTCTCAGGCAAGAAATAATACTAGACTCATTTTTATGATCCTCAACCATAAATCTTAATACACTTTTCGGTAGCATTTTTTTTTCATCTATAGAGAATTGGTCTAACTCAAACAAATCAAGAATCGACTTCCATTGCCTATGAGCAGAGTCCTCCGCATTTGGCAACATTGAGGAATGATGTTGTGCATTTAGCAAGCGCGCAGTATTCTCGGCTCGCTCCATGTGTCTCGCCATCCAATATAGGTTATCTGCCGTTCTACTTAACATTTTACCAAATAACCCATGTGTCTTTAGTTCCTCCCCCTTGGGAGGAGTTAACAACGACAGAGCCCTCTTTAAGAGCAACTCTAGTCAAACCTCCGGGAACGACAACTGGGTTTGGTCCGTGCAGAACGAAGGGTCTTAAATCGACGTGTCTCGGTACAATTTCATGGTTTACGTATGTCGGACTTGTAGACAAAGCAAGCATGGGCTGAGCAATAAATTTCTCTGGACTTGTTTCTATTCTTCCTTTGTATCTGGCAATCTCATTTTTTGTTGCAAGAGGCCCTACTAGCATTCCAACTCCTCCAGCACCGTGGACTTCCTTAACAACTAGTTTGTTTAAATTTTTCAATACGTAACTCTTATGTCGTTTGTTTCTGCAAAGATATGTTTTAACATTATTTAAAAGTGGCTCCTCTCCAAGATAAAACTTGATCATCTCAGGTACGTAAGGATAAACGGACTTATCATCTGCGATTCCTGTTCCGACAGCATTACACAAAATAACTCCACCAGATCTAATTACCGCTAACAATCCAGGAATACCCAAAACTGAATCTGGACGAAAAAATAAGGGGTCGATGAAATCATCATCAATCCTTCTATAAATAACGTCTACTCTAATAGATCCGGCAGTTGTTTTCATGAAAACTCTTTCATTTTCAACAAACAAATCTCTTCCCTCCACAAGTTCAATTCCCATTTGCTGAGCAAGATATGCGTGTTCGAAATATGCACTATTAAAAATACCGGGTGTTAGAAGAACTACGCATGGATCATCTGAAAAAGTCCTTGCCATTGACTTTAAATGTTTTAGCAGTAAATCTGGGTAATGTTCTATAGGGGATACCTTATTCGTTTCAAATACCTCAGGGAAAAGTCGCATCATTACTTTTCTATTCTCAATCATATAAGACACACCTGATGGCACTCTTAAATTATCCTCTAAAACAAAAAAGTTATCGTCTTTTGTTCTAACTAAATCTGTTCCGCTAACATGTGCATAAATATTGTCTGGCAGTGTAATACCGTGCATTTGAAAACGAAATTGACTATTTTTAAAAATCAGTTCAGCAGGAATGTCTCCATTTGAAAAAATTTTACCCTTACCATAAACATCAGCTAAAAAATAATTTAATGCTAACGTACGTTGCAAAAGCCCACGCTCGAGAAAGCCCCATTCTGTTTTTGATAAAATTCTAGGTATGAGATCGAAAGGGATAGTCCGATCAATCTCGGTTTCCTCATTACTGTCATCAGTCGCATGCATGGTAAAGGTAATACCGAATTTTTTAAAAAGTAATTCTGCCTCTGTATTTGCTGACCTTAAGTCGCCCGAGGACTGTTCCAGAAACCAAGACCAATAGGACTTACAATGTTCTCGGGGCAGTTTCCTTTTAAAAAACATGCCGAACATTTCGTCGTTAGTGTTTTTATAAGGCGACAGCTTTTTTTCAGTCATACTTTAAAAATATTTTGCATGAACGCATATAGAAGCCTGTTTTTTTTAAACTGACCACCCACTCAATCATCTTTACTCAATCAGAAAAATATTTACCTATTTGAAAGTAAAACGGTAGCCTCGAAGAGGCTACCGCATTGATTTTGTTTAATCTGAAAATTTAACTTAAAACTATTTTGACTATTTGTAAACTCCCTCATCCTTATAATGCTGCTTCATTTCATCAGGACTAACGGAACCATCTTGATCTGAATCCATATTTTGCCATTCTATTTTGTTATATCCAGTTGAACTAGATGAAACAGATTCGTTAGAAGAAGTCGTTGCCTTTTCACCACAGCTAACTAATATAAGTAGAGAAAAAATTATTAGAAGTTGTCTCAAAGTACCCACCTTTCTTTTTTGTTAACAGTTTTACACAAAATGAAAAAATTTAAGCGCACATCCATGATTTTTCAAATCGTTCGAGCATACTTGTTAAAGTCTACGACCAATCTGGAAGCGTTACAATCCATAATCTCTTCTTATATTACCAAAAGATTAACCAACCAACTATACGAAACTCTCTATTATCTTTCAAAATTCTGATATACGCCCAACTTTAGTCAAATTCACCTGACTTTTTTACTGTTCCAGGTATCCCTGTAGTGATTGCGATTGTTATTTTTCTTAATATTTTCTAGACAATAGGCCCAATAAAAATACCAATCTGTTTTCCTGTCAGAAGACGCTCGAAATAGCACGGTGAAAACCTGCTCACAGCTAAAACATTTTTTTCTCTAACTCTCAAGCAGTTTTACTTGTCCAAATTGTATACATACTCAATGCTGATTTAATAGCTAAAGAGATCTGATATATAGTAGCAGTCTCCTTAGTTGCGGCCTTAAACCGGCACGACACCATCTCTCGTTGACATAAAGTCTATTAATTTAAAACGGCAATATAACCCGTGCCAAGAAGGATTGAAGCGGCTAATAAAGATTCTAAACAAATAAATAAAAAGAGTTTGTTGATAACCCCCTTTAACAGACTTGACCCAACTTGCCAGCGTTGAGTTTGTGTAATCTGCTTAATTTTTGATAATGCAGCAAAATTGAAAACATGCCTTGAACCATGATTTGTTATCATAATTATCTCCAAGTATGTCACTTTTGATGACAATGGTTAGTGGCTAAACGGCTTTTTGGGCCATTACTTATGTGAAAGTGAGCCACATAATTATAGTGTACTACATAAGTCGGGTATAGCAAATTTTTTTTAAGGAAAACTGAATTTATATTTTTAGAGATATGTAGGACAAGATTAGCTATTTTTGACCTTGTTTAACCTAGTAAGAATGCCTTATAACCGTAAATGATATTTTTACTTTTCAATGGGCTGGCATAAGGCAATTTTTTGTATCCCAGTAATACAAAATAATGATTTATTCTTGATCTGGAGACGTTTTGCACATATCCATATCAAAAGGAAACTCGCCATAAAAAGTACCGTCCGTCGTGTAATACGTCCATACTATGGGAATCCTCTTCGCTAGTTCGTATAGCTCTTCGGTCCCACAAAAAGACTTTAATAATTCTCTAAGATGGATCTTTTCACCTACGAGAATTCATGACCGGGCGATATTGCAACACTTACACGTAATTTTAAACTCTCACCGGAGCCGTAACACGCAGACCCTATTTATGTTAAGCCATAAGTTTTTATCTCTAACCCATCAATTAGCAGTGGAGCCGACGTGCACAATTGGTCTATATTGTCGGAATACCCAATTTTTACCGAAAAAAAAACTAAAAACTACCAAAACGAGCCGAACAAGTTGGCCCGATTTCAGTCCAGAATTGACCAAATATGATCGCATCTAAAGCACCTGAAAAACTTTCTCAGGCGGTCTTGCAATTACGGCTTTCTCACCTTTTATAGCAATTGGTCGTTCAATTAATTTTCTGTTTTTGAGTAAAATTTTTATTATTTCTTCATCAGTCAAATCCATGTCGTTCAAATTGTTTTCTAAATATTCTTTTTCTTTAACCCGCAATATATCTCGAGGTTTTATTTTCAAAAGACCTAAAATCCGTACAAAATCCTTATATGAGATTTCATTTTCTAAATACAGGAAAGTTTTATATTGAATACTTCTACTATCCAACAAAGCTAAGGCTTGCCGAGATTTACTACACCGTGGATTATGAAAAACAATTACAGGCTTCATGTTGGTTTTTTTCAGTGAACTAAATGAAAAATCTAGACGATTTAACAGTACTTACTTTGGTAATTATATTCAAAACAAAATACGTCAGTCATTTAATTTCTTTTCAATAGTATCAATTAAAAAATTTAGCAAATCAATTTCATAAATAAAAGTTCTAACTCCCTGCTTTGAATGTTTCATAAGATGTTTCCGCTGAAACACACCCTCCGCAGAATGCTGATAGTCCAGCAACGATGTTACTTCCTTAATAAGATCCATATCTAATTTAAAAATCTCCCGGCTATTCACGAATTTTATTTCGTTAAGCTCCGCTAATATTGATGTTAATTTACTTTGATACTCATCTCTGATCATAAACTTCCGCACCTCAAACAATCTTTTCGGATATGTTGTATTATTACAAAACCAGATTATAAACCTAACATAGTATATATTCAAGAAATCTAATTCGAGCAAATAAAATGAACCAAGACTTTGAGGAGATGAAAAAACAAGTAACGGAAGCAAGCGGTATCCTCAAAGCCATCGCTAACGAAACACGATTGCTTATACTCTGCTCCATTATTGAAGACGACTTTACGGTTAATCAACTCGCCGAAATTACAGGGACCGCTCAGTCTGCGGTATCACAACACTTAAAGGTTCTGTCAGAACAAAATATTGTCAGTTCTAAAAGAATAGGCAAGAAAATTATTTATAATATTACCGATTCTAAGGTTAAAGCAATATTGGTTCTCATGCACGCATTGTTTTGTAAATAAGCTTTAAAACATATTAGTAAAACTTGATGTTTTCTCCAAAAGGCATATACTCTAAGTATGGGAAATCATCAGGTTTTTAATTCCGGTTCTATTAAAAGTGCCTCAGAGCAAAAATCTAGTTTTAGCAAATTAGGAGAAAAAACTAGCGGTCCTGCCATAAATAATTCGCTAACGAGCAGGTTTGCGGCGATAGATTTTGGCAAAATAAGGCGAGCATTCAATAAGGAATACAGGGTTCCTAAAGTGGAGTTACAGGTTGAGGAGATAGATACTGGCGATTATAATGAACCAGTTAATATGGATTCCATCATCAATTCTGCCTTAACCCAGCATGAAAAACGCATGAAACAGAATTTTTTGTTTGACCGAATTAGGGCAATATCTAGTGAAACCAAGAGGATTAACGCAAATATTGAACTGGGCAATAAACGAAGTTAGAATTTATCGCTTCTCAGAAATAATAAAGAACGCTCTTTTTAGCAACATCCCAATTTTAATCATTTGGGAAAATGAAATCCTTTTTTCTTATAAGGCCGTGAATTCCTTTTGTCTTATCAACAACCTGCGAGACTTCAAAGGTAGTAGCTGCTGACATGTAAGCCAAAGCAGTCTGCTTTTGAATCCCATACTTCAGGGATAAAAAATTTATTCCTTGCCGTACGGAATTCTTCATAGCAATATCTAAATCCTCGTTCAAGCCAATCGGAATCCAGTATTCCTTAGTTTCTGCAAAAGGAGATTCTATGGCCATTCTTGCCAATACTGAGTCTGAACCTTTTTTTATGACATTTATTCTAAACAAAGCCCTCAGGGATTGTTCAAGAGCGGTTAAGGCAACTTCGCCATCACCTTGAGCAAGATGAGGATCTCCCGTATAAAACATAGCCCCAGGTACTTGAACTGGAATATAGAGGGTTGACCCCGCAACCAGTTCATTAATATCTAAATTTCCCCCATGCTTTCCAGGAGGGACCGAATGTACAGACGAACCGGTGTCTTTAGCAACTCCAATGATTCCCATAAAAGGTTTTGCTTCAAAACTAATTCGTTTACCGGATGGATCGTCAATGGATGCTCCCACTTGGTTATCCTTTGTAAATGTTTGAGAAAAGATTGAAACATTTTTAAAATCATCTTTGACGGTCGGATCGGGCTTTGGCCCCAGAGGAAACTCTCCTGGTAATGCTCCTTTTCCATGACGATTAGAAATTACACCGTAAGCGACACGAGGCACTATATCAATGATATCTATCTTCAAGATATCACCAGCCTCTGTATTTTTTATTTCAATAGGACCAATGACAACATGCGGGCCGTCTTTGTGAAAGTCGTGATCTATATTTGAAAGAGCGATGTTAATGGCATCATTCAAAACATCTTTTTTCTTAACGCCAAAGCCAGCAAAATAGGTTAAAGGATCTCTTCCCTGATCTTCCAGTATTCCCTCATGCGACAAGGCATCAACAACAAGATAAGAACCCGATTCCATAGAAGCAACTGGAATATCATTCGCATTAGGCAAGTATCCCCACTTAACAGTACCTGGTGTTGCAGGAACATATAAAACTTTTTGCTTAATTTGAAATTCATTAAACTTAAAGAAATCTGGGCGATCAGATTTCGGTTGTAATGTCTTTAAACTACCCGGCTCATTACTGCATCCGATTAGGAATGCTGAGCATATTAATAAAAAAAATACTCTCATAACTTATTCCCAATAATTAAGTATTCTAATAAACAAAAGTATATCTCAGGCGTTCATTTTTTGAATCAAGTTTTTAATGGTTAACTGATAAAAATTTTAAAATTTAATTGAGAAGCCACTAGATTTCAACGTCATTACATCATTATGACTTCAAAGTAGGACAGATGGATTAATTTTCCTTGATAAACATTTTGCCGTCTAACCGAAGATTAAAGTTTTCTAGCAACAAAAACAGCAATATTCGAAGAACTTTCAACAATTAATCGCCAAATAAACATAAGTCTGGGTTCCCTAGAATTAGCAAGTCTTTCGGCCGACTCTTCTTTATGAGCGACCTCTTCTTCACAACATTTTCTTAATACGACTAAAAGGTCCAAGCATTTTCCGCCTTCCTCCAAGTATCTAATTTGTTCTCCATAGTGCTTCTCAACAAAAGTTTCTACGATATTTATCGTATGACAAAACGCTTTAAACCCGAAAAGAGCGGAAATAAAGCCCAAACCAAAACCCATTATTTTCCAAAGAAAGATTAATTTCGACCTTTCTGAAATAGGGAGCAAATAATCCATAACAACTAAGTGCTGCTTTTCTGTTTCACCATGCTCAAACGCCATAGTACGAATCTTTTCAGACCAGAAAGCAAGACGAGCCCCTTTGTAAATCCAAACAGCCCCCATTTCGCCGGCATGATCGGAGCGAATCCACTCGACAAGGTCGCTGGTTATAACAACGCCATTTGCATTGTATTTCTCAATAATTTCAACAGAATTCATACTAAATTTTCCATTTAACGAGTAGATAAATGAAAGTTGCAAGCTGACCCATTAATATAATGACACTCAAGGTATGTAAAACCTTAAATTTAATATGCTCGCTCGAATCGGTAGCTTTATTAATAGCTGGTGTTATGGGCCATAGCGATAAAAGAAAAAGGGCAGCCACTACAATAAGAACAGACTGTATGGTCTGGTCAAATGTCACCAAAGCAGCAGCGATAGTAGTCGCAAACAATGTAATGTAAAATCGTGGAAAAAAAGCTCTGAGATATTTACCAGCAAGTTGTGGCTTCAAAACTTTAAATACAACTGGTGTGACTATCCCAGAAAAAAAAATGATTATGCCAGCATTTGCGGCAACCAGCGAATGAGCTAAAGAATTCAATTGGACCTCCAAAGTATTTGGGATTACTCTATTTCGAAAATGTTCCAGCAACTGAGAATTATTTTTTCTTCAACAAATAAGCGCACATATCAACCATTTTGCATTTTTAAGGTTCATTCTGATTGAGAATAGACAGATTCATCATAAAAATCATGGTACATTATTCGAAAACTATTTAAATTCTGGGAAAGGGGAAATCTATGAATGATGTTGCAGAAGCATTAAATTTTGCCGGCCTGAAATCGGCTGGCTTAATCCAGGAAACTTATGATAATTTTATCGGCGGCAAATGGGTAAAACCACTAGATGGGAAATATTTCGATAATCCAACTCCTGTCACGGGGGGTATATTGTGCAGAATAGCGCAATCGCAGGCTGCTGACATAGAACTTGCATTGGATGCTGCGCATTCCGCTAAGACTAAGTGGGGTTTAACCTCTGTCGCAGAAAGAGCAAGAATGCTTGAGAAAATTGCAGACAGGTTGGAAAGCAACCTTGAAATGATGGCTTTAGTCGAAACCTGGGATAACGGGAAACCAATTCGAGAGACAAATGCTGCAGATATGCCTCTCGCCGTAGAGCATTTTCGGTATTTTGCTGCATGTTTGAGGGCTCAGGAAGGCTCGCTTTCTGAAATTGATGGATCAACCATTGCTTATCACTTTCACGAACCGCTGGGTGTTGTTGGTCAAATTATTCCATGGAATTTTCCACTTTTGATGGCGGCGTGGAAACTCGCACCTGCACTAGCTGCTGGAAACTGTGTAGTGATTAAGCCAGCCGAGCAAACGCCTGTATCTATTTCCGTATTTGTCAATTTAATTGCTGACCTTGTTCCTGAGGGAGTTTTAAATATTGTGCACGGGTTTGGTCCTGAGGCTGGAAAACCTCTAGCAAGCAGTTCCAGAATAAATAAAATTGCATTTACCGGAGAAACAACAACAGGACGATTGATTATGCAGTATGCGTCAAACAATATCATTCCTGTGACATTGGAGTTAGGTGGAAAATCTCCAAATATCTTTTTTGAAGATGTAATGAATGCTGATGACGAGTTTTTTGATAAGTGTTTAGAAGGTTTCGCAATGTTTGCCTTAAACCAGGGTGAAGTGTGTACGTGCCCTTCACGAGCCCTTATCCAGGAATCGATTTATGATCAGTTCATGGAAAGAGCTGTAGATCGAGTCAAAAAAATTACTCAGGGTGACCCTTTAGACAGCGGAACAATGGTTGGAGCGCAAGCATCCGCAGAACAGTTTGAAAAAATTATGTCATATCTTGATGTGGGTAAAAACGAAGGGGCAAAGTGTCCAATCGGTGGAGATAAAATGGAGCTCGATGGTGATTTAGCTGGAGGCTATTATATCAAGCCTACGATTTTCGAAGGACACAATAAGATGAGAATCTTTCAGGAAGAAATCTTCGGCCCAGTCGTCTCGGTTGCTAAGTTCAAAGACAAAGAAGAAGTTCTGGGAATGGCTAACGATACACTCTACGGATTAGGCGCTGGAGTTTGGAGCAGAGACATGAACACTGCATATGAAATGGGCCGAAAAATAGAGGCTGGTAGAGTGTGGGTAAATTGTTACCATTTGTACCCAGCCCACGCTGCGTTTGGTGGTTACAAGCAATCTGGCATCGGAAGAGAAACTCATAAAATGATGCTTGATCATTACCAGCAAACAAAGAACTTATTAGTAAGCTACAGTCCAAATGCTCTCGGTTTCTTCTAAAAATGGATACTCGCAGAGTTATTGCCACAGATCAGGCAGTTGAGCTGATTGAAAAGCTAAAGGTGGAGCATGGTCAACTCATGTTCCACCAAAGCGGTGGCTGTTGTGATGGCAGCTCACCTATGTGTTATCCAAAAGGTGAGTTTATGACTGGAGACAGCGATGTATTACTAGGAGAAATTGCAGATTGTCAGTTTTTCATGGGAAAACAACAATTTGAATATTGGAAGCATACCCAATTAATCATCGATGTTGTGAAAGGTCGCGGTGGCATGTTCTCAATTGAAGGACCGACAGGATTTCGATTTTTAACTCGATCGCGTATATTTACTGACGAAGAAAATGTAGCCTTGGGTTACTAAATTTAGTAAATTTTAAATCCCGCGGTGTTGACGCTCAATCTACTTTATAAAGGTGCCGTTGCGATAATCTTCTATTGCCTCTAAGATTTCTTCTCTTGTATTCATAACAAATGGCCCTCCCCGAGCTATTTCCTCGTTAATTGGCCTTCCGGAAATAAGCAAAAACTTGGCATTTTCGACAGCCTCAACTTGTAAGGTTTCTCCCTTTGACAGGGTAATTAGAGTTGACCCTTGTAACCTCTCGTTGTCTTTATGGCCCACCTTAATTTCGCCCTCATACAAATAAACAAAACTATTTTTTTCTGGGCTCAGAAGAAAAAAAAATTTATTACTCTTTGTTAATGAAACATTAAAATACACCGGCTCCACATTATGATTGCTAATCGCTCCATTAATATCCTCAAATCTCCCGGCTATTACTTTCACAGATTTTTCAGGGTCAGCGTATTGGTTTATCTCCTTTGAATCGAGGTGTAAATACTCTGGCTTAGCCATTTTAAGATAAGAGGGCATATTAATCCAAAGCTGAAAGCCATGCAGCTTTCCTTCTTGCATGAGAGGCATTTCAGAGTGGATAATTCCACTACCAGTTTTCATCCATTGAACGTCTCCGGCACCCATCCGACCGGTAGAGCCTAGACTGTCTTTATGCTCAAAATCTCCTGCTAACATATAAGTCACAGTCTCGATTCCTCTGTGAGGATGTGGAGGAAACCCAGCAATATAGTCATCTTTATTTTCTGAGCCGAACTCATCCAACATGAGAAACGGATCAAAGTAATCTGGATTCAACCCGATGCTTCGTTTGATTTTTACCCCAGCTCCATCGGTTACAGATACTGGCTTAATAATTTGGCTTGCTTCAGCAATTAATTTCATTAAAAACAACCTTTTGTTACAAGACCTATAACTTATAAGATATTCAACTTTAAATCAAAAATATTGTTCTTTAAATATTTTTGCTAACTTGTAAGCTGATAAAAATGCACCTTCAACACGTCCTCCACAGCACCAATCCCCGCATACAGCAAGTTTCTCATCTATATCAAAAAACGTAACATTTTTTCCCTTATCAACTGCATTTGCATATAACCAACCATGAATATTCTTGTGCGCGGCACTTTTTAGATCTTTGCTAAGAACATCACTGGTTTCTTGAATTAAATACTCCATCACGTGTGTTTTGTCTCCTCTAATATTTTGCGCTGCATATTCAGCAGAGGACTGGGCTATTAATGTAAAGTAATCATTTCTGAATGGTTTTCTGCTATCGATAGAGATCCAACTGATATCACTATTTATAATTTTCGCAGCATCAAAAGTAATGTTAATTTCTTTCTCAAAACCTAACATTAAAGAAAAGCTTGGGTGCATTTCTATGTTTTTAATATCTTCATAATACTTGAATGAGTCTGGTAAAAGTTCAGAAACTTGAAGAGGAGGGATAGCTGCAATTACCCAATCGAATTCAGAATACTTATTCCCCTCGTCATCTAAAAGAGACCAGGTCGCACCTTTTCCTAGTTTCTTTATCTTGGTGTTTACTTTAATTTTCAAATTTCGTGCTAAATATTTGTTGACACTATTCATTCTTGGAACACCGACGTAACGAGGTTCCTCCTTTGCCCAATCTTTATATTTAATAATCTTATCTCTATCCAATTCAACATAGTTTGCATTCCATCGTGCAATAACACCCGCATCTAGAAGGGGATGGACAAAAGAACGAAAAGCATCTGTTCGAACTGTAAAATATTGAGCCCCATGATCAAACAAGTAAGGATCAGCCATCCTAGTTGACATGCGCCCGCTAACTCCTCTGGCTTTTTCGAAAAGGGTAATGTCTGCCTGATCTTTCAACAAAAGAGCAGTCGATATACCGGCTAGTCCTGAACCAATGATTGCAATTTTAACCATAGTTCCTTATTGTACTAGATATACACAACAGCCATATTCGGTTCTGATTTCCTACTTACAGTACTTTTCAATTGTTGACGAGAGAAAAATCAATGATTTATATAAAAGCATATTTTGGCGCATTGCTCACATTTTCAGTTATGGATGCGATTTGGCTGGGATCAATTGCTACCGATTTTTATTTTGGGCAACTCGGCTCACTCTTACGAGATGAACCTAACTGGCTTGCCGCAATAACTTTTTATTTGTTGTATATTTTTGGCATTGTGTATTTTTCGATCAGACCATCCCTAGAATCAGGAAATTTCAAAACTGTGCTCCGAGACGGTTGTCTGTTTGGACTCCTGGCATACGCTACCTATGATATGACAAATTTAGCAACGGTAACCAACTGGCCGATTATCGTAACAATTGTGGATATTATTTGGGGAGTAGTTATCACATCTGCTAGTGCACTCTCTGGTTACTTCTTTGCAAAAAAATTTGGAGACAGGACCATCGAAGAATAAGTCCACGCAAAACACAAATACAATGTACTAGACTTGATATGAAATTTCTTTTAGTTGAAAATTAGGTTTCAAAAGTAACGAAATTCGAGATCACTAATACTAGTTTTCCTCAATCTACAATGATTGTCCCGACCATACCCATTTCTGAATGTGTTTTTCCAGCTTTTTTATCTTTCACATAACAATGTAAATCATCAAATTCGCCGGTTTTGATTGGAACTAACCACCATTCAACTAAACTCTTCGGGAAAACCTCAATGTCCGATATATTTCCTTTAATTTCAGCAATTCTCTTTCCATTTTTTAAAACCTGAACCTTTCGTGTAAACACAGCTTTCGAAAATTTTGGAGAGCTAAAATAATGTTTAACATCAGAACTATTTTTCAGAACAATCTTATAAAGTTTACTTGTTTCGAGACGGATTAAACTTGGACTAAAAAAATGAGATTCAACACTACTTCTCATGTCTATTTTGATTTCTATAGGGTTCTGCCTAGTCAAATCTCCCGCTGCGTATGTATTATGAAATAACGAAAAAATAACTATCCATAAAAAGTTGAATTGTTTAGACACATTCATAATTAATAACTCATCCAGTATTTTTTAGTAATAGTAAAAATCTCATCATCCAGTTAAGAATTTTACCTGACTAAATTCACAACATTATTAAAGAGGGAGTGAACAACTTGGCCCTAGTTTTTTTCCTGTAAAGTCATTTAATTTGTTTGAAGACTTTTACCAGTTCAGAAATTTTTTCTTCCATTTCTTTTTTATTTAAAGCCTGAGTAACACAACTACGCAAATGCTTTTCAAGAACCCTGGTTTCCACTCGAGTTAAAGAGGATTTAATGGCCTTAATTTGATTCACTATATCCATACAGTATCTTTTGTTTTCAATCATCTGATGAATACCACGAACCTGTCCTTCAATCCTCCTTAACGCTGTTAAATTATCGCTGTGATCAGGGTGACTCATATCTTAAACAAACTCCGGAACAACGTATGTAAAAAACGTCGCAGTAATCAGTATACCACTAGAAATATAAAAAATAAGTCTAGACCGCTTTCTAAGCACCATACACTTTCTACCTTGCTCCGGATCAATCGGACACGGAGCAAAAGACGCCCTATAGTTCGAATATCCAGCAATTCCCATCATAAGAAAAGCAAACATTGTTAACTCAATTTTATAAACCGATAACGTAATTAGAAATGGAAAAAAACTTATGAAGCTTGCAAAGCTTGCTCCGGCACCCAACATGACAAATATTGCTGGCAGAGCACAACAAAAAAGTGTGGATGACGATGTAAATAACGAAAAGATACTGACTAGACTATCCTTCATTATAACTTGAGTACTTTCATATCCACTGCTGTTTGACCATTTGCAGTAATCTTTTCCTTAATATCTTCAAAACTGATTTTTGTGTCACTGGAATACGCAATAAGGACCTTACCTACTTCCAAATCTACGTCCACTTTTTTGACATCTGCGCTTTTCATAAACGTTTTCTCAATTCCACGTGCACAGAAATCACAAACCATACCATTTACATTCACTACTGCAACCTGTTCACCGTTTCCAAGATCTTTCGTGAATTTCATATACTTCTGAGTATCAATTCCAAACCCCTCACCGGTAACAGATTTCATGGGCTGACTATCTGAACTATGATCATGACAGTTATGAGCAAAGCCAATTGATGTTATAGACAGTAAAACTGCAAATAATATTTTCTTCATGTAACTCTCCTAATTAAAAACGTTGAATAAAATGCAAATCGAGTCGCTCTCTATTATCAAATCCTATTTCAAGTAATGTATCTCCCTTAAAGAATTTGAGAATTGGATAAGTGTGAGTCTCATTCGAATCACTGTTTCTTGTTGCCTTTAGCATCACCCATGTATGGAGATCACCATATTTTCCTACATACGGAACCATACCAGCCATGAAATACTGATCATAAAATTCGGAATTAAAAAAACTATTCTGGCTGTGCTTGAACCCCAGAAAATACTCTCTAGTTTCCCAATCTCCCTGCACTCCATAACTATAATTTGACGTCTCATTTAACCCCAAACTAGAAATAAAGTAAAAGTTAGCCTGAGAGTTTTTAGTATTCTTACGCATTAGCAACTGTGTGTATCTAAGTAACCCATAAGAGGTATCAAAGCTTTTATCTTCCAGAACTTCAACTCCAATAGACTGCTTAAATGATGGAGAATAGTGGACGTATAAAGATTCCTTCATGTAATTAGAATACGTCATAAACGTGAACGAATCGGTATACGACACCGGCCTGCCGAACACTGCGCATGTCCACACCAAACTACCCAACAAAACGACTATATATATACCCATGGGGGGTATAGTATCCAATTCTTTAAAGATAGTCAATACTAAAACACAAAAAAACCGGCACTTAATAAGTGGCCAGCGTAGTTTTGAAACTACAAGAATAAATAGGGATTTTCTAACAATTCATTTTTGTTTCATCAGAGCCAAATTGGACCTTCAGTAGCCTGACGTGTCTTGGATAAGAGAAATCTAAGGTGATTAAATAGTACTTTGAACAACCTTATTTTCATTGCTACCCTTATTGTTAACAACTAGGTGCAATTTTGCCTTTCTCTTAGCCTTCGTTTTGTTACTTCCTGACTTAGGTTTTCGCGTAAACAAAACAGGCTTTTTCTTATTTGATTTTGAATTAAACCCTTTTTTCTGGTTCCTTTTTTTAGCCGTTTTTTCTCTTCTAAGTCGAGCCGGTACGCTGCTTTCACCGCTACCCTTTTCACTTAAATACAGGTCATTGATGCTAGCCCACATCTTTTTTTCACTACGGGAGACTAAAGACAGAGCATTTCCTGATGCTCCCGCTCTTCCAGTCCTGCCAATTCTATGTACATAATCCTCCGGGCTTTGAGGAAGATGATAATTCACCACATGCTCTATGTGCGGTATGTCAATCCCTCTAGATGCAACATCGGTCGCGACTAAAATGCGCACTTTTTCTTCTCTAAAATTGGTTAAAACTCTGGCTCTTCTCGATTGACGCAAGTCGCCATGAATAGCTGCAGAGCGGTACCCCTCTATTTTCAGCATTTTTGCCAGTTTCTCCGTAAAACTCTTCGTCCTGACAAATATGATAACTGACCCTTCACGCAAAGATAATTCAGCTAACAGATGTTTGAAGCGATCTTTATCTTCAACGAAAATTTTCTCCTGATTTATTTGAGTATGATTCACCTGTGCTACATGGGCATTGATTCTTTTTGGATTAGTTAAATAGCGATTTGCTACAGCTTCAACATTTTTTGATATGGTCGCTGAAAACAATAATGTTTGTTTGTTTTTCGGCAAATATTTTTGTATCTCATTTAATTGTTCCACAAATCCCATTTCAAGCATTTTGTCCGTTTCATCCAATACAAGTCTCGTTGTATTATTCAGCATCAAGCTGCCCGACTGAATGTGATCTATCACCCTTCCAGGGGTGGCTACAATTATCTGGGGCTGTTTTCTTAGAGCCTTTTCCTGCCTTGTTTTGGGCTCGCCGCCAATCAGCAGGACAGCTTTTGATTTATCGCTATCATTAACCAGAGAGAGAATCGATTTCATGATTTGGGTAGCAAGCTCTCTTGTTGGACTTAAAATAAGCGCCCTTTTGTTTGCGTTGGTCTTGAGCGACATCACAATCGGTAACGCAAAAGCAAGTGTTTTGCCTGTTCCAGTTTGGGCCGATGCCAAAATATCATCTCCTCGTAATGCGGAGGGTATGGCCAATTCCTGAATTTCAGTAGGATTAACTATATTAAGACGGCCTAGAACGTCGGTAAGCTCGGAAGGTATGCCGATATCGAGAAAATTTTTCATTATTGCTTTCTAATTTGGTTTGGAAAAGAGGACACAGTGAACCAAATCAGATTCGAGTATCAGCTTCTTAGTAACTCTGGAGTATCCCTCAATTCTGACCTTAAGTCAATTAAATTGGCGTGTTTAAAACGTTTTTTAGCGAAATGGACATTAAATTACGGCATTATCTTGTCTTTACCTAATTTGACTTCAATTAAATCCTTACGTGCCACAAAACGTCTTGTAATCTGTTGCTCCCGGTTTCAGTGGATTTTTGTAAGCTGCGAGAGCAGCTCGATCCGTGTAAGGCTCTTTGAGAATTGAAACAAGATCTTCAAAAGGTTTCAAATTTCCATTATTTGCGGATTCTAATGCTTCCTCAACTTTATGGTTTCGCGGAATAACGGCAGGATTTCTAGATTTCATTAAATCAATACTAGATTCAATTGACTCTGAGTTTTTTTGTAATCGATTCTGCCAACGGCGATACCATTTTTGAAACTTTTCCCCCTTATACAATTCGCTGTTAGGTTTTTCTAACTGACTCAGCGATCGAAAGGTGTTTGTATAATCTGCATTGTTATCAACCATCCAATCGAGTAAGTCAGAAACGAGTTGTACATCACTCTCATGTGCTTGAAATAACCCTAGTTTCGAACGCATCATATTTAACCATTTCTCTTGATAAACTTCAGGAAATTTATTAATTAATTCCTCTGCTAGTTCAACCGATTTATTTAAATCTTTATCAATAAGTGTTAACAGTGTTTCAGCAAAACGTGCAAGATTCCATTGTGCAATCTTTGGCTGATTCATATAACTATAACGACCTAAATGATCAATAGAACTGAAGACGGTTTTGGGATCGTAAGCGTCCATAAAGGCACAGGGGCCGTAATCAATTGTCTCTCCTGCCAGCGACATATTATCAGTATTCATAACCCCATGAATAAAGCCAACACGCATCCAGTGGACAATAAGATCTACTTGTTTTTCCATCACGGCTTGAATCAAACCTAAGGGTTTGTTTTGACTTTTTACCTCAGAAAAATGACGGTCGAGGGTGTAATCTAAAAGAACTTGAATTGCACCTGGGTTTCGCTGCTGGATGGCAAATTCAAACGTCCCGACCCGTATATGAGAACTTGCTACACGAGTTAAAATTGCCCCTGGCAAAACACTCTCTCGAACCACAGAGTCTCCCGTTTTGATTACCGCGAGACTGCGCGTAGTTGGTATACCTAAAAAATGCATTGCCTCGGAAATCAAGTATTCCCTAAGCATAGGTCCCAGAGCCGCTTTTCCGTCGCCACCCCGAGAATAAGGAGTGCGGCCTGATCCCTTAAATTGAAGATCAAGCCTGATATTCTGGGGTGTAATGTGTTCTCCTAAAAGATGAGCCCGACCATCTCCTAGCATTGTGAAATGCCCAAACTGATGGCCAGCATAGGCCTGTGAAAAAGTTTTTACTCCAGCAGGTAACCGGTTGCCTGAAAACAGATTAGCGAGCTCTTCATCAGTAAGGATAGATAAATTTAAACTAATGGAATCTCCGAGTACGTTATTGATAACGACCGCCTCCGGTGCCGAGCTAGGACTTACTTTAAGTTCCGTGTAAAACTCTTGTGGCAAATTTGTATACGTGGTTTCAAAATTAAATCCGATATCTGTCATAATTCTGTTTGATAAGCAAAGGAGAAGTAAAATAAAAACAGTCTCTCACATAGATTACTTTAATTTCTCCCTAATAACTAATTAACGTACTGACTATCAGAAAAAACACCTTAAGAATTATGTTCGTTCTAAGAAGAAAAACAGCGACATCACAAACATCCTACACCACAGCTTGATAAGAAAATATTTTTTGAGAGGGATAGTTACCAAAATGTAATGTACTTCACGAGAAAATTTCTTAGAAGAATTCTTACAAGAATATTACGAGTTTGCTTTTATTTATCTTTTTGAGTTTATTAAATAAGCGCATCTGCATTATACTTAGAGAAGTTTGAACTTAAATTAATAACCTTATGGAGTAAAAAAAATGCATCGAATAAGATTTTTGGCGATAATTTTCAGTATTTTTGTTATTGGTTGCTCTACAGAAACCGATAAGCAAGTTGTAGTTGTCGATTCAGTAGACGGAATAACAATGCCCGAATCGGCCGCAGTAATGAAAGATGGGGGAATCGTTATCTCTGAAATAGGAGAATTTGGCAAAGACGGCGATGGCAAAATAGTTTTAATAACAGTTGATGGAACCAAAAAGATTATTGCTGATTCCGGATTAAATGATCCCAAAGGGCTCATTGTTAAGTCCGGAGTCATATACGTTACCGACAATCTCGAAGTAAAAAAAGTCAGCATGACTGGCGACGTTGAAGTTTGGCTTTCAGCTGATGACTTCCCACGTAAACCACAGTTTTTAAATGACATTGTCAGCGGAAATAATACTATCTATGTATCTGATAGCGGAGACTTGCTGAATGGCAAAGGCGGCGGTGCAATTTTTAAAGTTGATACGGATAAAAACGTTTCTGTACTAGTAGATGAATCTAATGATGCTACGATTAGAAGCCCTAATGGCCTTTCTACATTTCAAAAAGGCTTTTTAACCTTCAATGATTTTGAAAATGGGTTTCTTTTCAGAGTTAGCCTAAATAACTCTAAAGTTGAAAAAATTAGTGAAGGATACGGAGGAGCTGATGGATTAGTTTCATACGGTGATAACTTATACCTTTCCGATTGGAAGAATGGAAAGGTATTTAAACTAAATGTTGCAAATCCTGGAAATCAACCAGAGCTTTTAAAGGATGGAATGCAAGGCTCTGCGGACATAGATATTACAGAGGATGGAAAGTACTTGATAATACCTGAAATGAAGGCAAATAGAGTGGTAATTCATCCATTAGATTGATTTGGTAATAAATTTATCGTAACCAAAAGAAAAGGCTACTTTAAAGTAGCCTTTTCTTTGTCAAGGTTTTTTTATTTCACTGTACTAACAAAAACTACTGTAGGCATTTTATTTTTTTTTTGGGAGCTCTGGTACTGATTAGAACAATTCCCGAAATTATAATCATTAGACAACCAAACATACTTAACGCATCAACCTCTTCATGAAAAAACAGTACCCCAACTGCCAATGCAAAAAGAAGTCTCGAATATCTAAAGGGCGAGATGATAGCAATTTCTCCTCCTCTGGTTGCTAAAATAAGGGTAAAGTACGCCAACGGGGTAAAAAATCCAAGTAATATTATCAAAGGGGTTTGATTTAAAGGTATGGCTTGAAAATCACCAAAAATAGGCACGCACAAAATACCCCCGATCATCAAAGCAAAAAATCCCCAAAAGCATAACGTGATTGGAGATACAGTTTCTCTAATATGGTGCGTAGTTAAATCTTTTCCAGCGAGAAAAAATACACTTAGTAACGGAAGGATTGCAAATTTATCGAAATGCTCCGTACCTGGTTTAATGATTAGAACTACTCCGGCTAATCCAGACAATATCATCAACCAACTTTTGAGGGGTACTTTTTGTTCAAAAAAAAGAATGGAGCCGAATGCAACAAATATTGGAATTGTTTGCATAATTGCAGAGGAAATTGCAAGAGAACCAAAAACAATACTTATTACAAACAGTACAGAGGAGAAGAGTTCACAAAAAAAACGTATCACAAATGGCAAGCTTTTTAATTCAGGGTAAAATAAAAGTTGCTTAGAAAAAAGAGCAATAATAAAAAAAAGTATCATTCCTATTAATCCAATAATTATTAAAATTTGAGAAATAGGCATTATCTCACTTAGCTGCTTACTTATTGCGTCACGGACAGTGAAACAAGCCATAGAGAAAAGCATAAATAAAATAAATTCTATATTTTTGATTTTCCAAACTTTGTTTATTAATTTCATATTCTTGAAACAAGTTTTTCTTCATATTTATAACAGAAAAGATTAAGTATAAATTAATAACGCCATGGTAAATTCTTTTTTAAGAAAAGGTATCCAATTAATATTTCTCAAGGTAGATATATAGGAATTGCACTGCTAAACGTCAGCGATAACATTACCCCGTTTGCCATCCCTATGGAAATAAAGCTTCTAACTTTATTATTTATGATATTTGATAAGAAACCAAAAACAAGGAAGAAGGCTACGAACAATAAGACTGCATACGCAAGTAGAAATAAGTCTGAAGGGTTTAAATAAATAGAAAATATAAGCGAACAAACAATAGTTACTTTAAATAAATTTGCTAACAGCACTCCTCGGATCAAAGTTTCATATAAAACCTGAATAATTAGGCACACAGGAATGGTCACGATCAACAGAATCAAAAAGATTTCAATGCGGCCAACTGAAACGTAGTAAGTGCTGACATAATAATTAAGGATCAAGCCAAGGCCAAACAGATAATAAACTGTGAGACATCCGAACAGCTTCAAACTTAGTGCATGCAACCACTTTTCCTTCATAAATACAGGGGAAATTAAGACCCACAAGATGGTTATAAATAAAAAGGTATTGAAAATATGGTTATGAACAGGAAAACGCAAAAATTCACCACTGAATTTTGTCAAAAACAAAGGTAAGAAGATGATGGTTGCAAAACTAAAAACCATGTATCGAGCAATAGATATTGTAAAATTTTCCTTACTATTTTTTTCTAAAAATGTGGATAAAAATAACCCAATTAAGAATAAGCTCCCAAATACTCCCAAAGCCCATACACCAATTCTATTTGTTTTTCTTTCAAATTTTTCTTTTGAGCTCGAAGTCCAATTTAAAATTTCAAGTTGAGTTTTCTTTGCATATAAAATTCCAACATGGTCTGCCCCAGGAATTACAATAGTTTTTCTAGCATTATTGCCTAGGATGTCTCCATAAAGTTTGTCGATTTTAGGGTTGTCGATCCCGATCTTATTGAATAATTCTAATGTTTTCTTTGTTAGCCCCTTTTCCCATTCTCCATTTATAACTAATAAATTTGGAAAGTCGTTTTTAGGAATTTCATCGGTATAGGAAGAGATAGCGATAACCGATTCTATATCGTCTCTTCCTTGCGTAGCTCGGATTATAATGTCGCTGGCCATCGAATGACCAATCAGAACCGCCTTTGATCGGTTATAACGCTCCTTATACCCATTGATAACTTGATTTAGTTGCCTGACAAATTGTCTAGTGGGTCCATTTTTACTCTTTACATCTCCGGAAAAGGGGATTTTGTGTTTACCATGCCCTAGAAAATCAAAACGTATTACGATATGTCCGTCTCTCGATAGTGCAACTGCTAGTGCCCTCATGAATTCTGTGGAACCCGCAAAACCATGAGTCAGTATTACTAGCTTCCCCGAAGGGTCTGTTTTACTGGTAATAGTGACTGGAGTTTCTTCTAGGTACTCTGATGTTGTAAATAGAAGATTTTCTTCACTTAAAAGATTTTTAATACAGAAACCCAGCAACACAATTAAGCAAGTTATAACAAAAAAACTAACAACAGTTTTTAAAACAATTTGTTTGTCGGATTGATCAGTTACGAGCTTAATTATATTAATCACTGAAAGCTAATGTAAGTTTTTTTATTTAACCGAGAGTGCGTCTTATTTTTTTACGCATTCGCGCCATGCCCAAGCATAATATGCATCTCTACTTTTGAATGCGGTGTCAAAATACTCACGCTGTTTTGAATTTGGTTTCGCCTGATCATAAAAGTTCATTTGCGCTTCAACACACATCTCTTCTGCTGATTTTGAACAGCCAGATATAAACACAATCAATAGTGAACTCATCAGTAAATTCAATCTAATACTACTAAATATTCCCGTTTTCATAACTATTTTGTTAATATAACGATGGACGAAATAATCTGCATTTTATCAAAACAATTTTGCATCTACCCTGTAATTATTCTTATCCGTATTTCTTAACGTGTACTCATAAAAATTATCAAGCAGATCTTGTCCAAATTCTGGTGTATCTCTGTCAGAGTATTTATTCTCCTCTGAATTCCAGACCAACATAGACTCCGTTGCATAATAGTGAGCTATCCGCAAAAACTCTCGAAAATCGGCAAGTTTATTCGAAAAGATACATAATGGTGTCAGAAAATACGAAAAAAGCAGAAAAAGAAAACTTGGAATTTTTCTAATTCTTATAGGAAGCTCCGCCTTTTCAAAAAGTATTCTCGCTTGACCCAATGGGGTAATCGCAGGACCAGGACCTCCAATTGGTAAAACTTTGTACTGCATTTCCTGTGTAGTTAGGCAGTTACAAATAAAAACTGCTAAGTCCTCCTTGGATATAGGTTTACACGCAGTATTCAAACCCGAATCAAATACCACAAAAGACTTGCCGTCTTTTACGTTTTTTATTTGGCCAGCCAAAGATTTAAAATAAGCGGTCGGTCTTACAATACTATACATAAGATTAGAGGTCTTTAGTTCTTTTTCGAAAGCTAGTTTTGCCTTCTGGAAACACAGCCTTGGTTTCTGAACGCATATTGCTGATAATAAGATAAATTTATTGCAATTAATTATTTGAGCAAAATTTAAAAGGTTTTTGTTTGCAGTGTATTCTGTGTTCCACGAATCCTTAATCCCCCCTTTACGACTTCCTAGGCAACTAATAACTGCAAACGCATTTGGTATCTTTTTTTCTAATTCATCTAACTTTAAATTACCAGACGTCAAATCCATCTCAAACAATTTCACACCTGTTTGTTTCAAAAAGATTTTATCTTCTAAATTACGACCAACACAAAAAACTTTGTAGCCCCTTTTGATTAATTCGACTAAAACTTGAAAGCCAACATAACCTGTTGCCCCGCTTAAAATTATAACTTTTTGTTCTTTCAGTTTATCCATTTTTCTCTATCCTAGGATACTGTATAGTATTTATCTTAATGTGCAAACAATAAAACAGAGGCTAGTTAGCTCAATATGTCAAAAACGATCTTAATTACTGGGGCCACAGATGGAATTGGACTTGAGACAGCAAAGAAACTGTTGCAACAAGGTCATACAATTTTAGCTCACGGAAGAAATGAGGAAAAACTAAATAAACTAAAAAAAGAATTAGCAACAACAGGTAAAATTGAAACCTACCTTGCAGACCTAAGTTCTAAAGATGCAGTCTTATACCTTGCAAAGGAAGTTGCGAAAAATCATAGTAGTATCAATGTGCTAATAAATAACGCTGCAGTCCTGAAAACTACTGATGTCGTGAAAACTGATGGATTAGATGTACGCTTTTTTGTAAACACGTTGGCTCCCTATCTACTAACAAAAAAATTACTGCCTTTGCTGAAGGGTTCAGGAAGAGTTATTAATGTAGCTTCGGCAGCGCAGGCATCGGTAAATTTTCATGCGCTTAATGGTAAAGCAATTGCCCTCAACGACATGGAAGCCTACTCACAAAGTAAGCTTGCCCTAATTATGTGGTCTACTACCATGAGCAACATAGTTGATCCGAATGAAACTATATTTGTATCAGTAAATCCAGGCTCCTTACTGGGAACGAAGATGGTAAAAGAGGCATTTAACATTGAAGGAAAAAGTATTAGCATTGGAGCAAATATTTTGATAAAACTTGCGATACATTATGAATCGACTACTATTTCTGGAAAATATTTTGACAACGATCTCAACCAATTTCGTATTCACCACCCAGATGCGCTAGATAAACAAAGATGTCATGATCTTTTGAAGACTATGAATGACATACTACAACTTTCATGAAATATATATCTAAAAGGCTTTTCAGACTTATACTGACATCCTAAAAACTCACTCTTCATAACGTAGCATCCTAGCTTTACTATTCCTCCGACTATGAGATTACAACGTTAGACAGGTGTAATGCAAACGTATTTTTAATTAACCATCCAGTGGAGACTACACTTGTAATCACAGATAACCGTGTTTTCTTTAGTCTGTTTCCTACATCTGATTTGAGCTGTATCAATTCCCGTGTAAGGTTTACATAGCTTTTTCATCGTTTCGATAGGATAACTTTCTGTAGTAGATAGTAATCTTCCTTGATATTTGTTAGAAAGATTAGGTTCATAAAAATCGGCATCTCGTGTGTCAGCAAAACTTTGACTCATCATAATGCAAAATATCAAAAAAAACTTTTTCATAAGTGGTACCTTTCTTTTTGATCACAACAGCTAATTAACCTTGATAAAATTATTTCAATTTCGCCAACTCACAAGCAAAAGCATCCGTTAAAGCGCCTGCCCCTCCCTTTTTTAACTGCTGGGCCTCATTCGGGTTTAATCTCATAATTGGTTTACCTAACCCCATTGCCGACTTATATATGTAAAAATTTTGCCAAACAACTTTTTCTCCATCACATTTGCTTTTTTTCGATACTACGAGAGAAGT
>SGYQ01000020.1 GCA_004214155.1 Burkholderiaceae bacterium
GCTGGCACTTCACACCCTATGACTTTTTTAAAAGCTATTGGTCCCGAACCATGGAATGCCTGTTACCCGCAGCCATCTAGAAGACCATCCGACGGAAGATATGGCGAAAATCCAAATAGACTCCAACATTATTTTCAATTTCAAGTTGTCTTTAAACCTAGTCCTGAAAATATAGTTGATTTGTATCTTGAATCTTTATCTTGTCTCAATATAGATAAGAAAGAAAATGACATAAGACTTGTTGAGGACAATTGGGAAAATCCAACGCTGGGTGCGTGGGGGTTAGGATGGGAAGTTTGGTTGAATGGGATGGAGGTTACTCAATTTACATATTTTCAACAAATTGCGAGTATAAACTGCAAACCTATCACATGTGAAATTACATATGGTGTGGAAAGACTCGCCCTACATATTCAAGAAAAAGAAGACGTTTATGAATTAATATGGATGTGTCGGAAAAATGATAAGGGGGAACTCATTGAGGTAAGTTACGGAGATATTTATAGGCAAAATGAAGTTGAACAATCCACTCATAACTTTAAGGAAAGTAATCCAAAGTTTTTATTTGATTGTTTTGACCAATATGAACGTGAAGCAAAAAGGCTCGTAGATAGCAGTCTACCATTGCCTGCCTATGACTATACACTTAAATCAGCGCACACATTCAATTTATTGGAAGCGAGAGGATGTATATCTGTTACAGAACGAGCCGGGTACATTAAAAGAATTCGAGATCTATCCAAACAAATTGGTAAAAAATATTTAGAATCCCGTGAGAGGCTAGGATTCCCACTGGTGAAATAACTCATGTCTAACTTTTTGATAGAAATACTCACAGAGGAGCTTCCTCCAACAGCTTTAAAAAAGTTGTCAATCTCACTTGCGGAACTCTCTTTAAATTTTCTTGGTAAAGATAAGTTAATCGGAGAAAAGGCTAATTATAAAGTCTTTGCTACTCCCAGACGTCTGGGCTTTTTAATCCGTGACGTCTCCCTATCTGCGCCCAACAGAAAAGAAAAGGTGCGTTTAGTTCCGAAAAAAATCGGCCTAGGCAAAAATGGTGAGATATTACCTCCACTGGGAAATAAAATAAAAAGCCTCTTAATAAATGAAAATAAAAAAGGTTCCTACAAGGAATCACAATATTTACAGAACATATATACCGAAGATATAAACGGTAAAGATTTTATTTTCATCGATATCCTGAGGCAAGGAATTACTTTAGAAGAATCAGTACAAAAAAACTTTCCAATATGCTTAAAAAAATTACCGGTTCCTAAGTTAATGAAATACCAAAAAGTCATCGACCAGAAAATAGAAAAGGATATTGAATTCATTCGACCGGTTAGAGGTGTTGTTTCAATGGTAGATGACAAATTAATCAACATAGAAGTGCTTGGTTTACACTCCTCAAATTCGACAAATGGGCACAGATTTCTTGTAAAGAATGAGATTAAAATCAAATCGGCTCTGGAATACGAATCCCAGCTTCTTGAATTAGGTAAAGTTATCGTTAATTTTGAGAAAAGGCGAGAGAAAATTAACCGGTCTGTAATAAATATTTGTGGTCAAGAAAATTGTGAATCGATTGTTGATGACGATCTTCTTGACGAGATCACGGCCTTATGTGAATGGCCAACAGCCCTTCTTTGCCACTTCGACAGAGAATTTTTATCGCTTCCCAAAGAGTGCCTAATTCTCACCATGCAGAGACATCAAAAATATATTCCCCTAACTGAGGAGGACGGAAGCTTGAGTAACAAGTTTGTCGTCATCACTAATAATGCACCTGAAGACACAACCAAAATCAAAATCGGCAATGAAAGAGTTTTGAGAGCCCGTTTAAATGACGCCCATTTCTTTTTCTCGAAAGATAAAGAAAAACCGCTCATTGAAAGGAAACATGATCTTTCAGCGGTAACCTATCACAATCTTCTCGGAACGCTAAGTGATAGAACAGAAAGAATCAAGTCGCTTTTGATAGATTGGGGTAAAAAAATTAACCTAGACACTTCGGATTGTATAACTCTAGCCGACTTATCCAAAAATGATCTGGTAACGTTGATGGTAAATGAGTTTCCGGAACTACAAGGTACCATGGGCAAATATTACTGCTTATCTGAGGGACGCAAGTCGAATATAGCAGAAGCAATTGAAGATCAATACAAACCAAGATATTCCGGAGATAGTCTTCCTAAAGATAGGTTAGCGAAATCGCTTGCGCTTGCTGATAAATTTGAATTAATCGCAGGTCTGATAAGTATAGACCTAATACCAAGTGGAGACAAAGACCCCTACGCAATGAGAAGAAGTGCTTTGGGTATACTTAGTATTTTAATGTCAGAGAAGCTTGAAATTACACTGAATTATTTGATTGAATCCTCATTGAGGATATTTATCTCGAATAGTACAAAAAGGGAAATTGCCATAAAAAAAATGCAGGGGTTCATTTCTGACCGTATATTTTTCTTCTTCAAAGAACAAGGATTTAGAGTGGATTGTATTATGGCATGCATAAAATTTGCCTTTGTAGATTCCTACAACTTTCCTTTTTTATTAAAAGAACTGGAAAAAGTAGTGATGAATATCGACTCAAAGGAGTTATTCTTAATAAATAAGAGGATTAAGAATATTTTAGAAAAAGCGGGAGTTTCTGGAAATAACTCTGAATCTATAGATCAGAATTTATTATTAGAAAAAGCGGAAAAAGATTTATTCTTATTTTCAAATCAGTTACATGAACAAATAAAATTTCAAATTGCCCACAATCAATTTGACAAATATTTAAAGTCATGTATTGAGTTTAAAAAGCCTATTGAAAATTTTTTTGAAAATGTCCTCGTAAATGTTGATGAAACCGATTTAAGAAATAATAGAATTTTTTTATTGTCTTATATTCACTCTACAATGAATCAGTTAGTGGATTTATCTCTAGTATCCAAGGGTCGCAATGAATAATAGATTAGTTATTCTAGACCGAGACGGTGTAATAAATTTTGACTCTCCGAATTACATAAAGAGCCCCGAGGAGTGGATCCCAATACCTGGAAGTATTGAAGCTATTGCGAGAATAAAAGCAGAAGGATGGAAAGTGGTGGTAGCAACCAATCAATCGGCGGTTGGTCGTGGAATCATACAATTAACTGATCTATTCAATATTCACGCAAAACTATTAAACTGTGTAAGGCGATTTGGAACCGATATAGACGGTATTTTTTTCTGCCCTCACCGGCCCAGTCAGGAATGTGCGTGCAGAAAACCTAAACCAGGAATGTTTCAAGAAATCACGAAAAGATTTGGTGTAGTAGGAAAATATTGTATTACAGTCGGTGATTCGCTCCGTGATCTCAAAGCTGCAGAGGCAATTTCAGCGAGATCTTTCCTCGTTTTAACTGGTAATGGGGGAAAAACTCTAAAGGAACATAAGTCTTTTGATGACCCTATTCCAGACAAGGTTGAGATAGAGAACGACCTAAGTTCTGTAGCTAAAAAACTTTTTTAATGTTTGTTTTCCAATCAGCCTCCTTTTTTTTATTACAAATCACTTCACTTTTCATTTGGGGAATATTGGTAGTTATCATAATCCCTTTCTTGAATTTAGAAAAACGATACAAAGTTACGATGCTCTGGCCAAAATTAAATTTAAAGTTGGCAGAGTACCTCATTGGGATTAAGTTCGAATTAAACGGGTCGCACATCCTAGACCGAAATTTGAACTCAAATGTTATTTTATGCAGCAATCATCAGAGTACGTGGGAAACGTTTTTTATTGCGTCCTACCTAAAAAAGCCTGTATGCTTCATTTTCAAACGAGAACTTCTTTTTATCCCCTTTTTCGGGTGGGGCATAATGTTACTAAACATGATCCATATTAATCGAAAAGCAGGGAGAAATGCGATACAGACAATCATAAACGAAGCCCCGAAGCAATTCGCTTTGGGTAGGTGGCTAGTTTTTTTCCCTGAAGGAACTAGAGTAAAATTATTAGAAAAAAAAAGATATAAAATTGGTGCAGCAGTGATAGCTGCTGAGCTTAATGTACCAATTATTCCCATAGCACATAATGCTGGAAAATTTTGGAAGAAGAATGCTTTTATAAAAAAGTCCGGAACAATTATCGTAAAAATTGGGAATGAGATCTATCCTAATGGAAAAAGCCCCGATGAAATTATCTCTCTTGTTAGGGAACAGATTGAAAAACTAAAAGATGAGATGGCCTGATTTAATTGAACTTTCTTGCGAAAACAAGGTTTGATAAACAAATGAACTTAGAGACCGGCAAGTGCTGAGCTCTTTCTGTAGGGGAAATACCTACACTTTGTAATTCTCGTTCAGAAACGAGGTTAACTAAACAATTTTTAATCATTTTTCTCTTCATGGAAAATGCCCTCCTGACAACTTCAAAGAGACAATTTTTATCATGAACAAGCTTCACGTACTTGTCTGTAGGTGACATTTTAATTACTGATGAGTGCACTTTAGGAATTGGCTTAAATTTATCCGGTGTAACATCAATGACCTTTTCGACCTCATAAAATAATTGAATTAAGACAGATAGCTTCCCGTACTCCTTCTTTTTCGGAGTAGCAATTATGCGATCTGCCACTTCTTTTTGCAGCATTAATAACTGATCTTGAATAAGATCTCTTGACTCAAGTAATTTAAATAGTATCTGCGAAGAAATATAATATGGTAAGTTTCCTAAAATTCTAGCTTTTCCATTCAACAACCAGTTATTTAAATATGCGTTAAGATCAAACCTTAAAATATCCCCGCAAAGGATCTCAATATTGGGTTTAAAAAATTTTTTTTTTAAAAATGGAATAAGTTCTTTGTCTTTTTCAAGAACTGTGAGGTTGTAGTAACACTCCGCCTTCGAGACAATTGAATC
This sequence comes from Burkholderiaceae bacterium, assembly GCA_004214155.1. Classification (GTDB taxonomy): domain Bacteria; phylum Pseudomonadota; class Gammaproteobacteria; order Burkholderiales; family Burkholderiaceae_A; genus UBA7377. The sequence goes on from SGYQ01000020.1 coordinate 4,892, forward strand.
TGTCAAGGCTCCTTTCCCAGGGCCAATCTCAAATATAAAGTCATTTGTCTTAATACACATATGCGAAATAATATAATCAACAACATAGCTATTTACCAAAAAATTTTGGCCTAAATATCTCTTCATCTGTATCCTTCTAAATTTTTTTATCTATAAAACTATTAGCTCTCATATCTGATATCCATTCACGTACAACATCCCTGGCACGCTTCTCCCTAATTAAATTTTTTGCGAGCGTTAACTTACGTTCTGAACTAACCTTTTCCTGCACCTTATCAATAATCAAGATTAAGTGATAACCAAATGGTGTTCTTATCGGTTCACTGATTTCACCAATCTCTAATTTCATTGCCTCTCGCTCAAAGCTTGGAACAAAATCGCCTTGATATACCCATCCAAGATCCCCTTCACTCTCCGCTGATTTTTCATCATCGGAAAATCGTTTTGCGAAATACTCAAAGCGCTCTCCCGCTAAAACTCTTGTTTTTATTTCCTTCAATGAATCAAAAGCAGCCTGCTCATTCTGATCATCATCTACACGTTTTAGAATATGCTTCGCCCTGTACCTAACAATTTTATCTTGAATAAGTGTAGACCTACGTTCTACAACATAAAGTATGTGAAAGCCACTTTTACTCTCAATCACCTCAGAATAGCTTCCTGGTTCAAGACTTATAACATGGTTGAGAAATAACTCAGGAATTCGGTCATATTTTCTCCAGCCCCAATCCTCAAATTCATAGCCACCGAATTTTCGAACCCCTAAATTCGCGCTTTTATTTTCAATTAGCGATGCTAATATCTTTTGAGCGACTACACTTGAACTTTCTTTTCCTATTTCGTCACTAAATGGTACTTTTAGATGCTTAATAGCAATTTCCCCCGATGAAAGATTAAACTCAACTTCTGTAGAGAGAAAATTTTCTGCTTCAATATCTGATACGTAAAGCTTTTGATCCAATTCCTTATCTCTCAACCGAGAAAGTAATACATCCGTTTCTAATTTTGTTTTAAAGTCCTCAAAATTAATTCCCGTAATTTTTAATTTCTTTCTTAGCTTATCTACTGTCAATTCTTGATTTTCAGCTATGTCCTCAATGATCCTCATAATCGTCCCGGAATCCACTGACATATTAAGAAACTTTGCTCTTTGCAATAGAATTTTTTCATCTATCATTTTTTCCAGAACAGCATTTTTTTGCGTATTGGTAAAGTCTCGAGACCCTACTTTTGCTCTTGCTAAGCTTTGAATAGCCAGGCTTGTCTGTAGTTCACTTGCTAATATTGCCTCTCCATTAACAACAGCGATTACCCGGTCAACAACAATTGGCTCAGCAACTACTGATTGACAAACATTTAGAATAGTCCAAAAAGCAACAGTAAACATTTTCCTACCTGTAATAATTAACTAACGAAAATTATCAAAATTCGATGGCATTGGTCCTAACTGATTAATTCTTCTGTAATTTGGGATTCCACGCTTGAGTGCGTTAAGTGGATCCGCACCAACCCTGGCAATACCATTTAACTCTACTTGGAAAAACAAAGCATTCGTAGCCTCCGTTGAGCCAGTAACATATCTTTGAGCCACCAACCTTGAAACCCAGCAACCTCCATTGTACTCCAAGCCAAAGAGTGCTTCCACTAATCCAGGAGGTTGATTTCCAGAGGCCTCACTCCTACTTTGGAAAGAGTAGTTGTATCTTCCCACTGCGTACCAATTATTAGATACTGGAGTTTGAAATGACAAGTCAGCTGAGTCTACTGAATTCCGAGTGAATCGGTAATCAAATGAAAGCGCTCGACCTGGCCTGGGTGAAAAGCGAACGCTGATAATTTGATTCTGCCAAAGCCCAAGTTTTCTCGTGTACTGACCTAGAGCTGAGATAGATAAATCCCCTGACGCTTTGATTCCAGTTTCAAAAAAGAGATCAGATTCATCATCTTCCCTCACCGGTTTCCCAGGAAGAACCACTCTCTGTCGATCAAAGTAATAGCGTTGTGCGACTGACGCTCGTATGCGCTCAAACCCTTCATCGTCTAAAAATCTTGTTGTCAGGGCTGCGGTTAGAAAATTCTTGTCTGCCACTCTATCATCACCGAAAAAACTGGTCTCAGAAAGCAGTTGCGCTAAACTTGAAGTCACACTACTAGTGTCAAAGACTGGAAAATTATCTTGATTATGATACGGTGTAAAAGCATAGAACAACATGGGCTCTATCGTATTTGTGTAGGCATTTCCTCTAAATTCCGATTTTCTCTCAAGAGCAGAAGATAATTCTACGCTAACTCCGGGCACTAACCTCTCGTAAGAGCTCTTGCTATCGTTAATATTATTGGCGTAAACGCCTAAAAGAGATTCATTAATATTGAACCTTTTAGTTGTCTCAGATAGGTTTCCGTCTTTAGATCTTCTGTAAAGTGTATAGTGAAGGTTGGCTGCTGGAACCAGCCTTATAGGACCGAAGTTAAATGGGGTTGACAAGTTTGCTTTCCCTATCAACCTTGTTCCATCCGTTAGGGAAGGATGTGTGAAATGAGTCGCTTCCGCATTCAGGGTGAGATCCGTCTCTCTGTAGCCAATTAAGAAATCTGTATTTTTACTTAAAGTGAATTTTGGGCTCCACTCATATGGAGGTAAAATTGGGGCTCCTGGGTCTTGTAAAACCTGATATCCTTGATAACCGGCCTGATAAGACCAGCCGTTTAAAATCCCATTCATTTGAATTGTTGTAGGTAATATTCTCTGCGAAGCTGCTAAAACAGAGGCGCCAAAATCTGCAAAATAATCATTATCCGATACCCTATTTAAATTCAAAGAAATACTTCTTTTAGTTGAAAAATTATATCTTGCAGTAGTCCTTCCGAACCACCTATCTTCTCCTGCTATCTTGTCTGAAGGAAGAACCTGCAAACCAACTTCGGTGTAGTATTCCTGGTCTAATAGGCGTAAATCTGCCCCCATCTGGACTCCGCGACGGCCAACCAATCGGGGATAAAAGGTCAAGTCTCTATTTGGAGCAATATTTAAATAATAAGGCACTGTGAGGTCCAGACCCAGTTTTGAGTTTACCGAGAATGTTGGCGCCAGAAGGCCCGACTTCCTTTTTCCGGATATTGAGAAAGATAAATTACCCAATGATATAAGTTCAGAATTATTCCAGTACAAAGATGTGGTTTCAGTTGTGGCTACTGAACGCACATCATCAACAATAATTTTTGATGACCTTAATTCCCAGGCAGGCCTGTCGGCTGGACAAGTTGTAAATGTAGCTCCATGCAGGATTACCTCTTTGGGGCGAATAAAGTCCACCCTGTCTGCCTTACCTCTCCCGTTAATCCTCGTAAAATCATAGCTAACATTCTCAAAAAATCCTTGCATGGTCAAAGGATTTAATGAAAGGCGAGGTCCGGTGTAAAGCTCCCCCTCTCGGAAAAAAGTTACGTTGCCCTCAGCATCTAACTGGCTTTGTACCAGGTCATAAACAAGCCTGTTGGCACTGAGGCTAATACCTAGTTTCCGGTACTGCGCACCAGTTTCGACTATTATCGTGTCATCGATCCGCCCTCTTATTTTTTCTCCTAGCAAATAGCTTGGACTCACACTATCAGATTTGAGTCTTAGCGTTAATCCAGAGTCCAACCTTAAATTGTGCTCAGAAACAACACCGGAGTCAGAGACATCAGAATACACTTCTCCCAAAACTTTTTCTTGTAGGGAGCAAGCTCCCACTATAATAAAGAATGTAAATTTATATAAAAATTGGTTGCTTATCATCCGAACCCATTAAATTTTTAGCCTTTCATTATAACTTGAGCAAATCATTGACCGGAATTAAATACGACCCTCGCATGACTGAAGCGAGACAGTGGTTGGAATCTTCTTCGATATTAAAAGACTCCAAGCCTTATGAAATTATTCCCATCTCATCGGATGCATCTTTCCGTCGATATTTTAGAATAACCATATCTAGACCTAGCCACACCTTAATTTTAATGGACTCCCCGCCAGAAAAGGAGCCTCTTCAAAAATTTTTGTCTCGAGCAGAAATATTCGATGAACTCAAAATCACGATACCGAAAATATACTCGCGGAACACCCTTATGGGTTTCTTAATTATTGAAGATTTTGGAGACACAACCTTGCTCAAGAAAATTTCCGGATATAAGGACCCTTCACCTCTCTTAATCTCAGCAATTGACATATTACTTAAAATCGAGACCGAATATAAAAGAAAGAGAAATGTATGTGACCGAAGAGTTCAAGTTTTTTCAAAGAAAACACTCTTAGAAGAACTTGATCTTTTCAGGAATTGGTACGTCGGCACACATTTAAATCAAAAATCTAAATGTTTTCCGTTTCACAACTTTGAGACGTTCACTGAATTATTAATTTCATCGATGCTAAGGGAACCACAAACTCTTATCCATAGAGACTTCCATAGCAAAAACTTGATGTATCTCAGTAAATCCAAAAAAATTGGCGTTATTGACTTCCAAGATGCACTGATTGGTCCCCTGACGTATGATCTAGTCTCTCTTTTAAAGGATGCTTACACAGATTATAACGAAGATGTCGAGAACACTTGCCTAAAATATTTTTTTGAAAAAATTAAAGAGCGTCAACTTGTAAAAGGAAGTTTTGAGTCATTCAAAACTTCCTACGATTACACTGCCATTCAAAGAAACCTCAAAATTATAGGCATATTCTGCCGATTAAAATATCGAGACAATAAACACAGTTATATGAGATATCTAACCAAATTAAATCAGAGAACTTTGGCAATTAGCGAAAACTACAGTGAACTGCAGTTTATCACTAATTTTTTTAGAGGAATTTCTGATAATCCGCTAAACTAGTCTAAATGAATGCAATGATACTCGCAGCTGGAAGGGGTGAGAGGCTAATGCCTCTAACGAAACATATCCCTAAACCACTTGTAAGGATTAATGGCAAACCCATACTGGCTCATCACCTTGAAAACCTCCACGACGCAGGGATAGTTGATGTCATCATAAATGTCTCGTACTTAGGTCACCTCATCGTGGACGAGTTTGGTTACAGATACAAGGGTTTAAAAATATTCTATTCCTTCGAGCCTTCACCTCCACTTGAGACTGCTGGAGGTATCGCTTTTGCAAAACCCTGGGCTCTTTCGAATCAACCGTTTCTGGTAATCAATTCTGATATCTTGTGTGACTGGCCACTTAGTAAGGCTTTCAAAATTTCTTCTAGTGAAATTCTTGATGAAAAATTGGCTTATCTTGTCCTAACAAAAACTCAATCGCTCTCTGGAGACTTTCATCTTGTTGGAAACAAAGTTTGCAATAACAGGAACGATCGTATTGGTGCAAATAATTCCAAACTCACTTTTACTGGTATCGGAATATACAGGCCGCAATTTTTTCAACAGATTAAACGAGGAACTTTTGGAAAATTGAAAGATGTTCTTATTCCTGCGGTTGAAAAGGGACTTGTTATGGGTGAGCTTCATGAGGGTATCTGGGAAGATATAGGTACAAATGAAAGACTCAAAGATGCAAAAAGCAAATACGAGGGAAAAAGGGGGAAAGCACTTGACTAGTAAAAGTAAAAGATTGTCTAAAATTAATTCAGAAAATTATGAGAAATTTAAAAAAAGAAGGATTACTTTAAGAAAAAATCTTCAGCAAATTACTGCGGGCAAACCGTTTACAGCCATTTTGTACTCCGGCGATGAAACCAAAAGGAATGGTGACGTATCATACCCGTTTAGATGTAACAGCAACTTTTATTATTTAACTGGGTTTAGTGAGCCAAACGCATGGATGGTAATTTTTTCAGATGGCAAGCGGCTTAACGAGGATATAATAATGTCAAAGAAAAAAGATAAAACTAAAGAGTTATGGGATGGAATTATCATTGGACAGCGAAAGGCAAAAACAAACTATTTATTTGATAAAGCATATTCCACAGAAGCAGTCGATCGAATAGTAGTTTCAAAACTTGAAGAGTCTGAATGTGTTTTTTTTCCTATAGCCGAACGCAGTTTCTCACAAAGAATAAGTCGCTGGTTGTCTGTATTAACGAACAAAAAACGCATGGGAGTCGATAACCCAGGTCACTTAGGAGATTTAAGCCGAGTTATTGAAAACCAACGAGTCATAAAGGATACCCACGAATTGAAAGTAATGAAAAAAGCGGCTCGTATTTCAGCGGCAGCTCATAGAGAAGCAATGAAGATTTCCCGGCCAGGATTAAAAGAACTTGATATCGAAACTGCATTGTTGCAAGTGTTTCGTAATAATGAAGCATACGAAGTAGCATATCCGAGTATCGTTGCGAGCGGCGCTAATGCCTGTATTTTGCATCATAGAGCCAGCAGTAGAATATTACAGAAAAATGAGTTAATACTAATTGATGCAGGGTGTGAATTTAATGGTTATGCATCAGATATCACTAGAACATTTCCGGTTTCCGGTAAATTTACAAAAGCTCAAAAGTTAATTTATGAAATTGTTTTACTAGCGCAGAGAGACGCTATTCAAAAAATAAAATTAGGAGAAAAGTACAACGCTCCTCATGAGGCGGCAGTAAGATCAATAACTCAAAATTTAATTAATGTAGGCCTAATAAAAAACAGGAGTGTCGATGAAGCTGTTGAAACACAAGAGTACAGGAAGTTTTATATGCACAGAACCGGTCACTGGCTAGGACTCGATGTTCACGATGTGGGTTCTTACAACACTACATTCAAAAAAAATATGGTTTTAACAGTTGAGCCAGGAGTTTATATACGTCCTGCTAAAGACATTCCTCGCGAATTTTGGAATATTGGGATTAGAATAGAAGACGATGTAATTGTCAAAGAAAAAGGATGTGAACTTATTAGTAGAGAGGTGCCAGTAAAGTTAGATGAAGTTGAGCAACTCTCAAGTTTTTAAAAACTGATCTTTTGAAATGACAACAAGACCGCAAAAAAATAATAAGCCCCTTTTAGAAGAAACTTTGGTTGAATGTCTCGATATCTACTTTCAACGTCTCGGAGAACAAAAGCCTCACGCGGTATTGGCTATGGTAACTGAAGTTATAGAAAAATCAACAATCGCATACGTTATAAATAAGACTGAGGGGAATATATCTAAGGCAAGTCAAATACTTGGTGTAACCAGAGCAACTCTTCGCAAGAAGATATCAAACTATAAAATCGATATTGGTAAATCGTTTAAATGAAAAAAATTACTAATGCCTTGATCTCAGTTTATGACAAAGAAAACTTAGAAGTTTTTGCTAGAGGTCTTTTGGAAGAACGTATTAAAATAATATCTACAGGCGGAACAGCCAAAACCCTGGGGAAGGCCAGAATAGCCACTACTAAGGTCGAAGATGTTACTAGTTTTCCCGAAATTTTAGACGGCAGAGTAAAAACGTTAAATCCCAAGATACATGGTGGGATTCTTGCGGTCAGAGAAAATAAGAAACATATAGAAATATTGGAAAGGTTAAAAATACCTCAAGTGGATCTGGTTGTTGTTAATTTATACCCATTTGAGGAAATTCGAGAGAAATCTTACGGAAATGAGGACCAAATTATTGAAGGTATCGACATCGGAGGTTCAACTCTCATTAGAGCCGCAGCCAAAAATTTCCGAGATGTAATTGTAGTTGTTGACCCAAATGACTATCGAGAAGTTCTTAACAAAATCAGACAAAAACAAATAGATTTGAATTTTAGAAGAGAGTTAGCCACGAAAGCATTCCAGCATACATGCTATTACGATGCAGCTATTTTAGATTATTTTTCTAATTGCAAAAACGGAAGAGATCACTTTCAGATAAACAAAAGCTTAGACTCTGAATTCATTTTGCTCCGCTTAAAAAAAATTAAGCAGCTCAAATACGGGGAAAATCCCCATCAAAAAGCTAATGTCTACGTTAACTTGCGAGATAATGCAGGTCGAACTATGTTAGAGAGTCAAATTCAAGGAGGGGAAGTTTCATTTAATAATTTACTCGATATTGAAACAGCTTCTCGATGTGCAAATGAACTTGAAGAAAAATGCTGTGTAATTGTAAAACATAACAATCCCTGCGGGGCAGCTATCGGGGAGAGTCCATTGCATGCATTTCTCCATGCGAAGGCATGTGACCCTGTTTCTTTTTTTGGCGGTGTTGTCGCGTTTAATTATGAGATCGGAGAAGAGTTAGCCGAAATGCTAACTACTTATTTTTTGGAGGCTGTAATTGCTCCGTCGATTGATTCAATGGCAGCTACCATCTTTCAGAAGAAAAAAAATTTAAAAGTTTTCTCACATAAAGCTTTCTCTGAAAATACATCTCATGGTTTAGATATCAGAAGAGTTAATGGATTATTCCTTGCGCAAGAATCTGATTCCTTAGGCTTAGGAAAAGTACTTTTTGATCCCTGCGAGGATATGAAATCAGTTACATCAACCTCTCCGTCAACACAACAAATTAAAGATGCTAACTTTGCATGGCATGTTGCCAAATTCGTTAAAAGCAATGCTGTGGTTCTTTGTAAGAATCAAAAAACTATAGGTATAGGCGCAGGTCAAATGAGCAGAATAGATGCCACTAAAATCGCAATACAGAAAGCTAGGCATAATAAGTTTGATTTAAACGATGCGGTAGCAGCCTCAGATGCTTTTTTTCCGTTCAAAGATAATATCGAAGAAATTGCTAAAAGCGGTGCGTCCTGTATCATCCAACCAGGTGGGTCCATCAAAGACGGTGAGGTAGTTGCTGCCGCGGAAGAACTTGGATTAAGTATGATTCTAACTAAAGTGCGTCATTTCAGACATTAGAATGATTATTTTAGGTATCGACCCAGGCCTTCGTAATACAGGATTTGGAATAATAAAGTCGGAAAAGAATTTAATTGCTTACATCTCTAGCGGTATCGTTAGTACAACAAATAACGGTACACATGCAGAAAAATTGAGAGATATTTTTGTTGGAGTCCGAGAAATTATTGCTAAATATACTCCAGAGTATGCCGTAATTGAAAAAGTATTCGTTAATAGTAACCCGAAGACAACGTTAGCCCTTGGTCAAGCACGTGGGGCCTCGTTGACCGCAATAGCTTTAGAGAAAATACCTATACTTGAGTTGAGTTCAAATGAGATTAAAAAATCAATTGTCGGAAACGGGCATGCCACGAAAACACAAATGCAATTTATGGTCAAGAGCTTGTTACACCTAAATACGGAAGTGTGTCAAGACGCCTCAGATGCTCTTGCCAGTGCAATTACTCTGTCGCATAGGTTAAAATTAACGCACCATGATCAACAGAATCCTCGGAACAATTGTTGAAAAAAATCCTTCGGTCGTTATTGTAGACGTCGGAGGAGTAGGCTACGAGATCGGTGTACCGGTTAGTACTTTTTCTAAATTACCTCAAATCGGAGAAAAAGTGCTCTTGTTTACACACCTCTACATTAGGGAAGATTCTCACCAACTTTTTGGATTTCTTGAAGAGATGGAAAGAAGTCTATTTGGTAAGATCATCAAAGTTAGCGGGATAGGTCCCAGAGTTGGGCTGGCAATTTTATCAACAATTTCCCCCGCAAGCCTGGTTAGCTACATAGAGAAGCGAAACACAGCCAGTTTATGCCAAATCCCTGGGATCGGGAAAAAAACTGCAGAGCGAATGATTCTTGAATTAAATGGGAAAATAGAAGCAGTGTCAGAAAACACCAACGATAATGAAGAATTGGTACAGGCTCTTCTAGCTCTAGGGTACTCAGAAAAAGAAGTAAGGTCGACAGTTTCTACCATTGAGTATAAGCTAACGATACAAGAAAAGATTAAAAAAGCCTTAAAACTACTATCCGGTTAAACAAATGATTAGATATGATAATAATGAATCTAGTAAACGAGAGGTTGCTGCTGAACCGCCTAATCAAAATGAGGAAAAACTGGAGAGAGCCTTAAGACCAAAGAGACTTGACGACTATGTTGGACAGGAAAGAATTGTTGAACAAATTAGAATAACTGTTCAGGCAGCACAAATGAGAGGAGAGCCAGTTGACCACGTTCTTTTATTTGGACCACCTGGGCTGGGAAAAACAACGTTGGCTCATATCTTAGCTGAAGAGAGAGGAGTGAATCTAAAAACAACCTCGGGGCCAGTTTTAGAGCGTGCAGGAGATCTCGCAGCCATACTTACAAACCTAGAAAAAAACGATATATTATTTATTGATGAAATACACAGAGTTCCAAGTGTAATTGAAGAAAAACTTTACCCGGCACTGGAAGACTTCAGCCTAGACATAATGCTAGGTGACGGACCCGGTGCAAAATCTCTACAGATGCCTTTGCAACCGTTTACATTAGTTGGAGCTACAACTAAGGCAGGAATGCTTACTAACCCTCTAAGAGACAGATTTGGTTTAACATTAAGATTACAATTCTATTCATCTATAGAATTGAAAAAAATTTTAGAAAGGTCGGCTCTATTACTAGGTACAAAATATACGGATACTGGACTTAGTGAGATCGCAAAAAGATCGCGGGGAACACCGCGTATTGCAAATAGACTATTGAGAAGGGTACGGGATTACGCCCAGGTGAAGTCGGACTCAGAAATTTCACAAAATAATGCTCGCTTTGCTCTTGATTCACTAGACATCGATCAACTCGGATTCGATTCTTTAGACCATATGTTAATGAATGCAATTATTGACAAATTCGGAGGTGGTCCAGTAGGGGTCGAAAATTTGGCGGCGTCCCTAGGAGAGACTAAAAATACAATAGAGGATATTATTGAACCATATCTTATCCAGCAAGGGTACTTACAGCGCACACAGAAAGGTAGAGTTGCCACAAAAATTGGATTAGAGCATTTTTCAAATGGGGGTTTCCAATTAAAGAGAAAATCCTTTTCTTTAGATTGTGGAGACACCACAATACAAGCTAAAGAAAGTTCGACATGATTGATAACGATTTATCAATAGTTTTATTAATAGTTAATGCCAGTATTCCAGTGCAATTCGTGATAGCAATTCTGGTAGCTATCTCAATAGTGTCCTGGGGTATCATAATTTCGAAATTCTTAGTCTTCCGTCAAGCTAAAAAGTCATTAATAGAATTTGAAAGTGAGTTTTGGTCTGGAGGGGAACTTATGGACCTCATGAATAAAATAGAAAGCCGAAAAATTCAAGGAGAAATGCCACGTATCTTTGAATCAGGCATGAATGAATTCATGAAGAGTAGAAAGCAAGCGAACCTTAAAACAGAAGCAATTATAGACAACACAAGAAGAGCGCTAAAAGCATCAATGTTCAAAGAAATCGATGGGCTAGAAGAAAAACTTCCTTTCTTAGCGACTGCGGGCTCAGTTTCCCCCTACATTGGGTTATTCGGAACCGTTTGGGGAATAATGCAAGCTTTCTTGTCTTTAACCAACATCCAGCAGGCGACGCTAGCGAATGTTGCTCCTGGAATCGCAGAGGCGCTAATTGCTACTGCTGTAGGATTACTTGCGGCGATACCAGCAGTAATTGCCTTTAATAATCTGTCTTCCAAAGTAGAGAATCTATCTTCAAAGTTTGATACATTTATCGAGGAGTTCTCGAATATTCTACAGAGGCAAATTTAAGTGTCAATACGAATCATGAGAATAAAAAGAAGAAAAATCATTAGTGAAATAAATGTGGTACCGTACATTGATGTAATGCTGGTGTTACTGGTTATTTTCATGGTCACTACACCCTTAATAACTACGGGTATCCTTAATCTCCCGGAAGTAAGCAAAACAGCGCCCAAGAAAGAAAATGTAGTCACTATCGAGATAAGAGGAGACGAATCTATAAAAATAAAATCTCCAAATGATAAATTAGACAAAGTAGTAACACCGTCAACCTTGCTAGAAAACATAGAACGTATACAATCCTCTCTAAATAGTGCTGTTGTGATTTCTGCGGAAAAAACGGTACCCTATAATAGAGTACTCAAGACAATTGAAACACTTCACTCAGGAGGCATTACTAGGGTTGGGCTACTGGTAAAAAAGAAAAAATAACGCATTTATTAATTACATAGGAAAAGTGAGCGAACGCCACACAACAACAGGCAGTTATTTTCGTACGGGAATAACGGTTTCAGCAATCCTTCACATAGGTATTTTTTACCTCATGTACTTTATTTTTGGACTAATGGAAGATGAAACAGAATACGTCCAGGCAGAATTATGGTCTAGTGAATATGCTGACACGGCTCAAAGTCAAAATACGGTTACTCCTAAGAAAAACGGAAATAACATACCAAATAATGCGACTGAGAAAAATCAAAGAAAAATCGATTCGGATATAAAATTTAAAGATGACGAGATAGGGTTAGACAAAAAACGAAAAGAAAAATTAGCTAAAGAAAAAGCAGAAAAAGAACGAAAAGAAAAATTAGCTAAAGAAAAAGCAGAAAAAGAACGAAAAGAAAAATTAGCTAAAGAAAAAGCAGAAAAAGAACGAAAAGAAAAATTAGCTAAAGAAAAAGCAGAAAAAGAACGAAAAGAAAAATTAGCTAAAGAAAAAGCAGAAAAAGAACGAAAAGAAAA
>SGYQ01000021.1 GCA_004214155.1 Burkholderiaceae bacterium
CCCTAAAGTGTCAAAATACGTATCAATAGTAGTTATTCCAACTTCAACAGAATCGAGGTTCTGGTAAGCAATATCAATACGCTGTAACACATTTTCCAGGACCAACTCATTTCGGACTGGTTTGCCGTCAACGCCATATGCAAATCCTTTTCTTTTCGAATACACATTGGCAATTTCCTCCTCATCTTCCCAACAACTATTTTCAATGAGGTGATTAACATTTGCACCATACGTCCCTTCACTATTTCCAAAGACCCGTAAGGCTGCAGTTTTTAAGTCACAGTTATATTTTTTACAATCTTCTAGCGCATGAGCTCTGATAAAATTTTTCTCAAGAGGCTCATCTGCGCTTGCAGCCAAAAACGCCGCCTCTGCAATTGTTTTTATTTGCAATGGAAGAAGATCTCTAAAAATTCCAGACAGAGTCACCATTACATCAATTCGTGGCCTACCCAATTTTTGCAGATCTATCAAACTAGCTCCAGCCAACCTACCATAACTATCAAACCTCGGTTTGGCCCCCATTAAATGCAAAACTTGGCCTATTGGACTTCCTTCAGTTTTTAAGTTATCCGTTCCCCACAGCACCACAGCGATTGTTTCTGGTAGTGAACCCGAGTCGGAGACAGCTTTTTGTAAAATTTGATCAGCTTGCCTAGCTCCCTCTATGGTCGCAAAAGCACTAGGCATTCTGAAAGGATCAAAACCGTGAATGTTTCTACCTGTTGGTAAAACATCCGGATTTTTTAATAGGTCTCCTCCTGCTGCAGGTTCAATAAATTCTCCCTGCAGAGCCTTACTTATACCAACCAACTCTGAATCTTCAGCAATTAAATCTTTTGTCCGAACTAAGAGTTTCGCCAATAAACTTAGCTGACTTATTATGGTGACTTTCTCCGTTTCTTCAACTTGAATTTTTTCGAATTTCTCATCCTTAATCCAGTCCAGGATATTTTTTAACGTGTCATTTTTTAAAATATTTGAAACTAGGGAGATTCTATTGTCGTGAATAAGATTGAGAGTCTCCTCACTCAGGTTCATGTCCCTAAGTGTTATGTTGCTTTCAATCCAGTTCTTGCTGAATGCGCTAACAATATCAAAAATCTCACTTTCAGCTTTCATTCCTCCAACAATGTGCAAACCATTTGGAATTAAGGTCTGTTGACACTCTACGAGTCTCGAACGAAGCCTTCCCATTTCATCGAACAATGCGCTGGTCGACATAACTGTAGGATCAATAGTTTCTTCAATTAAATCTAATTGCCCCGCTTTGTCAAAAATCATTTGAATTAATGCGTTTTGTGAATTTTCCTCAAATTTTTCTACTCGATTATTTTGGACATCGTTATAAAAACTATCGAGAAGAGCATGTAACTCCTCCAGTCCTTTGTACAAACCGGCTTCGCACACAGGAGGAGTCATGTAACTGATTAACGTTGCACCTATTCTTCTTTTAGCGAGCGTACCCTCTGATGGGTTATTGGAAGCATACAGATAAAAGTTAGGTAAATCGTCAATCAGACGATCTGGCCAACACTTTTCAGACAGTCCAACTTGTTTGCCTGGCATGAATTCTAAAGCTCCATGGGTTCCATAATGCAATAAAACGTCAGCTTTAAAATTGTCCCGCAAATATTTATAAAAATTGCAAAACGAATGAGTAGGAGCGTGGCCTTTTTCGAGGAGCAAACGCATAGGGTCGCCCTCAAATCCAAAAGACGGCTGAACACCAATGAAAACGTTCCCGAGAGTTAACCCTTGCACATATATGGATGCTCCGTCTGTATCAATCTTTCCTGGAGCAACTCCCCATATGTCCTCAACCTCGGATAACCAACGAGATTGCGAGACATAATCATCAACAGAAGTTTTATGGACTACGTTGGCATCAGAGGAATATTCTTTGGAATTTCCCTCTAACAATTTATGTTTAAGCTCTTGAATATTTTCTGGGACTTCAACGGTATATCCCATTTTTTTTAAATGAAGAAGAGTGTTATACAAAGAGGCAAAGACATCGAGATGGGCAGCAGTTCCAATATTTACTGCATTAGGAGGAAAATTAAAAATAACTACCCCAACTTTCTTATCCTTGTTTTCCAGTTTTCTTAAATTTATGAGTTTTAGGACCCGTCTTGCCAAAAGTGATACTCTTTCGCTGGAAAAAGTCATGTTTCGATCTAAATATCCTGACTTTTTCGAATTATCTTGTTCTTCCGAAAGTGGTTCTGCATCTCCCTTGACCACTCTTCTGCCACCAAATACAAGAGGTGATATTGCTCCGTCGAGTTCGGGAATCGCGACCATGATGGTATTTTCAACCGGCAGTAAACCAATACTAGAATTTTCCCATTCATCAAGAGATTGAAATTCTAACGGACTTGCCGAAAGGTATGGAACGTTTAATTTTACCAAAATAGATTTTGCTGCCTCTGAATCATTGTATGCAGGCCCCCCCACCAATGAAAAACCGGTCAGTGATACAAGCGCATCAATCCTTTTTTCTTCCCCCGAATAAAGAAACTTTTCTATAGCAGGGCGGGCGTCTAAACCCATGGAAAAACAAGGTATTACCTGAATGTCTAAGGACTCGAATGCAGCTATAACTCCATCATAGTGACCTGTATTCCCCGCCAAAAGATACGATCTCAAAACTATGAGGCCAACAGTGCCTTTTTTGTTTCTCTCCGGCACAACCCTTGGCAGCTTGCTAACTTCATTAGAGAATTTTCCTTTCATTTTGGGGTGGTAAATACCAATGTCTGGATACTCTTTGGGCGGTTTGTAGAAATCGTTGAATTCGTCCAATGAATTCTTCGTTCTCGAGTACTTTAGAAATAACATGCATAACAAACTATAAATATTTTCTTTTGAGCCAGAAAGCCAGTACTGTAAACTCAGAAAAAAAATACGCAAATCCTGAGCAGTGCCGGGAATATATTTTAAAATCTTAGGCAAGCTTCTTAACATTCGCATTTGAGCTTCCCCAGCTGGCTTTTTTTCTTCCCCGCTTTTTCCTTTATTTCTGAATCGCTTTAAAAACGATACAACACCAGAAGCTGGTTTTGACATGTCAAGACGACCCATTTTGGTTAATCGTGTTACCTCTGGCGATGACATGATACATACTAATGCATCCAAATCATCTCTTTTACTTTTTAAATCTTCCAATATTGGTTTGAAATGATCTTCCATAAACAACATTGAAACAAAAATCAGTCTTGCATTTTTGATAGACTTTTTACATTCATCGAGAATATTCTCATCACTAGCCCAATCAGATGCCGCGAATATTCGCAATGACAGCCCGGGACATTTTATAGACAATTCGTTGCCTATTTCAGTTATTACCGACGTTAAATGGTTATCCATAGTAAGCACTACTAATTGCTCTTTATCTTTTGAAACCATGTGGTTATTAAGTTTTTTATTATTTTTGACTGCTTTCACAGGCTCTATTTTCCTATCTAGCATAATGTGCTTTCGCATCATACAAAGTATCTAAACTAACCCGGGTAAAACCATGCTCCACGGCAAACTTTTCTGTGTTTCTCCTAGCTTTTCCTCGGACAAAAAAAGGAATTTTTTTTAATTCCTTCTCTGCATCCTGTTCCCAAACAACCTCAGAATTCGTTAAATTTATCTTACTAACGGATACAGTATTCTGACTCTCAGAAGCTAAGTGGGAAGGAACAGCATTTTCGTTAAACTCAACGTCATCCCTAAACATTGTCAACAAATGCTCTTCTAGACCCATAACTAACGGGTGAATCCATGTGTCAAATAATACATTTGAACCCTCAAAACCCATTTGCGGAGAGTAGCGACAAGGGAAATCTTGTACATGCATTGGGGCTGAAATAACTGCGGATGGTATCTTGTGTTTTTTGGCTATATGGCGCTCCATTTGTGTTCCGAGAATCAGTTCTGGTTGCAATTCAACTATCGTTTTTTCTACCGCTATATAATCATCTGAGATAATCGCCTCGAGCCCAAACTCTTTTCCGAGGTCTCTAATCTCTCGAGCAAACTCTCGAGAGTATGTACCCAAACCGACAACATCAAAACCAAACTCGTCCCGGGCTACTTTAGCCGCCGAGTATACGTGAGTAGCATCTCCAAAAACAAACACTCTTTTTTTTGTCAAATAATTCGAGTCAACAGACCGTGAGTACCATTCAGATCTATTCGAATTCACACTGAAAAAATCTTTTTTCAGAATGCTTTCAGAAAGGCCTGCTAAACGGCAGACCTCTAATAGGAATTCTTTTGTTCCTGCAACACCATAAGGGAGATTTTTTGTTTGCGGTTGATCAAAATTCTTCATTAAGTAGTCGGCTGCCATGTTTCCGACCTCGGGATAGAGCAAAACATTGAAGTTAGCAAGGCGAAGTTTCTTTAAATCATCAACACTAGCTTCAAGAGGCGCTACAACATTAACACCTACACCTAATTCCTTAAGGAGACCCGTTATTTCTTTTACGTCGTCAGCATTTCTAAATCCCAACGAAGAGGGTCCCAAAATATTACAAGTTATATCTTTTGATTTCTCAGGCCTCTCGTCTCTGGGATTAAAGAATCTTACTAACTGATAAAAAGTTTCTGCTGCACCCCAATTTTCTTTTTTCTGATATGCAGGAAGCTCAACGGGAATTACTGGAACAGGAAGGTTTAATGCTTGGCCCAAGCCGCCTGGATCATCCTGAATCAACTCTGCTGTGCACGATGCTCCTACGAGAATTGCACTCGGCTTGAACCGGGTGTAAGCCTCTTGCACAGCGTTCTTGAATAAAGTGGCGGTGTCTTTTCCTAAATCCCGCGCCTGAAAAGTAGAATAAGTTACAGGCGGCCTTTTAGGCAATCTTTCTATCATTGTAAAGAGTAAGTCGGCATATGTGTCACCTTGAGGGGCATGCAGCACAAAGTGAAGGTCCTTCATTGCTGTTGCAACTCTCATTGCTCCAACATGCGGTGGCCCCTCATAAGTCCAGAGAGTCAGTTTCATAAAATAACCTCTCGCTCTGCGTCAACCTTAAAATTTAGTTGTTGGTTTCTGAGAATAGGTTTTGCAAATATGTTTAGTAGATCACCGACCTGGTCAAAACCGTGAATTGGCGTGAACACCAGCTCGATCGACCATTTTGTTGTTATACCCTTCGCCTCCAAAGGATTAGCCAACCCCAAGCCACATACAGTCATATCCGGCGAAGCATCGAAACAACGCTCAATTTGTTGATCAACATTTTGGCCTTCAACAATCAAGGTGCCTTTGGGTAAACTTGCAATTTCTTTCGCAAGCAATCTTTTGTTCAGATATGGAGTACCAACCTCGGATAGCAAAACACCTAGCTCTGTTGACAAAAATCTTGCTAGAGGTACCTCCAATTGACTATCCGGAAAGAAAAAGAAGTTTTTTCCGTAAAAAATTTCTTTGTATTTTTCCACCGTACTTACAGCCCTTTCATAGGCAGGCGTAACCGCACTATTAAATCTCTCATCGCTTATTCCAAATACTCGACCTATGTCTTCATACCACTTGCGAGTGCCATCCGCACCAAATGGAAATACTGAACTAATTAACTCGAGACCCAAAGACTCTAGAGTTTTTGACGTTTCAGTCAAAAAAGGCTGAGCAAGAACAAACCTTGTTTTTTCAGAAACCCTAATTTGTTTTTCAGAACATTTCGGCGGGAAAAACTCAACATTTTGTATGCCCAGTTTGTCGAAAATCCTCACCATTTGATCTTCTACTATATCTGCTAAAGTACCGACTATCAGTAGATTACATACATTCTCAGAAGAGGTTGATGGAGACAAAATTTCATGACACATTGCAACCAGACACTGATCCTCTCCCTCAGTGAAAGTTGTTTCAATGCCACTACCTGAATAATTTAATACCTTCACTCCATATTTTCGGTATTTTTCTGAAAGTTTCTCTGCTGCGCGGCCTAAGTCCAACTTAATTACCTCAGAGGGGCACGAACCGACCAGAAATAATGTTTTTATACCAGAACGGACCTCTAACAACTCAGAAACAACCCTTTCTAACTCATCGTTAACATCTGCTAAACCAGCTAAATCCCTTTCATCAATAATTGCAGTGCCAAACCTTGGTTCAGCAAAGATCATTACGCCAGCCGCGGACTGTATCAGGTGCGCACAAGTTCTAGATCCGACAACCAAAAAAAATGCATCCTTGATTTTTCTATGTAGCCAAACAATCCCTGTTAACCCGCAAAATACCTCTCTCTGCCCGCTTTCCGAAACCAATTTTATAGCGTAACCTTCCTTAACTTGCGAATCAGTAACCTCGCATGGGACCGCGCGATTAATACCACCTGGCGAGATCATGCTGCCCGAGCCCAAACTCATGACAACACCTCACCCGAAAAATTCTTAGAGTTTTGATCTCTAGCTTGTTTAAACTTAAACAGAAACTGTACTGCATTTACCACATATGCAAAGTACGCCAGGAGGGCCACGAAAAGCTGGTTCTCAACAGACAAGAAATCAAAGAAATAAACGAATAAATATAGAAGATGTAAAAAAACAACAAAAATGCTTACAACATCTTCCCAGTAAAATGGCTTTGCAAAAAGATATTTGTCAAAAACAGCTTTCTCCCAAATAGAGCCGGTAACCATTATTAAACAGAGAATAACCGTTTTTATTACAACTGAAATAGAGGCTGCATTTTCATATGTGCCATAAAGCAGGCAATTCAACACAAAACCTAGACTGACCAGGAATACCACAAACTGGAGTGGAGCCAAAACACCCTGGACCAAAGTCCATTTTGTGTTATCCCGCCTTATTCTCTCTTCTTCGTTGTATAACATAATCGGTAGCAACTCTCCTCCTAGATTTACCACTCTACGGTTATGAAAAAAGGATGTCAACTTTAATTGACAAAAAATTTTTGAGAATAGTAAATTTAAAATTACAAGTAATAAAAGATTGAAATTTGTAGCTATTTTTTTAAAAAAAGAGCATGATGAATCTTGGGTTCCGCTTAACGTTTAAGAAAGCTTTTATGGGTAATAAAGAAAAAGAAGGACCTAGGTACGAAAAAGGAAATATCTCCTCTATTCCAGTAGCAATACAAGAGGAAATAATTCCCCGGCTTTTAATGGCCCACAGGCATAAGACAAGCAGTATAAATAGGGCTAAGTTTAAAAATGCTCATAAAGCACCGGCTATTTCGCCGAGAAACATCGAAGAGCTCAGCCAAATGTTGCTGAGTGGAGAATTGTCTGTATCCAAATCTTATTTGAAGATTCTGATCGAAGAGGGCGTTAGTGTAGAACAAATCTATCTAGATCTTTTGCAGCCCATAGCCAGAAGACTGGGAGTTTGCTGGGAAAATGACTCTCTAGACTTTGCTACGATAACTCTTGCTGTTTGGAATATAAATCAATTGATGTACTACCTGAGCCCGGAGTTTTTTCAAAATACACTTGACCAGGGCAAATCAAAAGGAAGCATTTTTTTATTTCCTAGCGTTGGCTCCCAACATACTTTAGGACTGTTCATGTTAGCTGAATTTTTCAGAAAATCTGGTTGGGAGGTTTTTGCAGATCCAGCCCTTAATGAGCAGGATATTTTCAACACGATAAGGGAAAAAAACTTTGACATTGTAGGTATCTCCATTGGATCCTGCGATCAAAAGAAATCCACAAAAAAACTGATAAGTGATATTAGGCAAACGTATGGGCCAGCACTAAAGATTATTATTGGTGGCCCTTTAGCCTTTTGTGAAAGCAATTTGTCTCTTGAAGTTAAAGCTGATGGACAGGCAGCAGATGCTAGAGAAGCAATTTTACTCGCTAACTCCATAGTGAAAAACAAGAAAACACCTGTTCAATCCTAATAAAAAAATTTTTTAAAGCAGTATTTGTACATTTTCATTGACTGTTTCGTTCGTCAAGTAGAGAATACAAGTAATGAATATGCGCTTTGATTGACAAGGTTACATTTCACAACTTCAGCAATCATTTTTATATGGAAACTGTAATTGACCCGCAACATGCATTTTCTCAACATGTGAGTGCTGAGCTAACTGATGCGATACTAAGTCTTTCGTCCGACATAGTTCTTTACTTAAGTCCGAAAGGTATTATAAGAAAAGTTATTGTCCAAAATCGCGAATTAGGTCGTCTTGTAAAAAACTGGGTTGGTAAGTCTTGGAAAAGTTGTGTAACCACCGAATCTGAGTTAAAAATTGATCAACTGCTCAAGTTTTCCAATAAATCTCTAAAAAACGATAGTCGTCATGTTAACCACCATCTGTCTGATGGCGGTTATTTGCCAGTTTCTTATGCAACACTTAATTGTGAAAGCGAAGGTTTTGTAGTTGCAGTTGGACAGGAATTAAGCCAACTCACGACATTACAGAAAAAACTAGTTTCAGCTCAACAAACATTGGAGAGGGACTACGTTCAGTTGAGACATGTTGAGACTCGTTACAGATCTTTGTTCAACCTAGTTGAAACACCAGTTCTTGTTTGCAAAGCAGAGTCGACTGAAATCTTAGAGATTAACCCTGCAGCAATTCGACTACTCAATTGCGACACAAATGCGGTACTCGGAAAAAAATTGGACCTCTTTTTCGGTGAGGATGAAAAACTAAAAGTTAATAACTTTTTGAGAAAAACTCAGCTGGGGAAGAGGAACGTATTTGAAACTAAGCTTGCAAATGACAAGACTATCTCTATAACCTTATCGTCTTTTAGGCAAGAAAATGAGATCTACTCTTTAATACAATTCCAGCTTGAAACTGAAAATACCTCTGAAAAAAGACGCTCTCTAGAAACTTCTCTCCAAAGAGCAATTGGAAAAAGTCCTGATGCGCTAGTTATTTGCGATACTAACGGTGAAATATCATATATCAATGAAGCCTTCCTGGAGTTGACGGCTCTACCTAATAAAGATCATGTCTCCGGTAGTAATTTAATGACCTGGCTGGCAAGAGGTAGAGTTGATTTCAGTATCATGAGAAATACTCTTCAAGATAGTGGCGTTCTGAAACTTTTTACTACGCAAATTATCGGACAAGCCAGTTCAATCGAGGTGGAAATTTCTGGCATTGAATTAGACCATAGAACGCACAAAGAAATGGTTTTTTCTTTGCGAAATATTAGTCGGCGAATCAAAAATGAAAATACAACAGGACAGTTGTCAAGATCAGCAGAGCAACTATCTGAGCTTGTTGGCCAGCTTCCATTAAAAAACATAGTCAGCGAAACAACAGATCTTATTGAAAAACTTTGTATCGAAGCTGCTCTTGATCTATCTTTGAATAATCGTGTCTCTGCTGCGGAGATGCTCGGGCTTTCAAGGCAAAGCTTGTATGTCAAGATGAAAAAATTGAATATACAGGATGGTGGCGAGCGCAGTTAGTATCACAAAAATATATGGCTCAGCAACAAACAACATTAATCGCATTAGTGAAATTTAGACGGGAATGCTTACATTGGGGAGTCCCGCAGCTGGCATTGAGAAAGTATTTTATTCCAGAAGTTCCGGGCCTTATTTTTTTTAAGGTCTTAGGGAGTGGTTACAACGGTGGATTCGGAATGCTTCCAGGACTTAATTATCAAGGTCTTTGTTTTCACTTTGACGAAGAGAAAAATGCACAAAATTTTTTAAATCATGGGGATTTATTAAAGCAATACGAATTGAGGTCAGATGAGTTTTTTGTATCTGTCTTGGTACCTTATGATTCTAGGGGCAGCTGGAGCGGGGAAAAAATTACTGTTAGTGAGAAGGCAAAAAACTTTGAGCTAAATAAAAAACCTATCGCCTCGCTCACCCGTGCTTCAATTCGGATACGAAAAATGATAAGCTTCTGGTCGCATACACCAGAGACCGAAGGTGCATTATCAGATATACAGGGTTGTATGTTATCTGTAGGCTTAGGAGAGGCTCCACTGCTTCGTCAGGCAACATTCACAATTTGGGAAAATTTACAGAGTTTGGAATTATATTCAAAAAAAGGGGCGCATTTAAATGCATTGAGGAAGGCTTACCAAGAAAACTACTTTAGTGAGTCAATGTTTGTCAGATTTCGAGCAAAGTCGATGAGAGGAACCTGGAAAGGGAAAAATTTTGACTAAAGTTGTTGTAATAGGAGGTGGTTTTGGTGGATTGTCTGCAGCAATTGAATTAGCTAACAAGGGGTTTGAGGTCGATCTACTGGATCCGGAAAGTGAGTTAGGAGGAAAAGTAGCTAGAATAGAGGACAGTGACGGTAATAGCTTCGATTGTGGACCGACTGTAATTACGTTAAAAGATGTGTTCTCAAATCTGTTTACAAAATCAGACGAAAATATTGATGAATATGTCAAGTTCAATAAATTGGATATTATAGCTCGACATGCATGGTCTTCTGATGAGACGCTTGATTTGTTCTCTAATCCTCAGAAATCCTTTGAAGCCGTTGCGAAGTTTGCTGGTATTAGCGAGGCAAAAAACTTCCAAGAATTTTCAACATTGGCTCATGAACTTTTCACGGTATTAGAAAACACTTATATGAAATGCCAGAAACCAGGAATGTTGAAAATGATTAATGCAATTGGTTTACGTGGTTCAAAATGTTTATTGCGAGCAGGAGCATTTAATAGCCTTTGGGAAAAGCTTGAGAGAACATTTCAGGATGAAAGGTTACGCCAACTTTTTGGGAGATATGCGACATATTGCGGATCTTCTCCTTGGGAAGCTCCTTCAACGCTCATGCTAATTTGGGATGTAGAAAGGCAAGGAGTCTGGAGTGTTGAAGGTGGAGTAATTAATCTCGCTAGAGCGTTAAAAAAACTTGCAATAAAAAAAGGAGTAAGTATTTATAAAAACCTTTGTGAGGAGATACTCTCATATAACGGGGAAATAACTGGGGTTAGGCTTGATAATGGGAACCACATCCTCACAGATAAAATCATATTTAATGGGGATTTTAATGATTTAGACAACTATTTAATTAATCACAAAATTCGTAGTAAAAGGGTTGCGAACTATTCTCGGAAAAATCGTTCATTGTCGGCGATAACATGGATAATGAAAAATAAAACGACTGGATTTGAACTTTGTCGACACAATATATTTTTCAATTCACCTTATCGTAAAGAGTTTTCTGATATCTTCAAAAGGGGTAAAATCCCCTCTGATCCAACAGTTTACGTTTGTGCCCAGGACAGGCTAAACAACGGTTCACTTGTTTCAGGTAAGGAGGAACGTCTTTTTCTGTTAATTAATGCGCCGCCCAACGGGGATTTTGCCAAAATATCAAAAACGGAGATAAAAACATGTCAAGCATCAGTATTTTCCCTTTTAAAAAAATGTGGCCTGGAAATAGACAACCCACAGAATGTACCGGTTTCAATGACTCCTCAAAATTTTTACCAGAGGTTTCCAGGAAGCGGGGGGGCTCTCTACGGAAGACCAACCCATGGATGGTTGAGCCCGTTTACTCGACCCTCCTCACGCAGCAAGATATCGGGTCTTTACCTTTCGGGTGGAACAGTTCACCCGGGACCGGGGTTGCCGATGGCAACAATATCAGGCCAATTGGCGGCAGAGGCATTGATGGAGGACCTAGGTTTAATCAACCAGTGACCCCTGGAGGTTATTTGTGGTGGTATATAGACGGAACAAGTGAAAATGGTACTCATGCGTTTTCACTCATTATTTTCGTGGGTAGCGTTTTTTCTCCCTACTACTCACTGGCAAAAAAAAGGGATTTACAGAGCGCCGATCCCGAAAATTTTTGCTCATTTAATCTAGCCCTATACAACCAAAACAAGAAAATTTGGACGATGACGGAGTTCAGCAAGAAACATATAAACCGTAAAAAGGAATGTTTTGAAGTAGCGAACAGCAGAATCGAATGGAAAAATAACCGTATAGAGATCGAAATTGATGAAATTGCAACACCCTTTCCAAAAAGAATTAATGGAAAAATTACGGTATCGGCTAACAAGTTTTTTCTGTACAGTACGTGGCTGGATGATGACAAGAAACACAGGTGGGGACCGCTGGCACCACATGCAGATGTGACTGTCGAATTTCCGGACCTAAATCTTAATTGGAGCGGTCATGGATATTGCGACTCTAACGAAGGAGATGAACCACTAGAAAATCCTTTTTTTGGTTGGAATTGGGCTAAAGCACACCTTGAGGATGACACCGTACTGGTTTTCTACGATGTAAAGCAGAAAAAAGGAAGGGAAAGAGTTTTACCGTTGCGTTTTTTCCCAGACGGAAGTGTAAAGAGAATCGCTCCCCCACCACGAGAGGAACTACCTTCGACAAAATGGTTTATTCCGCGATTTATGCGAGCTGAACCAGCTCGTCCAGCTCATATACTTAAAAACCTGGAAGATACACCTTTTTATTCCAGAAGTATGTTATCCGCTGGTCTTCTGGGGGATAGACAACTTGTAATGCATGAAACTTTGAACTTAGACAGATATTCTAAATCCCTGGTTAAAACTTTATTGCCTTGGCGGATGCCGAGAATCGACTAGTTGATATTTATCTCTCTCCGCTTGTTTCAAGAGGAGGTTAATAACCCAGTCTAACCGCTGCAAATAGTTTAATGGTCTCGTTGAGCAGCGCCTACCTCTAAATTTAATTCCAATTGGATTTAGCATGAAATAGAGATTGGATTGCAATGGAGATTTATCACTAAATTCTTTCTTAAAATATGGAAGTAGCATTGATTGAACCGTATCATAAGCGGATTTCATTATTAATAAAAGTTTTTTTGACAAGGATACGTGTGCTCTATAGTTTATTGAATTAAAAGCATGCTTTTTTAACTCATTTCCAATTTCTTCATAAATATATCGTGCAGACAATATTGATACTCTGCAATCCTTAGGAAGCAAAAAGATAGCTTCAGCGGAAACCTGATAATAAGAAGAAGCTTTCTCCAATAATTTCTTTATTAATGACCGAATCCTTATGTCATCAACTGGTTTTTCTAACCACATGTCAGGATCTAAGCCAACTTGTCTCATCCAACTTTCGGGGAGATATAATCGAGAATTTCTTGCGTCTTCGCCGACATCTCTCGCAATATTCGTGAATTGCATTGCTATTCCGAGTTTACAAGCGGCTGCCAGTACTCTACTATCCCGAACTCCCATCAATACGGAAATCATAGCTCCGACTGATCCAGCGACACGGGCAGCATAATCTGTTAGCTCCTCTAGACTATCATAACGTTTTCCATCAAGGTCCCACTCGAACCCCTCCAGTAGCGCTAGTGGCAATTCTTTGGGGATATCATACTTCCTGACTACTTGTGCAAACTCCTTATCAACTCCCTCATTAGCCGGTCTTCCAAGATAAATTCTGTCCAATCTTTTCCTCAAGGATTCTAAAGTATTTTTTGTACCTCCTTTGTCGATTAAATCATCTGCCAATCGGCAGTAGGTGTAGATAATCGTTGCAGCACCCCTTAATCGTGCGGGAAAAAGTCTCGATGCAGCGTAAAATGATTTGGAACCCGCAGCCATAATTTGGCTACAGTTTAATGGTTTATACGCTTTTTGCATTTGGTTCATGTTACGCACTTCCATAAGCTTGTTCTCCAGTTTTTTTATCTGCAACCTTACCTTTAGCAAAACTCTCTGGTATGACTTTATCCAAAAGCTTAGCTGAGGTTAAGACTCCAGGAATGCCTGCTCCAGGATGAGTACTTGCTCCGACCATATACAGACCTTTTATATCTTCACTCTTGTTATGGGGTCTAAACCAGGCACTCTGTAAAAGTAGAGGCTCCATCCCAAAAGCCGCTCCTCTAAAGGCCAGATATCTTTGCTCAAAATCGTTCGGCGTGAAAACTTTTGATGTAACTATAGACTGTGTCAAGCCAGGTAAAACTGTATTCTCCAAATATGTTGCAATTTTTTCCCTGTAACTTTCTTTTTCTTTTTCCCAATCAATCCTTCCTAAAAGGTTTGGAACCGGAGATAAAACGTAAAAAGTATCGTGGTTTGGAGGTGCCATACTTTTATCTGTTGCTGTAGGTCGATGTAAATACAGACTAAAATCCTCCGAGAGTTTTTTCTCCCTAAAAATTTTTTGCAACAAAGGCAAATAACTTTTTCCTAACAAAATAGTGTGATGTTTCACATCTTGATAAATTTTTGATGTTCCAAAATACCAAACAAATAGGCTCATCGAAAAGGAGCTATTCCGTATTTTTTTATCACTCCATTTCTTGCGATAAGTTTTATCCAAAAGGTGAGTATATGTCCATGCAGTATCTCCGTTAGAGACAATAATATTCGACTTGAAATACTTTCCACTCTTTAACAATAAACCTTTAGTACACGACTGCTGGACATCAATTTTGGCAACCTCAGAGTTATAAATTATTTCGCCCCCAATATCTTTGTAGAGGTCTACCATTGCACTTACAATCGCCCCGGTTCCCCCAATCGCCGAATGGACACCATGCCTTTTTTCCAAGGCTGCAATCAAACTATAAACACAAGTAACCGCAGAAGGATCTCCTCCAATCAATAAGGGGTGAAAACTAAAAACTTGTCTTAATTTCTCATTTCTAAAATATTTTGAAACCGACTTATAGATACTCTGCCATGCTTCCATCCTTATCATTGAAGGAATTGATTTTAGTAAATCTGTTAGTGTGTTGTACGGAAGATTCCCCAGGTCTTCATATCCAAGTTGATAACATAACTCAGCCTTCTTCATAAATTTGTCATAGCTTTCAACTTCGTTTGGCGAAAATTTACGGATTTGTTCTCTCATTCTTTCTGAATTGCCTGAATAATCGAAGAATGTACCATCGTCAAATCGTATTCTATAGAAAGGGCTCATTTCCTTTAACACCACTGAATCAGAAAATTTTCGACCGCACAAATCCCATAATTCCTCTAGCAGAAATGGAGCAGTGACGATAGTTGGGCCAGCATCGAAAGTAAACCCGTCCTGTCTAAAAACACTTGCTCTACCCCCAGGCTGATCCAGTTTCTCAAAGATAATTGTTTTGTAGCCTCTTGCCTGTAGGCGAATTCCGGTTGCAATGCCACCAAAACCACTTCCAATTATTAGCGCTGTAGGTCGATTTTCATAGTTCATGACAAATTTCATCAAAAATACCCCCTAATTAAGTATATTTTACACTATAAGTGTAAATTGCAATTGACTGTTTACACTGTCAAGTAGAAAATACAACAATGACTACAATATACGCTAGAGATGTTGGAGAATTACTTAAACCGATCACATGGTTCCCCCCAATGTGGGCGTTTTCATGCGGGGTTGTCGCCTCGGGAAGCAATTTTTTTGAGCAGGCATGGCTAATCTTGATAGGACTAATTTTGACCGGCCCCCTTGTATGTGCAGCCAGCCAGGCTGTGAATGATTGGTACGACAGGCATGTAGACGCTATAAATGAGCCGAATAGGCCAATTCCATCCGGACGTATCCCAGGAACGTGGGGCTTGAAAATAGCCGTTTTTT
This sequence comes from Burkholderiaceae bacterium, assembly GCA_004214155.1. Taxonomy (GTDB): domain Bacteria; phylum Pseudomonadota; class Gammaproteobacteria; order Burkholderiales; family Burkholderiaceae_A; genus UBA7377. Next base: position 15,493 of record SGYQ01000021.1, read on the forward strand.
GGAGCTTTCTGTCCATCGTTGTTTCTTTTTCTCTTGGATACTGGGGGATTATTGCAACATTATTAGCTGTTCTTTTGGCATGGGCTTATAGCATGCCTCCAATCCGTTTAAAAAATAATGGGTGGTTAGGTAATGCAGCCTGTGGTTTTTCCTATGAAGGATTAGCATGGATAACCGGTGCGATAGTGGTTGCAAACGGTAAATTTCCCGCCTACGAAACCATTTGTTTAGCTATCCTTTACAGCATAAGCGCTCATGGAATTATGACCCTAAATGACTTCAAATCTATTGAGGGGGATAAGAAATTTGGAGTCAATTCTTTACCCGTAAAACTCGGTGAAAAGCTCGCCGCAAAAGTTAGCTGCCTCACTATGCTTGCTCCACAAATTATAGTAACGCTCCTACTCTTCTCCTGGCAGACAAATTTGTTGGGATTGTCTTTGATTGCATTGATAATTTTACAACTAGTTTTAATGTCATATTTTTTAAAAAATCCCAGACAGAGAGCACTTAAATACAGTGCATTTGGGGTTCCATTACTTGTAACGGGAATGATGGTCGCGGCTTCAGCCCTGCGTTTCGTGAATGTAAGCGAAGGGTACCCTTTATTATGACCAAATATCAGAATCAGCAATTATCATGGTTTCAAATTTTCCGATTAGGAATTGTTCAGCTAGGAATTGGTGGAATGGTTGTGATAACCACGTCAACCTTAAACAGGGTTATGGTTGTTGAACTTTTGTTACCAGCGGCAGTTCCCGGCCTTCTGGTGATGGCTCACTATCTTGTGCAGATGCTCCGCCCAAGGATGGGCCACGGAGTTGATAAAGGTAGGAAAGCAACTCCATGGATAATGGGCGGCCTTTTGATTTTGGCGGCAGGTAGTATTGTATCAAGCTTTTCCGTAATTCCAATGTTCGAAAATAGAGTGGGTGGGTTATTGATTGCGACAGTTGGTTTTTTATTAATAGGAATTGGAGTTAGTGCAGCTGGAACCTCTTTGCTAACGTTTCTGGCCAAAAATGTTGACGAAGAAAAAAGGGCTGCCTCCGCTGGAGTGTTGTGGATCATGATGATAGCTGGTTTTGCTATAACTGCAATGATAACCGGCTCATTATTGGATCCATTTACCCCTACACGACTCTTTGTAGTCTGTAGCTCTGTGACTTTCTTCTTACTAAGTTTAGCTCTCCTGGCTGTTTGGGGACTCGAAAACAGCCTGGTCCGAAAAACAGTAAAAACATCGACACACACACAAAGCATTTCCGGAGGCTTCTTGGGAGCGATTTCCGTAATCTGGGAAGAAAAGGAAACAAGATTGTTCACGTTATTTGTTTTCGCCTCAATGTTTGCATTCAGTATGCAAGATTTAATTCTAGAACCTTTCGCTGGTTCAGTTTTTGACTTGACACCAGGTGAGACAACAAAGCTTTCAGGAATGCAACACGCTGGAGTTTTTGTCGGAATGATATTTGTTAGCATAATCTGCTCAGGTCGTTTTTCTAACAAGAAAATTGGTTCGTTAAATCTGTGGATAACAACAGGATGTATGCTTTCCTGTCTTTCTCTCCTAATAATCGGTATGTTGGCCTCAGGAGCTGCATCCATCCACCTTCAAAGTATTGTGATCTTTATCG
>SGYQ01000022.1 GCA_004214155.1 Burkholderiaceae bacterium
AATGACCCTCGGGGTTTTGGAGCATATACTGATGATTGTACCTTTCAACTGTAATGGGATATGGCGTGTTGGACTAACAGTTCAAAAATAATTATTCGGAATTTACCGCTGTTTCACTTTAAACGGGCGGCTAAACACCTTATAATATGAATGCTAGTCAAAGCTACCAACGCTAGTAAGCTAATGTTAACGGAAGTTCAGGGGAGTGAGTTATGATCAATCGATTAGTTATTGTGGTCGCACTGATGTTTTTAGCAAGTTGCGCTACCCGTCAGGATGCCCCAGGAGGCTCGGTTTCACAAGTTGAATCATCGGGCGAAAAAGGAGATTCTGTCGTTGAGACTGAGATAGTCACCCCTGGAATGTTAGCGGCTGAAAAGTTAGCTTCAACAGAACCATCAGTTTACTTTGATTATGATAAATTTGAAGTCAAGGAACAATTTGCCCTGACTATTGAGGTTTTTGCTGAATATATGCGAGCCATACCAGGGTCCAAGCTCAGGATAGAAGGAAATTGCGATGAGCGAGGTACTATTGAATACAATTTAGCTCTTGGCCAGCGGAGGGCAGACGCGGTTAAGGCAGCTCTTGTATCAATGGGAATTGATGGCGATAGAATAGAGACAATTAGTTATGGAGAAGAGAGGCCAAGAAATAGCATTAGTTCTGAAGCTGGCTTTTCGGTGAACCGCAGGGCAGACCTTATATCGCGTTAAAAAATACAGTTCTCATAACTTTAAATTTTATTTGATTGCGGTTAAGACCGGGAACTACCAGCCGAGAGCTCGAATTCGAATAGTATTTCTGCACTTTTTCCGAGCATTTTCATTGCTGAGCCGTGTACCTCTCTAGAGGCATCCAAAAGTTGCTCGACCAATTCATGCGAAATATTATCCGCTTCTATATAGAAATGTACTGAAATTTGGGTAAATATTTTTGGGCTATTTTCACGTCGAACTCCTCTAGCCAAAGCTTTACATGAATGAAGAACCCCCCCAGCTTGTTTGATACCTGCCACTACATCATACTGAGTGCAAGCAACCGCTCCAACAAGAAACGCTTCCATAGGACGGGGACCTGCTGTTACTCCACTAATATCTTTTACCGTATCTAAAGCTATTAAATGCCCTGATCCGGTTTTTGCTGTAAAAGATATTCCATCACCAGCGTTCCATTTAATTTCACATTCCATGTGGTTATCTTTGCTTTTTACCATTAAACTTTAGTTGTGGCCATGCTTTCCAGATATTATTCTAATACGGTTTTCTAATGACGTTTGACGATTTTTCTCAGGTTGAAATAAAAAATGTTGGCATTGAGCTAGCGAAAGCGAGAGAGGTGCTAAATAAAACTAGTTTGGATTTTGTTCTTGACTTGAGAACCACAAAGCACCATATAAATGCGATAGAAGAGGGTGAGTTAAGAATTTTTTATGGGCCTCCATTTTATTTAGATCTGTTGAGACGTTATGCGTTAGCCCTAAATTTCTCTGAATCAAAAATAAAACAGTTAGAACAAAGGGTCACTAATCAAGAAGGTGAAGATGCGGGAAAAAATGCTCCTGTTGACGAAAAAGTTGCCGGTAACAATTTAAAGGAGAGTTCCAAAAATCTCCAGGCTATACCCGTGCGTGAATATACCAGGAAATCAAAGATCTCTCTCAGATCTACAACAATGTCCTATTCGAAACTTCGTATGAGGCATCAAGAAAAAAATCAGATATTAGAAAAAAACCGTATGCTACTCAGATATGCTTATGGGCTTGTCTTGATTGCAATTACTGCAGTGTATTTTCTAGATGATAGAGTGACTCCTTCAGTTAAAAAGATCGATAGCAAATACAGTCCTCCAACATCAATAACACAGCAAAAAACTGAGATTTTTATTGAAGAGCCCGTAAATGAAAACAATATATACGAATCTCAAGAGTATACGGTTCTTCTAAATGAAATAAGTGACAGCGTTAATGGTTCCAACGAAAAACTCGCTAGCAAAAAATTAGAATTTGATGAGCTTAACCCTTTCATCGTTTCGAAAGAAATAAATCTTGAAATGCTAGAAATTGACAAAGATGTTCCTAAAGTAATTTTCGACGTGAGAAGTACAACATGGTTATGGATAAAGTTTTCCGATGAGTCCATTGAAGAATTTGTTGTGAAAAAAGATGACAAGGTTTTAATAGAAAAGTACCCAATCTATGTAGTTGTAGGAGATCCAGATAATGTTTTCTTATGGATAAAAGGTAAAAAGTATTCTATTGAAGCAAACGATCCGGAAAGAAATATCGCGAGATTAACTAGATCTCAACTTTTACAATATTCTAATTAGTGCTAAGTAGAAATTACCTGTTCAATATAACGATATTTATATTGCTAGCCTCGCTTTGGGGGCTTTCCTTTATATTCTTGCGGTTAGCATCCTCTCATTTTGATGTTATAAGCCTGGCTAATGGAAGAATTTTCTTCGCCTGTATCTTTTTGTTACCTTTTTTTTTATTTAGCAGAATTCCGTCTCAAATTTTTTTGTTATTTGGCCTAGGTCTTTTAAATAGTGCATTACCATTTGCTTTGACTAGCTTTTCTGCAATGCATTTACCAGCCAGCTATTTGGCTACTATAAATTCCTTAGTACCATTAATAACTGTTTGTGCTAGAAGAGCATTGTTTGGAACTACACCGACTAAGAAAACTAAGTTTGCAGTTATAATTGGGACTTTTGGTGTTGTGCTGGTTGTTGGGCTTGGCCCTTTGACATTTAGTGAAGAGATTCTTGTATCTTGTTTTGCCTCTATTGGTGCGGCGATTTGTTATTCTTTATCCGGTATATTTGTTATGCATTTTTTTAAAAATAAATCATTGATAGCTTTATCTTTCATGTCATTGATAAGTGCCTTTATCATTCTTACTCCAATTAATTACTTCGCGTTAGACGAGTTTCCGGAGTTTCCTATAGAGGGATTGTATTCCCTGGCGATTTTAGGAGTTTTTTGTACAGGCCTAGCATACCTATTATATTTTCAGGTATTAAAATTTTTCGGTCCTACGGCTTCATCTAGTGTTACGTATTCTGTTCCTATGTTCGGAACGTTATGGGGCGTGCTATTTTTGGGAGAGGTTATTACATGGCAAATAGGTATAGGTTGTGTTGTAATACTCATAGCAAGCATTGTAATTTTTCAGGGGGAAAGTCGAGCATGAAAATAGTTTTAATTAGGCATGGGCAAACAGATTGGAATAAAAAAAAAAATCCAGGGTCATACAAATACTGCTTTAGACGGTGATGGCCATAGGGAGGCAGTTGCAATAAGTGAGGCTCTGGATAAAGTTAATATAGGGCTGATATTCTCGAGTCCATTAAAGCGAGCTTACAGTAGCATAGAACCTTTAGCTAGGAGAAAACAAAAAGCAATTATATGTTCAAAAAATTTAATTGAAAGAGGGTTCGGGGTAGTTGAAGGTCTTGAAATGGGAAACATCAAGTCTGCTAAAGCATACGAACAAAAATTGATCTTGTGTAAGACGGCGGAGAAAAATTACAGACCTGATGGTGGTGAGAGCTTATGCGATGTCAACATTAGAGTAAAAGAATTTCTAGGTTTTCTTTCAACCATCCAGATAAACGGGATTGTCGTTTGTATGACACATGGAGGCGTTCTTGATATCCTACATAGGATCATTATGAATGAACCTTTGAGTTCAGAAAGAAAATGGGCAATACCAAACGGAGCATTTTTTTTGCTAGAAAGATGCAAAAGTGAATTTAAGATAATTAAGTGGGCTGAAACAAGTCATTTGGATAGTAGTGGAATGTTAGATGAATACTGAAATAACTAAAAGAGTTTGCATTTTTTGTGGTCACCGTACCGGGAAAAAAGAAGTATGGGTAGAGTTTGCAAGAAATTTAGGCGATTTTTTAGGGAAAAATAAATATATTCTATTCTACGGTGGGGGTAGTAAGGGAATAATGGGTTCTGTAGCCCTAGCAGCTAAAAAAAGTGGAGCAACGGTGCACGGGATAATAACGAAGAAACTTGCAGAGACCGAGCCTATTTTAAAAAATATTGACAAAGTTAGTGTAGTTAAAACCTTAAGTGAAAGAAAAGAAAAACTCGTAGAAAATTGTCACGCAGTCATTGTCCTACCCGGAGGAATTGGAACTCTTGATGAGCTGTTCGATTTATGGGCAAAAATACAACTGGGTGTTGAAGACAGAATTTTGATATTAGTGGACATCAATAGTTATTACTCTAAATTACTTTTATTTCTTAGGCATGTAGTTGACGAAGAATTTTTATCAGCAGACCAGCTATCAAAAACAAGAATTTGTCAAAATTTGAATGAGGTCATCATCGAATTAAATAAATTGGATGTTAATAATGCGAAATCTATTTACTAGGTCGTATGATGCTACCATGTTATGGGCAAAATCTAAGCACGCTGTAAGTATTCTTTCTACTGTGAGTTTTATTGAATCGTTTATTTTCCCAATACCACCTGATCTTTTGTTAATTCCTATGAGCATTTCTAGTCCCAAGAAAGCTTATTATTTTGCTATGCTTACAACAATTTTTTCAGTCCTTGGTGGGGTTATTGGGTATCTTGTTGGTGTTTATTTGTCAGAATTATTTTTAAGCAGCCTAGGCTGGATATTTGATGAGAACAGTGTTGAGATTACAACCGCATGGATGACTGAGTGGGGTGTTATGGTTGTTTTGATTTCTGGTTTTTCCCCTATACCCTATAAGATCTTTACTATAGCCTCTGGGGTAACTGGATTAGCGTTTATCCCTTTTCTCATCGCATCATTCCTGGGACGTGGTATGCGATTTTTTCTTATTGGTTTTATTATTTCAAAAGGAGGGGATAATTTAGAAAAAAGATTAAGAAAATATATTGAGGTTATTGGCTGGATGGGTCTATCGATATTGTCTACATACATTTTATTGACCTATTTAGGCTACTTTTAGAAAAAATAGTTTTCATAGGTGGGTGTAACTTTTTCTATCCATGAGGAAGGCATATTTTTCCTAAGGTGTGTCCAGCTTTGTGTAATCTGTTTTTTTATGAATTTTCCTCCTCGTAATTTTGAGTGTTCATCTGTTTTTGACAACTTTCTACCATTAGAATCCCTGACCACTGGTACATGCAGTATTGTTGGAAAAGGAAATCCTAGGATTGCTTGTACTTGTCGATTCCGCTCTATAGTAAATTTTAGGTCATCCCCTCTGACCACCCTCGTTACTCCCTGGAGGTAGTCATCAATTACAACAGTAAAAGCATAAGAAAAGTCTCCCGTAGTCAACCGCCTTATGACAAAGTCGTCACGATTGGTTGATTTAAACCGTAAAGTTTGTTCTTTAGATAAACAGACGCTCTTGCGATCTCTGCAAATTTGAGGATATCGCTTTTCTCCAGATTCTAGATATTCAATAAAATGATTTGTTCGTGACAATGACTTTCTTGTGCATTTACATAGAAAAGTTCGGTCTAACGTACTCAGATAATGCAAAAAATGGGAGTAAATGTGTTGTCTTTCGCTTTGATAAATCACGCCCGCTCTCTCATGCGCTAGATTAGGCCAGACATCCCATGCAATTCCATGATCAACCAGCTGTTGTTTTATTAATCCGATAAAATTTGGTTTACTTCTCTGACTATCGCTGTCTTCTATACGCAGCCACAGTTTGCCGTTTTCAGATTTCACATCTAAGAAGCTAGCCAGAGCGGTGACTAGAGAACCTAAATGTAATGGCCCTGTGGGTGATGGAGCAAACCGGCCGAGAACATTTTTATTACTCTTTTCTTTCATTGATTGCGTTAAACGATTCTTTGGCAGCTTCTAGAATTTCCTGAACAGGCTTCCCTTCATGTTTTATGGATAAGAACCCAGCTTCATATGGGGAAGGAGCAAGATAAACTCCGCGTGTAAGCATTTCGTGAAAGAACTGTTTAAAAAGATCTATATTGGAATCTAGAACATCATTGAAGGTTTTTGGAATCTCTGGTCTAAAATATAGTCCGAACATCCCGCCCACGCAATCTGAGGAAAAATCTTTAACTTCGCAATTTCTAGCAATATCTCTCAATCCAACGATCAGTTCATTGGTGAGAAGCTCAAGTGATCTAAAAAAATTTGGTTGTGAAACAATGTTTAGCGTGGCAATTCCAGCAGCAACGGCTATGGGATTACCAGAAAGCGTACCGGCCTGGTAAACCGGTCCTAGAGGAGCTAGATGTTTCATAATTTCCTTCTTTCCTGCAAAGGCACCCATTGGCATGCCCCCTCCAATTACTTTTCCAAATGTACTCAAATCCGGGATGATGTCAAGTATTTGCTGAGCTCCTCCGAGACTTACTCTGAAACCGGTCATAACCTCATCAAATATTAATAACGATCCAAATTTATCGCAGGTATTGCGCAATAACTTAAGAAATTCTTTATTAGGTTTTACAAGGTTCATGTTTCCAGCTATCGGTTCGATAATGACAGCTGCAATTTCATCTGGAAAGGCTTCAAAACATTCAATTAAAGCCTGAGGATCGTTATACGGCAACACAATAGTTTCGGCAGCAAATGGCTTTGGAACGCCTCCAGATGTAGGGTTTCCTAATGTGAGCAAGCCTGAACCTGCTTTTACAAGGAGAGAATCCACGTGACCATGATAACAACCTTCGAATTTTACAATTTTGTCTTTGTTAGTAACCCCCCTTGCAAGCCGGATCGCTGACATTGTAGCTTCAGTTCCTGATGAAGTTAACCTTACTTGCTCAACGGAGCTTACATGTTCTTTTATCATTTCTGAGAGAATCGTTTCCCCTTCAGTAGGTGCGCCGAAGCTTAGACCATTTGATAAAGAGTTTTTTACCGCTGAAATAACTTCCTCATTTGCATGTCCCACGATAGCTGGTCCCCAAGAGCAGATCGTATCTACATATCGATTACCATCTACATCATACAAGTAAGGTCCAGAGGCTTTTTGGATAAATCGAGGAACCCCTCCTACGGAATTAAAAGCCCTCACAGGGCTATTTACTCCGCCAGGAATTAAGTCTTTGGCTTTATTAAAATAGTTTTGGCTTTTTGAAATATTCTGCATTTTTCTATAATTTTTTTCCTAATTATTGTATTTTACGCTATGGTGAATAATGTGTTAGCAAACTTGTCGATTTAAAGCCTCTTTTTATTTAATGGTTTTTTTATTCCTCGATTCGTTTATTAAGTTTTAGCATACGAATGTCTGCTTACTTCCGAGCTACAGGAGCGATTAAACGGCAACTTGATTTTTTGAGGGAGTGAAATGAAAAGTTATATGTGTCTTATTTGTGGGTGGATTTATAGCGAGGAGGATGGTTCTCCGGATGAAGGTATTGAGCCGGGGACTAAATGGGAAGATGTGCCTATCACTTGGACGTGTCCTGAGTGCGGCGCACAAAAATCTGATTTTGACATGGTAGAGATTTAATTATTAATGCTAGTTTTCGGAAACCGCGTTGAACCTATCCAAAGTTCTCCTCCTTGCTTCGTCATGATCAACAATTCTGTTGTAATACTCTATTTTATATTCGCTACCGAGTAGGCCCTGTAATTTCCAGGGCTCGTGTATTTGCTTAGACGAGAGATTGCTGAGTTCAGGAACGTACTTTTTTATAAATTCACCTTCAGGGTCGAACTTTCTTGCCTGGCTTGTCGGATTAAAAATTCGAAAGTAAGGTTGTGCGTCACATCCGGTGGAAGCAGCCCACTGCCAACCTCCATTATTTGCAGAAAGATCAAAGTCCAACAATTTATTTGCGAAATATTTTTCACCTTCCTGCCAATTAATCCCTAAATCTTTAGTAAGGAAACTGGCAGTAACCATTCTTAAGCGGTTGTGCATATATCCAGTTTCATTTAGCTGTCTCATGCCAGCATCAACCAAGGGGTAGCCAGTTTTCCCTTCTGTCCATTTGAAAAATAGATCATCATTATTATCCCAAATCAACCTATCATATTTTCTTTTAAAACATCCATTTTCCACATAGGGAAAGTGAAATAAGATTTGCATGTAAAAATCTCTCCAAATTAATTCAGATAACCATGACTGCATCCCTTCTGTGTCAATACCGTTTTGCTTGAACTCCTGTATTTTTGTAAAAATTGAATGAACCACTTTTTTTACAGAAATTGTCCCGAAGCGAAAATGAGTAGATAAATATGAGACCCCTTTTTTGCTGGGAAAATTTCTGGAATATTCATAATGTTTAATTACTTTAAAAAAGTCATCTACTAATTTATTAGCTCCTTCGAAACCAATTTCCAGTTTTATTTGTTTGCTCTCTGATGAGAATCCTAGCTCTTCGATTTCCACCATTTCGTTTAGATGGTCGAATTTTCCCACATGCTCACTTAGTTGTTCTTTACTGTAATCAGTCCATGGACTGTTAAGATCTGAAAATTTGGCTAACCATTTTTTTTTATATGGGGTGAATACTGTATAGGGATTACCTTCGTTAGTTAAAACTTCAAATTCTTCAAAAACACATTGGTTTTTTATTTGTGACGACTTAATGTTGAGTATTTCGAGTGACTGAGAGATTCTTTTGTCCCTGTTTCTGGCGTATTGTTCATAGTCTTTTGACCATAATACACAACCTGCATTGAGTGTCTCGGCAGCTTTAGGAATTACTTCGACTGGATCGCCTTGTAAGATTAAGAGATCAGATCCAAACTCTTGTAGTTTTTTTTTTATTTCAATCAGAGTTAGATAAATGAACCCCAATCTCCTATCCACATGTAATGATTTACTGTCCAAGATACTAAAAGGACTGCTTTTTAAATTCTGGAGAATTACATCATCAAAAACAAAACAGAAAATTAGTTTTTTACTTTTTAAAAGAGCGTGCTTGACAAGATCATTCTCCATGATGCGTAGATCTCTACGCAACCAAATAAGAGAGCCTCCATTTAAATTGAGTTTCATATTAAGACAGTTTGCGATGAATAAAATTTACAGTACACTATGTGATATGTCTAATGATACTATAAGTTCGCCCTACATAAGCCACCATCTTTTAGTTGCAATGCCTGGACTCTTAGATCCGGTTTTTTCTAAATCTGTTGTCTACCTTGCTGAGCATAGTGGGGAAGGGGCTATGGGAATAGTTATTAACAAGCCATGTGAACTAGACCTAAGAGCACTATTGAAAAAACTAAACTTAGGAAGTCAAGGCAATCAAGAGAGTCTAGAGGTTTCAGAACCAGTATATTATGGAGGTCCTATACAACAGGACCGAGGCTTTGTTTTGCATGAGCCAGCCAGTACGTGGGCATCAACTTTAAAAATAAACGAGGCATTAGCCTTGACCTCATCAAAGGATATTCTTGAAGCTACAGCAAAGGGAGTTGGTCCTAAGAAAATACTTGTGTCTCTTGGATATTCGGGTTGGGGCCCAGGTCAACTGGATACGGAGTTGGCTTCAAACTCATGGTTGACTATTCCGTTAAAGGATAATAAGCTTCTGTTCGAGACACCAGCTGATGTGAGGTTTGATGAGGCTTTTAAAATATTAGGGATTCATCCAGATAACTTATCGAATTTTATTGGGCATGCTTAAAAAGAGAATACAGACTTTTGCAAGAGAAACTTAACTCGACGCTTATAGGGTTTGATTACGGACTCAGAAAAATAGGTGTTTCCATTGGGAATACAGTCAGTGGGGTCGCTTCTCCACTTAAAATTCTACACAGTAAGTCAAAAATTGAAGGGTTTAAGGCAGCTAAGGAAGAGGTTTTTTTTTGGGATCCTGAATTAATAGTAGTTGGTTTCCCGTCCTACTTTGATGGAAGTATGCACCCTTTGGCAAATAATTGTAAAAGATTCGCCAGAAATATTAGCTTTGAAACTGGTAAGAAGGTACGATTGATAGACGAGTCGTATACCTCTGTCTTGTCAAAAGGTAAGGGCCAAGATGATGCAAGAGCTGCGGCTTTAATATTACAAGTGGTTTTAGATGAGTTATTCTACACAAATAAATAAATATGGCCGTCTGAATCATCTCTTAACTATAGAGGGTATTTCGCGAGATTATTTGATTAGTATCCTCGATCGGGCAAATAAATTTCTTTCTTTCGGGGACAATATTGTTTTAAAAAACTATCCGGTATTAAGAGGAAGATGCGTTTTTAATATTTTTTTTGAGAATTCAACCCGAACTAGTTCAACCTTTGAAATTGCCGCACGAAGGCTATCAGCGGATGTAATGAAACTAAATATTTCAGGTTCAAGTTCTTCTAAGGGGGAATCTCTCCTAGATACAGTTGATAATCTTGTCGCAATGCAAGCTGATATATTTATTGTTCGTCACTCATGTAGCGGAGCAGTTCACCTTATTGCAAATCACGTAAATCGGGTTTCTCCAAATATACAGGTATTAAATGCCGGCGATGGTTGTCACTCTCATCCGACCCAGGCCTTACTTGATATGTACACTATTAGATTCTTTAAAAAGAATTTTCGTAATTTAAGGGTAGCAATCATAGGAGATATCTCTCATTCAAGGGTCGCTAGATCAGATATCTTGGCTTTGTCTATTTTAGGAGTACCCGAGATCCGAGTCATATCGCCCAGGACGCTTTTGCCGATGGATATTGAACAGATGGGTGTAACAGTTTTTTCGGATTTAAATGCTGGGTTAAAAGATGTTGATGTAGTTATTGTCCTAAGACTGCAAAATGAACGAATATCAAGTCCCGTTCTACCGAGTGCGCAAGAGTATTTTAAGTTTTACGGACTTACCGAAGATGCAATGAAGAATTGTGATGAAAATGCGATTGTTCTTCATCCTGGACCTATGAATAGAGGTGTGGAAATCGATTCGAAAGTGGCAGACTCAGCTAGTTCAGTTATTTTGAAGCAGGTTACTTTTGGAATAGCCATCAGAATGGCTGTAATGGATTTATTACATCAGGAAAAATTAGAAAGAGATAATGGATAAGGAAGAAGAGTTTAAAACGATGGAAATTCTAAACGGACTCGTATATTGCAATACAGCTAAAAAATATATTCCTAAAAACATTACGATTTCTTCAGGAAAAATTCAAAGAATAGACGTAAACACAAAGTCGGGCTCTGCTTCATCATCTTCTCTTAAAATAAACGCGAAAAATTGTATCGTGACAAGCTCTTTCACAGACTGTGCAGTGAGAATCAAAGAACCAGGCTCTGAATATAAAGGGACTATGTATTCAGAGTTAAAATCCGCTGTAGCAGGAGGGATCACTAGATTGGTATGCCCTCCGGATACTGATCCAGTGCTAGATGAACCCGGATTGGTAAGAATGTTAATTAATAAATCTATAGAATTTGAAAAAGCCATAGTAACCCCTCTGGGGGCGCTTACTCAGAGGTTGGAGGGTCATGACATCACAGAAATGGGAGAATTATTCGAAGCTGGGTGTATAGGTTTCTCGCAAGCAAATCAACCTATTCGTGATAATCAGGTTTTACTCAATGCGTTTCAATATGCATCGAATTTTGATTTTCCAATTTGGGTATCGCCTAGAGACCCATGGATTGGAAGGGATGGAGATATGCATAGTGGTTTGACCTGTACTAGGTTAGGCTTAAAAGGTGTACCTGTCTGTGCTGAAACACTCTCGTTGGTAACATTACTTAGAATAGCTGAAATGACAAATGCAAGATTACACCTATGTCGTTTATCTTCTCTTGAAAGTGTTGATATTGTGAGAGAGGCGAAAAAACAGGGCTTGAGAATTACAGCTGATGTTGGGATACATTACTTACATCTCACTGATTTGGATGTTGGAGCATTTAACACAAATTGTAAGGCTATCCCACCATTTCGTGGACAGAGAGATCGGGACGCTCTTACCGAAGGATTGCTTGATGGTACGATAGATTTTATTTGCTCGGACCATACTCCCGTTGACACAGAAGATAAGACGTTGCCGTTCTCTGAAGCTTCGGAAGGGCAAATTGGCACTGAGTTATTATTACCCTTAACTTTAAGCTGGGCCAAAAGGAACAAAATAGAGATGCATGAAGCATTGAATCTAATAAGTACAAAGGCTGCCACTATTTTAAACAAGGAAGTTTTTAGAGTTGAGGAGGGGGCAGTAGCAAACGTGACTGTTTTTGGAGTAAATGACAGTTGGACCGTAGAGGAGCAAACGCTGTTGTCTCAGGGTAAAAACTCACCGTTTCTAGGTTATGAGATGTATGGAAAAGTACATGCGACAATAATGAACGGACGTTTGGTTTTTTTGAAGAATTAGCGGATGGTTCATTTAAACTTCCTTTTTAGATTTACTTTTCTAATTATTTGGGTTGTATTAGGTTTTCTTGCATTACTTTTGATATCTCCGCTTCGGAAGTCAAATATAAAAAAAAAAATTATCAATTATTGGTCAAAGATTCTACTTTCATTAGTTCGTCTTCGAGTTATCTGTAGAAGGGCAAAAAACGAACTACCTGTGTATCCTTTTATCGTAGTGGCTAACCATATTTCATGGCTAGATATTTTTGTCTTACTTTCTGTCCTGCCGGTATCATTTATAGCAAAAATAGAAGTAAAAAAGTGGTTTTTTCTCGGTAACTTAGTAGAAATGGCTGGGACAATTTTTATTGATAGAAATCGTCGGAAGAGTATAAGAGAAGTTGCGAAGAAAATTACTCAGAAATCTCTAGATAATAAGAAGTCATACGCTTTTTTTCCGGAGGGGAAAACTTCTCCTGGTAAGACAATACAGAAGTTTCATTCGGGTTTATTCTCGCTATTTTTTGAAAATCAGGAACTGACCTTGCTACCAGTCCTTATAAAATACAAGAAGGATGATATGTTTACTGAGGTATGTGCATATGTCGACGAAATGACTCTATTGGAGTCTGTAGTTAGAATAATAAAGAGTCCTAATTTATCGGCTGAAGTTCAGATAATGCCGGTAAGTATAATTAAAAATAACGGCGATACAATACCGAGCATAGGAAGAAAGCACTTAGCTTCTCAAATCAGACACAAGATGTTGGAAGCATATCATCAATAACTTGTGTAGAGAATACGCGATTGTCACCTAATCTAATGGCGGTTAATAGTTCCCCTCTACCGCACCCCGTATCGAGGGAAACGAACTTTTTCCGTACGACTAAGCCAAGAGATGACCAATGACCAAAAAGTATTCTTTCCTTTCTTTTTAGTGCGCCTTTGAAATTGAACCAGGGAATCAGGTAGGAGTTTTGCGAAGTGGGTCCATCTTTAACCGAAAAGTCCAAATCTCCACTAGGCTTTAAATACCTCATCCTAGTAAATATGTTGATTATGGCTCGGTGACGATCTTCGCCTTTTAGCTCAGAGTGCCAGACGTTAGGGCAATTTCCCCAAAGATTAGAAATAAATTTCTGCCAATTATCACATTGCAGTTCTTGCTCTATTTCGTGCGATAGTTTTTTGATAGTATCGGTATCCCACGTAGGATATATTCCAGCATGCACTAAAATATATTTTCCGGAAACGTGAGTTAATGGACGATGCCTTAACCAATCAATTAATTCATTTTTATCCGGAGCTTCTAACAGGGCTTTAATGCCCAAATCGCTGGTATTTTTCGAATTTTCACCCGATAACCTGAGTAAATACAAGTCATGGTTTCCCAAAACACAAACGGTTTTTATTTTGAGAGATTTAATAAATCTAATACAATGAGTGGGAGAAGGGCCACGGTTGACGAGATCGCCGCAGAACCATAATTCATCATCTTTTTTTAAGTCAAGGTGATCAACCAGGGAGACTAAGGTTTTGATGCATCCGTGAATATCTCCAATAACGTATATAGCCATATGTAAATTTTAACAATAATTGAGCGACTATGAAGGTTTCAAGATCAATATTTAGAGCTTACGACATACGAGGAGTAGTTGGTAGAGATTTATCTAATCAATCCATTTATCTTATTGGATTGGCTTTGGGAGAAATCTTGAACCAGCGGCAAGTTCATATTTGCGGTCTAGGGAGAGATATGAGAGATTCAAGTTTAGAGTTCTCAAGGATATTCAGGTCTGCTCTTCAAGAAAAAAATATTGTCGTAAAAGATTATGGAGAGGTTCCGACGCCCGTCTTATATTTCGGAGCTTTTTCTCAAGAAGGACAAACCGGGGTAATGATTACCGGTAGTCATAATCCACCGGAATATAACGGGCTGAAGATTATGGTCAAGAGCTTGCCGTTTTGGGGGGATGATATACAGTTGTTATATAAAAGAATAGAGTCCGGTGATTTTTATTTTAAAACAATGAAAGCAATTAAAAACCATGATAATGCTCCAATACTAGATTGTTATAAAAATGCCGTTATGTCTAAACAGAATTTAAGCCGACCCTTGAGAGTTGGTGTGGATGGGGGGAACGGAGTTGCTGGGCCCATTGCATGTTCAATATATGAGGCAATGGGCTGTGAAGTGTTTAAGCTTTTTTGCGAACCTGATGGGAGTTTTCCTAATCACCATCCCGATCCCGCCGATCCAAAAAATCTAGAAGACTTAATCAAGCTTGTAAGATCCAAAAAACTGGATCTGGGTATCGCTTTTGACGGTGATGGAGATCGTCTGGGGGTAGTTGATAGTGATTCAAATGTTATTTGGCCCGACCGACAAATGATGATTTTTTCTAGAGATGTGTTAAAAAACAATCCAGGAGCATCCATTATTTATGATGTTAAATGTTCGCGAAACCTTCACAAATGGATAATAGATTACGGTGGTTATCCCATAATGTGGAAAACAGGTCACTCGTTCATGAAATCTAAGTTAAAAGAAACCGGTGCATTTTTGGCGGGAGAAATGAGCGGTCACGTTTTTTTTAATGATGATTGGTTTGGATTTGACGATGCTATTTATGCTGGTGCAAGATTACTTTCAATACTAGCCGATGAAGAGAATATAATTCACTTTTTTAGAGAACTTCCGGATTCGTTCTGCACCCCTGAGATTAAACTTGAGATCAAGGATTTTTCAGCTGACGATCTATTAAATAGGTTAAAAAATAAAAAACTTTTCCCCCGTGCAAGCAATTTTTATTTTTTGGATGGAATTCGTATAGAGTATGAAGATGGTTTCGGATTAGCAAGGCTATCCAATACAACTCCAGTTATTGTTTTTCGCTTTGAAGGAGATTCAAAAGTAGCTCTAGAGAGAATCAAGAAGGATTTTAGAAATTCATTAAATACAATTATGAAAAATATTGCACTACCCTTTTGAAATACAGATTGACAAGGAATGTTTCGAATTTTTTATATCTTTTACCAGATTCTGCTTTTGTCTTTGATCCCTTTTTTGTTCGTACAATTTCTATGTAAAAAAAAAATCAAAGGGTTCAAGGAGCAGTTCATGGTTCGGTTTTTTGGG
>SGYQ01000023.1 GCA_004214155.1 Burkholderiaceae bacterium
CACCAAAGCCCCATGGCTTATTATTGTCTTTGCTCAGCGTTATGGTCTATGCGATGATGGCACAAGATATAAACATTATTATGTTCCAGAAAGTGTGGGCATTGCTTCTTAATTCCTCATTACGGCTCTACATAATTGCGGCCTTAGCACGCTGATTCATACGCCTAACCCAATGTCTTTTCTGAATGAGGTCTGCCAAAGGCCCAAAAACGAAAAACCCGTCATGATTATCCCTGTTGGCTATCCGACTCCGCAAGCCACAGTTCCACAGGCTTCACTTTACAAGAAAGCAGAGCAGGAGGTTTTATCGGTGTTCTGAAAAAACCAGAACCGTCAATTCAGAGAGAACCTTAGATTGAACTAAAGAGAAAATAGACCTTTATTGTGATATTTTTGGAAAGGATTGTCATCAAGTCCAAAATGTTCTCTCAGAACCGTTTCATAAACTGTTCTGTAATCAATTTCGAATTCGAGATTGTTATTCCTCAACCTGCCTAAATTAGGAACTTCACCAACAAACCCACCTTTTAGCTTGCCGCCCATCAGAAAATGTGGGGCGGCCATTCCATGGTCAGTTCCCCTAGAACCATTCTCAGCAGCACGCCTACCAAATTCGGAATATGTCATAATCACGGTGTCATTCCATATTCCAATATTTTGGAGCGCCTGAACAGTTTCGTAAAGAGATTCATCTAATTCTCTCAGCAAATCTCTATGCCTCCAGAATTGTTCTGAGTGAGTATCAAAACTGCCGATAGCAACTTTTAAAACTGGGATATTTACGCCTTTTGATAGTATATTGCACACCTTGCTCAACTGTGCACCTAGATTACCCCGACCGACCGACGAAAACCTATTTGCACCAGATAACTTATTTTGGATTTGTTTTAATTTTTCACTATTTTGCTTTCGTCCCTGAATCAAATCCGCAAGTAGGCCAAAAGTTTCAGGAACAGGAACTGTCTGGTCACGAGCCTCTAATTCTGCAGCCGCAAAACCAATGGAATTGGGCCCATAAAATCCATCTAGACCACCGCGAAACACGTCACCAGATTGGTCTAAGTAAATAGCCTTTCCATCCAAATTTCTCTGGTTTCCTATCAGATCTAAAGAATCGTTTAACCATCCGTTACGGCCCTTTGCCTTTCCGTCTCCTCCAGTTTCCCAAAGCTCAATAGAACGGAAGTGAGATAAAACAGGGTTGGGATAGCCCAGATTTTGAACGATTTTCAGCTCACCCGTTTCGTAAATTTTGGCAAGCCCTTTTAAACTAAAATGAAGTCCAACATTTTCACTAATCGTCAAAATGTCCTTTTTTGGTATTCCAATCGATGGCCTCAACTTGTAATAATTTCGGTCACTATACGGAATTACCGTATTTAATCCATCATTTGCGCCTTGCAGTTCTACTAATATGAGATACTTTGAGGCTATCGCTGCATTCAAATAAGAAGAAGGCAGAACAGAGAACAGGGATGTTGCACCAAAGAATGACAACGATTGACGCCTTGTGTATTTCATTTGAGCTGGTACCCTTCGTGTCCTAACAAGTTGAATGCTTCTTCATTTTCAAATTTTATATTTAATTCTGGGATCAAAAGCTGAGAAAGATTTGGGTTTGTCTCTGAACGAACCAATTTGCTACCATCGAAATTTTCACTTAATCGCTCACTTGAATTCGCCCCTTGGCCAACTATTAAATCGCCTGTTCGTGATAACGAGCAATTGAACCTTTTAGTATTCAATCTTGAACCATGTGGGCTATTCGGCAATGAGAAAACTTTCACAGGAGCTTCCAATCCATTTTGTGTTTTCACTTTTCCAAACTCTACCTCGTCCAACCTTTCAAGCAACCAATTCTGCGCGTCTTTATTTTGGAGTAGATATTTAAAATTGGCTAAATTTTCGAGAGGGATTTGCATAGACTGAAGGAGTCTTTTCATCAAAAGTTGCTCTTGTTTTTTCTTCGTTCTAAATTTCTCATGTGGACCATGGGGAAAAGACGTTTCCCATCCTCGATGCCCATCCCAGTCACTCACCCAACCATCATTGTAATTACTTATTGCAGCAGGATGGCTCGAACCCTGTTTAAAACCAAGTCTATTAATATTTTTCCATTCCTGTTTTTTCTTAGAATTTACATCTGTTCCAAAACGAACAGTGATTCCATCCCATTTTTTGCCCAAGAAAGACACATTGTAAAATGCAACGTTAATATCGCCGTATTCTCTCGTTGCAAAATCACTAGGAATCCAATTAATCACCATTGTTTCAGCTAAAAACTGCTCCTCAGCACCCGAAGCAAAAAAATCCGCCAGGGCTTGTTGGTAGTCTTTTGACATTTTCAATATATTTTCAGCTCTTTTTTCGAGCCTCTGATGCATTTTTTCTCTAGTAACTTCATTAGTAACAGCTTGTTTGCTTTCTTTATCTAACCTACTGAAGTATTTTGGGAGCTCTGTTAATCGGCGCTCAAGACCCTGGCCAGCAAGCCATTCTTTACCTTCAGGCCATCCAGCGATGTTTGGGGGGTTGAATAATGATTGGCCAAACTTTTCTGTAGCATTTACTGCCCACGAAAAATCCCTTCCATCATTGCCAGCCGTACCAAGTGTTCTAATAGTCCCAAAAATCAATTCAATTGGGCTTTTTACTAGGCTAAGTTTATTTTTTTCATCCCAAAATTTCTTGAGACTTAAAGTAGCTTTTAATAGAGCTTTGATTTCAAACCCACTTTCTCTAAAAGCGGTCACAATATAGGCTAAATCCTCTTTACTTGGTTCACTGAGATCAACATATTCAGCATAGAATTTACGAGCAATAAATTCACCAAATGAAGGATGATTTGAAATCAATTCTATAAACTCTTCAATATTGGAGTAATTTTTGCCGAAGGCTGAAAAATTAGCTTTTGTCACTTTAGAATTAAAAACCTGAAATTGCTCGGTAACATGGTTTATACCATGTCCCGAAATAGCTTTTGCTAGATTCTTGATATCGTTTTCTGAATAAGCACCCTCACCTAGAGAAAATAATTCTAAAAATTCTCTGGCCAAGTTTTCATTGGGATTCTGGACCGTACTTTGTTCATTGTTCAAGTACACTATCATACCCGGATCATAAAAGGATGCAGTGAGAAAATCTAAAGCGTTACCGCTGGAATTCTTTCTTATAATCTCAAGATGCTTTGCAAAGGAATGCGTTTGATTATAGGTATCAAATGCAACTGAAAAGTGATCTAACCAAAACAAAGCTAATCTTTCAAATTGCGGTGTTGAAGTTTCAATGATTTCTTTTGCCCAAGCAATTTCCAGAGAATTTCTGAATGTTTTTATTCTGCATGAATGCTGTTCTCGTTCCAAACCTTGTTCCATGAAACTAATCGGCGTCATTTCAACAAACCACGATGGCATAATAAAGCCATCAGAATGGGCCTCTAGCTCAGATATGCTTTTTTCAATTGCCTGTCGCCTAGTCAAACCAATCCATTGAGATACCCTATTTAGAGGAGCGCCTAATCCAATTCTCCTCTCAAAGCGAATAGCGTCAAATTTCGAAAGCTTAAGGTTAAGATGGGACGAGTCAAAATCACTTAAGTTAAATTTTAGATCTGGTCTCTCAGCAGGATTTTCTGTTTTAAAATTTCCAGATGAAGAGGATATTTGACCACCTTTAAATTTAACTGCTGCTTCTGCTAATCCTGTAAAAATTAACGTAATTATGATTGAGATGAAGATTTTCACAACCTATTCCCTTAAGTCTGACTTATTTTTAATAATTACCAAAGGGTACCTCATTGTAAAATAGATTTTTTTAGGATTTTGTTTTCCTTAACGCTGTTTTATGTGACGCTCTATCCTGCTTTTCGTTTTGTTCTGTTTAAACCCATCAAACATTTTTAGTCTTTTTCGTATTGCCAACGATAATGAGGGAGGGCTCGGACCTTTATTCCGCCCCCCTTGCTCCATTTGCTCGTAACCATGAGCCATTGCACCTACCGAACGTGACAAACAAAAAAAACGGCCCAGCGCATGAGCACTGACGGCTGACAAGCTATTTACAACAATTTAAGAAATGGGTGTCGGGAGTGACGGAAGTCGAACCTGCGGCCTTCGGCGTGACAGTCCGTTATCTAAGGGTAACAGGGGGTAAAATGGTAGCATTTGTGCTCAATACTGCGCATCGTTTACCACCTATGTCCACACAAAAACTTCAACAACCTTCAACAATTAGCTGTAGCGTCCCATCATGCTTTTCTTTTTCTTCTTCTTGCCTTTTGATCTTAACATCGCAAAGTAATTTCCACCAATTTTTTAAAGCAGTTGAATTCGCAAATTTTTCGTGAATTTTAGCGCATGGACCTTGCGGAGAAATACTTATTATTTCATACCCAATATTGCGTTGTTACCTAATTTATGACTAGATTCAATGCAAATATTCTCATAAAGGATTGCAGATTTTGTTACTTACTGGTTTTCAAAGCTATGGAGGGAGAACAATTAATCCCGCTGAGGAGATAGTCAAATCTCTTAATGGGAAAATTATCCGAGGACAAAAAATTACTGGAAAGACATTACCAGTAAATTACAACGAATTACAAAATCGAATGAAAAGCTATATTGAGGAGGTTGAACCTCAAGCAGTGATTTGTTTAGGGCTCTGGCCCGGTGAGATGATGCTTCGGATTGAGCGGATAGCCGTAAATATTTCTGATTTTGAAATCCCAGATAATTTTCAAAACTTCATTAAAGGGCCAGTAGATAGTGATGGACCAACCGGCTATGAAACCACTCTACCTATAGAGGAAATCAGAAATTCACTTTTGGAACATCAGATTCCAGCAAGGTTATCGGGAACGGCTGGACATTTTTTATGCAATGCACTTATGTACCATGCTCTGAATATCTGTTCGAAGAAAAATCCGTCACCCAAATGTGGCTTTATTCATCTACCTTATGCTCCTGAACAGGTAGCTGATGTTCTAAAGAACATTTCTAAACAAAAAGAATTAGAGTTACACCAAAGAGCAGACCTTTCATCTATGTCTTTGGAACAGATGCGCGCAGGGATAGAGGTTGCCATTGGAACTACATTAGAGAACCTTTCTGATGGTTGAGCCCAATCTAGAACTTAAAGACATATATAAAAGTTTTGGGACTGCAACTCCTGCTGCTGGATTGAGTCTCTCTGTAAATAAAGGTGAATTTTTTACACTTCTTGGTCCAAGTGGTTCAGGAAAGTCAACAGTTTTGAGAATACTAGCTGGCCTAGAACAGCCAGATTCAGGGGATGTTTTTATCAATGGTGAAAAAGTAACACACATTCCTCCATGGAAACGCCGCATAGGAATGGTTTTTCAGCAGTATGCAAATTTTCCAAATATGAACGTCGCAGAGAATATTTCTTATGGGCTTAAGGGTATGAATTTAAAAAGCTCAGACATTTCTGCAAGAGTGGAGGAGCTTTTAGCTCTTGTTGGTCTTGAAAAATTTGAGGCACGGCGTGTGTCTCAACTTTCCGGTGGAGAGCAACAAAGAGTTGCGGTTGCGAGAGCACTAGCACCAAATCCACGTCTTTTACTTCTAGATGAACCCCTATCTGCTCTTGATGAAAAGATAAGAAGAGAAATGCAAACAGAATTGCGAAACATACAGACCAAAACCGAAACTACTTTTGTGTATGTCACGCATGATCAGGAAGAAGCTATTACCATGAGTGATCGTGTCGCTGTTCTGAATAAAGGTCTTTGCATTCAATGCGACACACCAAAAGAAATTTTTCAAAAACCAAGGACTAAATTCGTAGCCAGCTTTTTTCGAGGTTGCAATATTCTCGAGTGCAAACCTGATATTGATGGCAAAAATAATTTATTACTCGCAGGGGAATCGATACCATTTAAAATCAAAGAAAAAAAGGAAAATGGGAGCTTTTTTGTTGCCATTAGAGGAGAAGCTATAAGCATACTTAGAACTCCAAAAAACAGGGGTAAAAGTGGATTTATTCAGCTTTCAGGACACCTGAAGTCTATTACATATAGGGGTGTTTATAGTGAGCATCAGATTGTATTAAATGACGGTCAGATATTATCTGCAACTCTTTCACATGACCAAGACCTTAACGAAGGGCAGAATGTAACGATTGTCATACAGTTGGAGGATATAGTTCTACTGGAACAAGACTAAAAACTTTTACTACTTCTTTGCTCTTTTAAAATCAATAAATGCCAAAATAAAGATTAGAAGTAGTGTGACCACAATCAGTATTGTCATCAACGCAAACAGCTTTGGTGATAATCCAATCTGCTGATAGTGCGACCAGATATAGGTTTGCACGGTATTATTGCCACCTTGTACGATAGACGTTCTAATGGTTTCGTTGAAAGAAATAATGAACGAAAAAATTATTGAGCCAGTAATTCCATGATGGATTTGAGGCAATTCCACCTCCAAAAATGCTTGAACTGGACCTCTTCCAGACATATACGCAGCTTCAAGGTAAACTTGGTCAAAGCTTGCCATCACAGTAACAATTACTAAAAAGGCAAATGGCAAAGCCCAAAGAGTTTGAACAGCAATAATTGAAGCAATCGAAGGAGAAATACTCAAAAGCTTGAAAAATAGTGCTGTAGATACACCCATGGAAACACCTGGCACAAATAATGGAATGAGAATAATTCCTAGTATAACTCCTGGGGTCCGAAACTTACGCAATAACTGCGCTGCTACCAAAGCTATGAAAGGCGCAATTAATGCAGCTGCTGCAGATGCTATTCCTGAATTTTTAAGAGATTTGAGCAATTGTTCATCAGAAAATAGAGCTTGATAACTTACCCAAGCGCCTCCTACCCCATCAAATGACTTCATAGTTGGAGGTAGCAGAGGTGCATACAAAAATAAAATTATGATTATTAGAAATAACCATTGGCTAAAAGAAACGAGGCGAAACTGTTTCACATTAATTCCTACCTACAGTTTTCCCAAGAAAAAGCCGTATATCGAATAGATTATACCAAAGGAATAAAAGCCCAAACATCAACATCGTGGTTATTGATGAAAGAGCGGCAGCCAACGGAAAATTAAGCACATTTAGCGAACTTATGACTGCATTGCCAATCAACTGATATCCAGTACCACCCAGAATTTTTGAGACGGCCACTTCCCCAAAAGCACCAACAAACCCAAATATTGCAGCTGCAATTACCCCCGGCAACGAGAGCGGAAATATCACTCTCCAAAAAGTTCTTGCTGGAGAAGCACCTAACATCCAACTCGCCTCGACATAGCGCCTATCGATTCCGCTTAAAGATAACCAAATTGGAAAAATCATAAATGGCATATATGCTGATATGAGCCCGAGATATACAGCAAAATTTGAATATAAGAGCCAATCAATAGGCATATCAGAAAATTTCAAATACACAATTAAATTATTAATTGTTCCATTTCTGGCCAATATATCTGCCCACGAAAATGTTCGAATAAAATAATTCACCAGAAAAGGAGCAGCGAATAGAAAAAGAACCAAACGAGTGAAGTTTTGTTTGACCTTCGTAGCAATAATAAACGCCAGTGGATATGCAACTAGCAGCATCATTGTCGTGGATGAAATTGAAATCCAAATGCTAAATTTTAACACTTCAAATCTTGGTCCAGAAAGAAATATTTCATAAGATTTTAAAGTAAAATCCGGGACCATTCCGAAGCCTTTTTTGCTCCAGAAACTTATAACTAACGTAAGAATAAACGGGAAAATAATCATCCCGCTGATAATAATCAACGGGATAATCTGAGACATCAAGCGCAGATTCAACAAGGCTTCAGTACCCTCTTAATTTTTAATTAAGCTGATTTGAATCTTTGCCACTCCTCTTCATACACATCCACATACTTTGGCCATCTGTTTTGCCAAGTTCCACCGAAAGCAAACTTATCGGCGACGCCGCTGATAATGCTTTCAACTTTTTGCGCTTCTTCAGATGTGAACTCACTCGAATTGGTTTTTGCGTAGTTAATAGCTCCAGGATTAGTCATATAACCTCGTAGCAAAGAAATCTTTGCTCCATACCAAGGGCCTAACATGAAGTCTAGAAGTTGATACGTATCTTCCAGTTCCGCTCTTGAACGTTTAGGATTCTTCACAATGTAAGCAGCCATTGCCCAGAGCAGATACCCCTCTTTTGGAGAAGCGTATTTCGTGTTATGTCCTTGAGAATTGGCAACAAAAACCATCGGCTCCCAGCAATCCATCACGTAAACTTCTTTTTTAGTAAGAAGACTTACAGCCTGTTCAAAGCTTGACCAGATCACCCTGAACTGCCCTTTCTTTTTGTGTTCAATGAGAAAGTCCATCACAGTTTTTATTTCGTCTGGTGTCATATCTGCTGGATTGGATATCTTCGCTAACCCAGACTTTTTTAGGTAAAGAGCTGTTTTCTGGCCTGCTGTTGTATAATTGTCTTCTAACGATACATAACCCTTAAACTTTGGGTCGAATAAAGCACCATAACTGTCTAACTCCCCAGTTTCGTCAGGTAAATATGCAAAAGAGTCCCCCTGCAAAATTGTTGGAACACCATATACATTGCCATCATAACCAATGAAATCAAATCCAGGGGTTCCTTTGGACAAATATTTCTGAATGAAAGTGTTGCTAGACCAATTAGTGAGCTTGTTGGTATCAAGTTTGTGGATCAAATCATTATCTACCAACGGCTTTTGCATGCCACCGACTATATTTATAATGTCAAATGAAGTTAGTCCTCCGCCAGCAAGTAATTGGTTTGTAACAGCAGACGGTGCATTACCCATGGACAATAAGTTCACCTTGTTACCAGTTTTTTTCTCATATTTTGACCAGTCACCACCGGGGTCTCCAACACCAATATCCGCCAGTGTCACTTTTCTACCTGAGGCAAAGGCCTGACCAACGCCACCCGCCATCAATGCTAGAGCTAAACCGCAACTAGAAGACAAAATAGCGCGTCGTTGCATCTTAAAATTGATGTGTTCACCCATACTCATCACATACTCCTTTCATATCATGTTTACCCATTTTTAGTTACTTAGCGGTATGTTATCCCTAAATTAAGAAATATTTCTAATTTATATAGAACAACAAGTTTTTATTGAGACATGATAAACTGACTAGTACAAGGCTGAAAAATGCTCCAAAGCGGTGCAGTTTTTGCATCGAAGACGCCGTGGGCTACTTAAACACTGATATTGTTTTGCTTTTTAATGACAGGAGTGGAGGGGCTCAAATCCCCAGCCCCCGGTTTTGGAGAGCGGTTGGATAACCTATCCTGTTTCAACGCATTAAACTCATTACGAAAATACAAGGGCTTGCGAGACTACTCATTACGGTATAGTCAACACATTCCAGCCCGTGTTAGCATTTTCGTACCTTTTTGTGTCTGAAAGGTTTATGACAATGCGACTGCACTTCCCGACTCATGGCAACATTCTTGAGAAAGGAATAAACAGTGCTAAAAGATAATAATCGCTTTTCATATTCTGGCATTTCAACAAGAAATTCTTTTGCGTGGCCGGACGGCAAACGTATAGCCTTCTACAAAGCTTTAAACATCGAACATTTTCCGTTTGGTGAAGGTGGTGGCATTGACTTAGACCGCGAAACAAAACGGTGGAGCCAGAGAAGCTGGCTATGGCGGGAATACGGAAACCGAGTAGGTGGATGGCGCCTTGCAGATTTGTTTGATGAACTTGAGACAGAAGATATAAACATTATTGCGTTTCAGAGAGTGTTGGCCTTGCCTTCGGCATTCCTATAACGGCCCTGAGTCATTGCGGTTTTAGCACGGTAATTCACACACCTAATCCGATATCTTTTCTGAACGGCCTCTGCAATAGGCCCAAAAAACCTATAATGATCCTGCTGGTTGAATACCCAGCTAGAAAGGCAGCCATCCCCCAAGCATCTTTGTATAAAAAGGCGGAAAAAGATATTATCTCAGTTCTGATAATTGAGAGAAATCAAAATCAAGTAGTAGTTTAAATCATCCTAGGTAGAAAAGTCATCAATAGACATTATCTAGACGGCTTGGTATAGAACTTGTTTAAAATTGTCAAAATTTCAAATTGAAGCCTGCCCAGATTGAAGCACCAGTTGATAGGTTTGATTTTTCAAATCTCATCTGCGCAGTCCTCATTCCATCACTCTCATTAGAAAAATAGACATCCAATAAAGCACCGCGTTTTAATGTAGTTTCTTTTGCTTTTATCCTACTGTATTGAAAGGCTGGAGATATTGTGAGTGTGTCTCCAAGAAATGTTTTAATTTTATTTTTATTTCTAAATTTCAAAATTGGGCCAAAACTCGCATCAAAAACTTTTACATCCGACGCAAGAACATTAACTTCGTTTTGATTGGAGCCAGTTTTAAATAATGAGTTTAAATTCTTAGCTTTTATAATCCCATAATTCCAAATAAACTTGGGCCAAATTTCTATAGATCTCAATTTTTTATTTTGCGGATGAATATTAGTTTTGAACCTACCCAAAATAGAGTTTCCTACTTTAAAGGCTTGCGTTTGAAAGGTACTTTGCCAACCTCGATCAGTGTTTGCAGACTTTACCTCTCCATCTCCAAATAATGCTCTTAGATGCCACTCACTTAAAAGTTTAGGACTTATGTTCTTGATTCTATAAGTTCCAAAGGAAACTGCTGTATGGGAATTTTTGGCCTCACCCGGAAATTTTTGCTGAACCTTATTGTAATGAACTCCGATAGAATTTCCTAAAGTAACTTCCCTGTTCAAAAGTCTTTCAAAAGAAAAAGTTAGACGCCCATTTGTGGAGGAATTTTTATTCTTATTTCGTATATGAGAAAAACTCTGACTAAAAATTGTAGTAGTGCGATCAAATTCATTTAGAACAATGTCTCCTTCAAGACCAAGCTCAATTCTGTCATCATTGGCTTCGAACATGAAATTCGGCTGATTTTCATCCATCACATCAGATTGATTTTTTGTAACAGTCTTGGCCAACCTATCCATTTTTGAGATATGCCTCTCAACTGCTTGATCTGCTTGCAAATCCGAATATGACAAAAAATCTGTTATCACATTTCTAAGATCTAACCTTATAGATGTGCCAACTGTCTCTGCTATAGAAGACGAACCAATTAGCACTGGCTCGCCAAATACATAAAAATTTACGCCATCTGAAACAGTCTGAGCTGGAAGATATGAGGTAACCACTACACTGTAATTGTTACCTCCAGTAAGATTCATTGTAATTTTTGGGCATCTCATTGCGTTAATACCGCAATTGTTCATGACTACGCCACCAGCACCCGCGCCATCTGCATCGTCATTTAAAATTATTGCTCTTGCCGAAGGAGTGAAAGGGTCAAAGTCACCGCTGTAAACAACTAAAACAGTATCTTGATTACTTTTAGAGAGGCCAAAAACATACGTGCCTGTTTTTGAAGGTGTAAAGACCTGAGCTACATATTCCCTTGGAGCCGCAGATGTATCTATCAGATTGGAAACAGCAGTTAGCTGCGCACCGCCTCCATCAAAAGTGCCAACAGTTACACCATCTGAATTCGCGTTTAAAACAACTTCGTTCAAAACTGGTGCAGCGGCAGATAACGAAATCTTGAGTATACTGCTACATAAAATGCAACAAAGAATTCTAGTAAGTTTCCTGCACCTCATTATTTTCTCTTAAGCATAATAATTGAATCAAAACCCTAATATAATAATGAAAAATTTCTGAAAAACAAAAAGAAAAATTTCACTCATTAAGTAAGGTGATCAACTTTTCCTACAATTTGTTTAACGAATAATCGCTCATATTTTTTAGAAATCATGGTATTGTGAGGAAATAGAAGACAAGGCCAACAATAATCAAATACGAATTTACACAAACTGGACCATATTCCCTCGTTCTTGAGTTTTTGGTCGGATAATACAATAGTTGGCGCGAGAAAAGTAGCCTTTGAGTTATTTCGCTACCTTTGCGCATTTTAAGCTAATTTTCAAAGCGCATATAGTACTGATTGAGCCTCCAGGAAAATTGGACTGAAGCAAAAAAACTTGCACAAATAAACAAATAGCCCCCAGCGTTTGCGCGCTGGGGGGTTAGTAAACCTCTGTAATTATTCAAGAAAATAGTGGCGGGAGTGAAGCCAGATATTTTTAGTTATTTCAATAGGTTAAGTCAAATTTGGAAAGGTAAATCGATCCAGTTATTTCTTGACAGCTTGTCGTTGCTGTCTTGACATATACTTTATAACCTATTGATTTAGTTGAATATAAATGGCGGGAGTGACGGGACTCGAACCCGCGGCCTCCGGCGTGACAGGCCGGCGCTCTAACCAACTGAGCTACACCCCCAAATTCAGGAAAGGCGCTTTTGAGAAAGCTCCATTTCAATAGGATCTCTGAAATACTGCTACCAAGCAAGACTGTCAAGCATTAAGCAAACAAGAGATGCTAAGTTTGAATTTAAATCAGCATTACTAAAGATCTTTGTCATACACTTGTCCAGTTGGAGGCAAAAGCTTTTCATGCTTCTTAATACGCCCATTCACACGAGTGCGCCAAAGTTTGAAAGATGATGGCTTTAGATGTCTCCGCATGAGTTCAATGACCTGTTTTTCGTTCTTGCCCGTTTGTTGCTCAATAGCTTCAAAACTAACCTTGTCAGACCAGGCCAATTCAATAACAAGATGGTCTAGGGCGTCTAATAAATCTTTTTTTTGTGACTTCATTATATAAAAACCAGATAAAGGCGAATTCGTTTCTATGGTGTCGTGATATTTTCAAGCATTTATTCACAAACAGCAGACTAAACCCAACCCCATTAAAAGAATTTTATATCCTGACATTTCTTTGTTGATTTTTTCTTCAGTGTCACCAACCATATCTGGAGATCTTTTAAATTCAACTCTCAAAACCCCATCATTTACAACTTGCTCCGGAAAATAAGCTTCAATGGCATCATAGTTTGAATTTCTCAGTTCTGAATTCAGTCTATCTAAAAGAATTTTTATTGTTGGAAATGAAATATCATTTCCAAAAAACTGATGTCTGATGTTTTCTGAAAAAGACTTCGTAAATGGATCATTTGGATAGAATACGATATCTGTTATTTTTCTTGTGGATGCATGGTGAATGGATAATTCCGGCATTAAGTAAATATCAGACGTTTCTTTTAAACTTGGCTTGGCCATTTCTTTTGAAGTTAACTTGACTTCATCCAATTCAGAAAAGACCTTTTTTGAAACTTTTAA
>SGYQ01000024.1 GCA_004214155.1 Burkholderiaceae bacterium
TGGAAAATCAGAGGTGCAATCTACAATTTTTAGATTTTTTAGATCATTGGAGTAAACACTAAAGATTTATGGAAGAGTAAAAAACTATCGTCAACATATCTTTGATTATTTTACAAACTTGTTTTGCATATTATGTACACCATCGATTACTCGTAATGTTGGTCTGCTAAAAAACTTATTAGCATCAAATCCAAAGATATTATTATTTCTTACTGCTTTTGTGTTTTTTAATATGTCTTTTTTGTAGAGTGTATTAGCATGTTTTTGGTTTAGTGCTAAATTCCCTCCACATGAAATCATGCCGATATAGTCAGGGTCCATCGAAACAATATCATTCCACGAGATTTCGACAGATTTATTCCCTATGCCTCCTGCCGCACAATGAAATCCTGCTGCTTGGATTTGCTCCGGGACCCAGTGACCGGCAATATATGGAGGATCTAACCACTCGAGCATCAAGACGGTACGCTTCTGAGTATTAGTTTTCGCTAATCTTTTTAACTTATTTTCGGCAATCGTTATTATTTTTTTTCCAACCTTCTCTCGTTTAAAAGTTTTCGAAAGGACCATTACATCATCGAAAATCCCATTAATAGTTGTTCCACACAACGAAACAATCTCAATGTCTGAGGAAAGAATACACTGATTACCTCTTAAGTTTGCTTCGATTAATTTGGGACTTACAGCACAAACATCACAAATTCCTTGTGTCACTATATGGGTAACGTCAAGTTCTCTTAATAAATTTAAATTTATGTCGTATAAAGATTTCTCTTCTTTAACGGACTCTTTCACGAATTGATCTATTAATGTTTGATCGTCGTAATTAGTTATGTTGGAAGATGTTACTTTTGGAAGATGCGTAATATGAGTTGGGGTGTCGCATTCGTGACTAATACAGACGATAGATTTCGCCAAACCGATTTCTGCGACCAACTCTGTGGCACTCGGCAGTAAAGTAGCTATTCTGTAATTTGGCATCCCTAAAGTTTACACGATTGATAAGGATACCTGCGTAAGTTGCTACCTCAATACGAGAGTGTGAGTAACAGTGTGAGCAACGCCAAAAAAGTGACTCACAAAATTAAATAGAATCAATAAGTTAAGTACTCAGTTCGAATCCCGCTCTCTCCGCCAGTTTCAAGTGTTTTATAGCTTAACCGGGCCAATCTTTTGTAAAGTATATATTTTTGCCCACACTTTTGCCCACACAATTTTTTCATTAGAACCATCCCCATCACAAATTTCTGATATCAGACTTCCGCCACGGGATACCCCCTAAATCTATCCAGGAGTCCCATAGACTATAAAATATCCTTTTCACAGCTAAATAGAAAATATTTAGTTCACAATCGTGATTCACCTGGCTGCTTGATTCTTGTTTGTGCAACTCTACGGTTCCAATGAAATATTGAAAAATAGTGTCTACTTTGCGTCATCACACGCGAATTTCATCACTTTACAAAATTTTAAATTTAGAAAAGGTGTGCCATGACAAGTTTCCTCCACGTAAGTTTCTCAAAAGTATCTAGTATACAAAAAATACTTTGATGATAAAATTAAACTATTTAATAAATTAAAAGAGGTAGATTGTGAACGTCGCTATATTAGGCTACGCATCTGTTGGAAAAAACTTAGAAGCGTTATTTAAAAATGCTGGCTATACAACAATAATCGGTGTTCGCTCCCCTGAAAAATACTTAAAACATAATGTTACCAGGATTGTATCAGCCGCCGAAGACGCTGATACAGTGGTTCTAGCTATACCTTATAGAGTTTGCGGTGAAGTTCTCCCTAATTTGAAAATGGCATTATCGAAAAAAATAGTCATAGATGTAACGAATCCCTTGAATGGAGATTATTCTCCGATTCTATTTGATAAAGAAGATTCAGCAGGTGAAACGTTACAAAGAATTTTATTGGAAAGTATGTTGGTAAAAGCATTTAATACTATTTTCGCTGATAATATGACACCTGAAAAACTCGACCGAGACGGACGAAAACTCACTACTTTTATTGCAGGTGATCATGATTCGGCAAACGAAAAAGTTTTACAGCTTGCAGAAAAAATTGGATTCAGTCCTATCAACACAGGACCTCTTAAAAATTCGAGATATCCTGAATGTATGGCACACCTCAATATATAAATCGCATTTGGTCAGGGGAAAGGTGCAGATGTTGCATTTTTATAGGATCATTAAAAAAATAAGTGTAATGTTCTTTATGGATTGAATGGAGTAAGTTATGTAGAAAAATTTTGCTACTATTACGTACTTGATATACAAAAAAAGTGAATATCTAATTATTTTTACAAGGTAAATAGTTTTCTTACTTAAATTTTGGCAGAGAGTAATAAAATAAAACTAAAAGGAAGCAATTTATGAAAAAAATAAATTTAATTTTGGGAATAAAAATTTTCTTCAGTTATTTATCCTGCTTTTTATTAAACAGCAGTGCTATTGGAACAACTCTAGACCAAATAATAAATCCTGAGTCTGCATTTTCGACCCCTGAAGGTCGTATTTTTGTGAGTGAAATAGGAGTTT
Organism: Burkholderiaceae bacterium; assembly: GCA_004214155.1. Taxonomy (GTDB): domain Bacteria; phylum Pseudomonadota; class Gammaproteobacteria; order Burkholderiales; family Burkholderiaceae_A; genus UBA7377. Next base: position 2,547 of record SGYQ01000024.1, read on the forward strand.
TTGGTGTAAAAAATGATGGAAGAATTTTAGAAGTTTTCAAAGATGGCAAAGTTAAAGTTATAGCTTCCGGACTTAATGATCCCAAAGGCTTGATTGCAGTAGACAACATAATTTACGTTACAGATGTAGATGAAATAAAAAAAGTGACTTTAAGTGGGAAAGTTTCAAGTTGGTTAGGCCCTAAAAATTTTCCGAAGAAAACTGCTTTTCTTAATGATATTGCCATAGGTCAGAATAATGTTATATATATTTCGGATAGTGGAAACAAAGTAGATGGTATGAGGAAAGGAGGCGCGGTATTTCAGGTTTCAATTAATAAAGAAGTCACCATACTTGTTGAAAATAGAAACAATCCTGAAGTTGTAGCGCCAAATGGTTTGTTAGCCGTTGATCAAAATTACCTTTTAGTCGCAGACTTTACTACAGGAATTCTTTCACGTGTTAACTTAAAGTCCAGGAAAATAGAGAAAGTCGCTGATGGCTTTGGAGGTGGGGATGGTTTGGCATATTACGGTAATAAACTCTATATATCAGATTGGAGAGGAGGAAAAATTTGGAGTGGAACTATAAAAGGAACTCGATATGAGCCAAAAATTTTGAAATCAGGTTTTGTCAATCCTGCTGACATATGTATAACATCAGACGGTAAAGATATTGTTATTCCTGAGATGATGTTTGAGAAATCAGATGGTGGAAGAGTGTCATTTCTTCCAATTGACTGAAAATCATTTCAAGGCTACCACCTGGTAGCCATTTTTTATTAGAATGAAAATATGGATAATAAGGCCTATGTTTTTATTGGAATCTTATACTGCCTTGTGCTGTTATATATCCCTTTTTTTCTGGCAGAAAGATTTAATGTAGAAAAGTTTTTCATGATGGGTGGTACATGGGCAGTAATGTTTTTGCCGGGTTTTATATGGATGTATCTAGACTGGAATTGGTTTCTTTATTGGTTCGTCATAACCTTCGGAATAATTTTCTTTTTGTATTACATAGTAGTTTATCAATCAGAATTACCGGGTGGTACACAGAGATGGCCCTTATGAACTCACCAGAAACATCAGAGAAAATGATGAGTGGTGTCCACCGACCATTGCAGAAATTATAAATGACCTAAAAGACAAAAGATGATTTTGAGAAACAAACTCGGAGTAAAAACTCATGCCTCACATTCAAATTGATATCAACAAAGATTTGAAGCAAGATGACAAAAAGATGATTTGTAAACATGTTGCCGACACTTTTTCCACAGTCATGAAAACTGGCAAGGATCACATAGCGATATCGATACGAGAATTTTCCGAACATAACTTGTATTTAGGGCAAGTTACGGACTCCTCCGCTGGGATAGTTTTAATAAATATTGACTTACGAGCAGGGCGGACTAGTCAACAAAGGGATAAATTAAGAATTCAACTTATGGAGACATTATCACAAATTACTTTGATACCCGTTGAGGGTATGTACGTTACCTACACGGAACACCAGGGAGAGGATTTCCATTTATCAAACAGAAAGTTAGATAATTGGATACTCTAGTTATTCAAGAAAAACACATTAGAATTGATGCTATAAACAAACCGATTACCAGTCTTAATTACATTAAAATTACCATGTGAAAATTACATAAATTATAAGAGTAAATTTAAATAAGTTTATAATTTGAATAACTAAATACAAAAGAGAGTTCATGTTAAAATTTTATTAGTTTAAGTTAATTCATCGATCCAAATTGTAATTCCAATGCAACAGTAACAATTAACATTAAACCAATCCAATACCATCTATTCTTATAAAACTTATCAAACATTGTTTCTTTTTTATCTTCTTTATCCTCTTCTTTGCTGATAATTTAGTTCTCCTACCACCTTTTACCAACGATAAATAATTCTAGAAGCTTTTTTTATTATAAAATTTGCGTATACGTAATTATTGATATAACTAATTATGACAGCAGATACTTGTCTTGCGGTTTAATTTTAGAGAAAACTTAACATGTTTACAGTTAGAAAAGAGAGAATCGAATTTATTGTCAAAGGTTCCAAAGTAATTGGTAATTTATTTATCCCAGAAGATGGGAAGGTTAAAAAATATCCTGCAGTATTCATCGGCGGCCCTATGACCAGTGTTAAAGAACAAGTTACAGGGGTTTATGCAAAGAGTCTTGCGGAGCTAGGGTTCATTACCTTAACCATTGACCATCGTTATTTTGGTGAAAGCGAGGGGACACCTAGACAATATGAAAAGTTTCCTGACAAACTTTTAGATATCAAAAATGCATTAGATTTTTTAAAAAAAAGACCACAGGTTGATGAAAGGTTTATTTCTCTCGTTGGCGTTTGTCTTGGGGCTGGTTATGTGGTGGCTGCAGCTTCTGAAATATCAGGAATTTACCGATTGGCAGCTATAGCCGGCTATTACAGGGACACTCAAGAAATGAAGGCAAATAATTTACACGACTTTAATAGTAAGGTTTCTTCAGGTAAAAAAGCTAGGGAGCATTACGAGTCAACAGGCAAAGTGTTATATATTCCCGCAGCTTCCTTGAATGAAGAGGCTGCTATGCAAACAAAAGATACAGTAGATTATTATACTAAGAGGGCGGCAGTTCAAAATTATGAAAATTCTTTTGCTGTAATGTCGAGGGAGTTTTTCACGAAGTTTGATGTGCAAATTTACGCAGAAAAAGTCACAAGACCTTTTTTAATGATCCACTCTCAAAAAGCTCTTTCACCTCATTTGGCAGATAGGTTTTACAATAATGTTAAAACAGAGAAGAGCCGTCTTTTCGTTGAGTCAAGAGGCCAGACGGATTTTTATGATAGTATTCGGATCGTAGAGGAGTGTGTTCAGCACACAAGTAAACATTTGTCGCCTGTTAAGAGCTAATCATTCCGCTATGGAAGAAAATGCACGGGCGATACTTGTCGTTTTGAGTCCTTCTTTGTACCAGTGACTTGGTCCTAGTATTACCAATTTCAGTATGAACTGTGAGTAACAGTGTGAGTAACGCTAGAAAAGTGATTCAGAATATTAAATAAAATTCCGTTTTCGAGATAGTTTTCATAATATTATCTGACGGAATTCCGTGAGTTAGGGTTCCCAGGTAAGTGCGATATCATTTCGAATTGTCTTTAAGATGGGAATCGTGAACTTGTGATAGATTGTCTTCTCTAACTCCCTCGTTCCTAAAACAAAATAATACGGCAGGAGCGATTATTTGCGAATGACCCTCTAGCATAGAACTTAGGACAAAATTGATCTTATTGAAAGGTTTGAATAGTTGGCAAAATATTTAATCTGTTTTTGGAAAAAAAATGGTTGCTAGTGTTTCTATCGAACAGTTGATTATGAGTAACAATGAGATTGCGAAAAGGATAGCCTACGCTGGCGAGGAAGGGGTGATGAAAATCTATATATCGGATGGCGGCGACCCGATTTATAACAACAGCAATGGTAATGACCCAATCCCATATTCAAGAACCCCAGCTCAATGGCAATATGATTATATTCATCAAAGTATTTATAAAATAAGTAAATATATAGATTTAATGTTTTTAAAGGTTGATGATCCCAGGGAGGCTAATTATGAAATTGTAATTCATCCGGATCCTCAAAAAGACTCGGTAAGTGGTGGAAAGTCTTTACCGGATACTTTGATGATCAGTCACCAATCTGGTTTAAGTTCACCATTTCACATGGAACCTGATGCTGATAGTGTTTCTCATAACAGTTATTCAAAAGCAATACAGACAGAGATATTTTTACATGAATTGGGCCATCTTTTAGGATTAGAGCATCCATGGGACAACGAAGATGGTGACTCCGCAGTTCAATCTTACGAGGATGCGCATGAGTCTACGAGGATGGGTTATAACGAGCACTTGTCTGGAGAAAAGAAGTGGTATGAGGACATTGACATAATGGCCTTACAAACTATTTGGGGTGAGTCAAAGTCTACGAGAATTTTGGATTTTAACGAAGGCAATGGCTTATTTATGTCAGGACAAAAAAAAACTTTATTCGTTGACGGAAACCATTCAAACTTTTACGTTGTTCAGTTGGAAAACTCGGGTTCAAATATTATAGTAAATGGCCCCAAAGGATGGCAAATAAGCGGTTCTAATATTGGTACGGACACCATTATTGGTTTTAAACGTCTTGAGTTTAATGACGGCACACTTGCGTTGGATATTGATCCAGGAGAAACTGCCGGTCAGGCATATAGGTTGTATCAGGCAGCTTTTGCTAGAGTTCCTGATATGCCAGGAGTTGCTTACCATATGAATGATATGGAAAGTAATGGGTTAGTGTTGTGGAATATAGCAAATAACTTTTTGGCCTCTCCTGAATTCAAGTCAAAGTATGGAGAAAATCCCACGGACGAAGAATATGTAAATCTTTTGTATCAAAATGTACTGGGAAGAAGTGCAGATCCTGTTGCAGAAGTAGGGTGGTATCGGGAGCAATTTGATACGGGAGCTATGGACTGGGCAGCTGCACTGATTGGATTTGCAGAGTCCCCAGAAAATGTTTTACTTGTTGCACCTCAGATAGAAGATGGGATTTGGATGCCGCTTTAAGTGTGAGTAACAGTGTGAGTAACGGCCAAAAAGTGATTCATAATCTTACTTAGAATCAATCATTTAGGTGCTGAGTTCGAATCCCGCTCTCTCCGCCAGGAAAGAAGGTCCCTGACGGTAGGGAGCATAAAACTGATGCATGGAACATAAAGGATTACTTAACTTAATAGGTGCACTTACCTTTGAACGATCCAACAGTACTTTTTCCATCGGATAACAACATTTCCCATGTACCTTTAGCGGTAAGATTTTTATAATCCCCTGTTCCGAAACCTTTCTCAATGTTCCAAACACCTTTAGGAGCTCCTTCTCCGGGCTTTAACTCACCGTAATCCACGAACACTCCATTTTCACCTTTTCTTGCGCACGCGTAAAACATTTTTACAGCACCATCAGGAAATGTCAAAACGATATCCGAGCATCCGCCGGTACCTTGTTGCTTGCTATTGGCGCTGCTTAATGTTCCCCTGTGAACATTTGTTGTTAGGGTAACACCCTCTCCTAAATCAAGAACGTCCTGGCTTTTATTAACGTTAGACCAATTTCCCGAGCATGTTTGAGCCGCAGAGACGAAGTTGAGTGAGGAAGCGAAAAGTAAGATCGCGAATGAGAAAAAATTAATTGTCAATTTATTCATAGTATCTCCAAAGATTACTTTATCTTACGCTAATTAAGTAAGGCTAAAAAAACAATCAGATACAAAAACGTTACCATGGAACCTTTTTGTAACCATAATATGGAGTACCAGTAATATTAAATGACGTCTGGCTTATACGGATTCGATCATATCCAACTAATTTTAGGTTATCAGAGAAGTTTTTTAATTGTGAGTAACAGTGTGAGTAACAGTGTGAGTAACGGGAAAAAAGTGATTCAGAATATTAAATAGAATCAATGATTTAAGAGCTCAGTTCGAACCCCGCTCTCTCTGCCAAGTCAAAAACCGCTGTTTTTTCAATTTAGAATCAATAGCTTACAAATTTCCCAATTTTATTTGTGTACCATATCTTTGTACCAAAATATCTTAGAGCAACCTAACTTAATTAATTGGATAGGGAATAAGAAAATTTACATAATTTAACAAAAATTTAACCGTAAATGTTTTGTAGTGTTATAACCTTAGACTTATACTTACGGAGACGTTATGAAACCCAATCAAATTATTATTTCTTTGCTCATTTTTCTGTTGTTCTCAAAGACGGTATATGCCAACGACCATTCAATCAGGGGAACTAAACAAGAGGCCGAAGTCTTGCTTGAGAGAGCAGTCAATATTTTAAAAGTCAACGAAGTTGTTGGGCTTACAATGATAACTATTCCTAACGGTGGATTTCAAACAAAAGATTTATATCCCTTTTGTTTCAATTACGATGGGATTTTGATGGCTCATCCTTATAATCTGGGAGCCTCAATCAAAAGTTTTATTAGTGAGGACGGCAAAGAATTGGGTAAAGAAATGTTACAGAAAGCTAGGGAAGGAAAAATGTCAACTATTAATTATATTTTGCCTATATACAAGGATGGGAAACTTAAAAAAGAGAAAGCAAGGAAAACAACCTTGTACACAAAGGCCGGAAAATATGTGTGCGCAAGTGGCTACTATGAGTAGGCATTTTTTGATCAAAATGGTGTAATTATTAAAAATAATGATTTGAAAGGCTTGGAAATGCGACTTATTTTATGTTTATTGAGTGTCTTTTTGTTATCTGTCTCGATAGTGAAAAATGCTGGTGCTGGTGCTGGTGGCGGTGCAAGTGAGTTTGGAACCGCAGAAGAGGCCCAACAAATTCTTACGAGAACTGTTAATCTAGTTAAAGCAAACGAGACTGTCGCATTTGCTATGGTTACAGCAGGTATGGGTGGTTTGATGATAAAAGATCTTTATCCATTCTGTATCGATTCAACTGGGATTATGGTAGCCCATCCGTATTCTACTGGGCAAGATATGACGGAATTCAAATCAACTGATGGTGTGAAGGTTGCGAGTGTTATGCTGAAAAATGCTAAGGGTGGGAAGATTTCAAAAGTCACTTACGCAATTGGTCGACCTACTGGAACTGCATTATCAAGCGATGCGTTTAAAAAAATAACGCTGTATACAAAAGCGGGAAATTTTGTTTGTGCGAGTGGATTCTATTCCAAGTGATTAGTTCGGTTCCTGCGCTGTTTAATTCATTTAGCACATGTTGGGTTTGTACACATATCAGCCTTCAGTTATTCGTACGTGCCTGATAGGTAAAAAAGTGAATATATAAATATAGTTTAATCTGAGTACTTATTTGCTTGAAATTTTGACAGGGGACTGGAATGACTTTACCTAAATATATTTTTTTTGTACTTTTTTTATTGATTTTTAACTTTCAAGCTGACTCGGCAGAGTATGTAAGGGTAACCGTTGCTGATATAACTTCATCTGATAGTGAAAAGATAGTAAAGGCTGTAAAGGAGACAGAAAGAATTGTTGAGAGAATTATTGGGAGAAACATAGATATAATGATCGAAATCGATTTTCCAAAAAGAATTATATTTTCTACACAACCACCTTCATTGGACTTATTGATGAAAAATACAGATATAGTTAACTCGGATCCAGAGTTTAGAAAACTGCAGAAGTTTATTTCGGATAATAAATTATGGGGAAACTTACGAACAAGCACATATCAGCTCGCAACTGATAAAGATGTATTAAAATAACAGAATGACCTTCGGTGAGCAAAACCAGGCTATTTTCATTCTGCGGGAATTTTTTTAAAAAAGGGGGGGTGGATTTTGTGTGGTCTGGGACAACAGATGGCGGTGAAAGAGGTAAGTCAAGGTACGAACTTTTTAAAGTAACCGCATAATTTCAATTTTTGTTAAAAACTTTGGTGCTGGTATAGGTGTGAGTAACAGTGTGAGTAACGACAAAAACGTGATTCAGAATCTTAAATAGAATCAATAAGTTAAGTACTCAGTTCGAACCCCGCTCTCTCCGCCAGGTCAAAAATCGCTAATCTTCTAGTTTAAAATCAGTGGCTTGCAAATTCCCCAAATTTATTTTTGTACCGTATCTCTGTACTAAAATATCCCAAAATCTAGTCCAAAGCATAGGTGGGAGGGGTGATTGGTCGTATTTACGGTTGTGATAATACCTGCTTTTTACATAAAATGAGGGTATGGAACGATTACTGATGACTAACCTTGTTTTTGTCTTTTTAACTGGAATTACATGTTTCAGTAATGTTGTAGTGGCAGCAAATAACACTGACGAAATCAATAGTTTGCTAGAGGGGCGATATGAGCTCGTCTATTGGACAGAGAATAAAATAAGATTTGATTACCCAGAAGTAGCAGGAGTTTTAATCCTGAACGATAATAATGCTTTAATAACCTTGAATAAAAACATAATCAAAAATGAGTCTGTAGAAGTTATTGGTTGGGGTAAGTACGAAATTAATAACAACTCTTTTCAAATCGGTTGGCATGATTGGAAATTGCTACTGATAAAAAACAATAACAAAGCCGTAAAAAAAGACTCGCCTTGGCAAGGCATGAGAAAATATAAAGTTTTGCTTAAAGACCAGAAATTGGTTTTGACCTCTGTTTCTGGGCTTCAATCTTGGGAACTTGACAGGAAATCTCTTGTTTATACAGATAAAGAATGGGGAGAGGACAAAGACGAGGTTATTAGGTACTGGAAAAGAATTAATTAACCAAAAAAGCTAATTATCCTCATAAGATACTAAGTAGAAATTTAGTGAACCTTTTTCTTTCAGACTCGATCATTTAGAAATATAACTGGCGATATAAAGTTTCTTTTACTCTAGAACGAGTTGAAATTTAAGATAATATGAAAAACGATTTACACAGGGTCGGAAAAAGAATGAACTTAATACAGCGAGTCAAAGAATTGATTTCAAAGATACGAGAAGTTGATTCGATTGTTCGTCAGATTAATCGGTAAGGAATTTCTTGAGTACTTTTTCATACTTGTATCAATAGTTCTATTTTTGGAAAGAAGGTAAACATAAAAAGATATCTCAGGACTGTGTTTATCAGAAAAAATGAAAGTCATAGATGTGAGTAACAGTAAAAAAGTTTTCATATCCTTACCGAGTATGGATTTTAAAGGTGAAAAAAAAAAGATATCATCAAAAAAAAACATGTATATGGAATAAATAAATATTATGCTGAGAATGCCGAAAGTTTCCGCACCCATTGCACAATTTTTACTTCGAGTTCCTGTTAGTATCTTGTTTCTACAACAAGGGTTTTCTAAACTGCCAATAACCAATGAAAATCCGTACGGACTGCCTTCGATAGTTTGGTGGTTTGTTACTCTCGGTGAAATTGGTGCGGGTGTTGGTATTATTGTTGGTGGGGTACTAGGTCTTAAATATTTTATTGGTTTAGGAGATATAATTACCCGTTTCTCGGGTATCACCATGGCATGCATCGCTACTGGGGTGATTTGGATTAGTTATCCTCCCAATCTTATCACAGTGCTACTTTATGACTACCTGCACATAAGCCTCTATTTTACAGGGATTTATTTTGCTTTAGCAGGAAATGCCCGGTGAATTTTTGATAGGAATGCCTATGAAACAACAGACAAACGAGAAAACCACATCATCCCTGCGATTTTTCCGACTGAACATTGAGTAGATTTATTAATAAAAAAACTTTTTATAGTCTACAGAGTCTCATGATTGTTGAAAACTTTAGGAGGTTCTATGTTCAAAAATTTCATGATATTGTCCCTGTTGGCTTTTTCTTCTAGTCTCTATGCGGCATGCTCTTTGGAAATGTCATCAGGTGATCTCTTAAAGTTTAATAAAAGAACCCTAACAATTGACTCTACGTGTGCTAAATTTACTATTTACTTTAAACATGAAGGGGAAATGGCTGCCAAAACTTTCGGTCATAATGTTGTGATAGTAGAAACGAAGAATTTTGACAAGGTTAAATCAAAAATTGACATGAAGTTGGGAGAAGAGTCTGGATACTTGCCTGATATGTCAGAAATTATCGCTAAGACTGCAATTGTCGGAGGAGGGTCAGATACCTCAGTAACAATCGATGCTAGAAATCTTTCAAGGGATTCTGAATATATGTTTTTTTGTAGTTTTCCTGGGCATTACGGAGCAATGCAGGGCCCTGTAAAAATTATATAGAGAGATTCTCAGTAAAATATGGCTTTCTTACTAAATCTATTTAGCAGATCAACCGGTAAAAAAGTTCTGATTAGCTTTTCATAGTTGACTGAGGAGTCTGTTAAATTATGGAAGAAAAAAGGGAGCAAATTGCCGAAGGGCTTTGGTGTAATTTAAGGAAATTTTGTGTTCGAATCAATGTTTTAGTCATTATGAGTTGCCTCTTATCATCTTGTTCTCCTTTTAGAGCGATTGACCTTTTAGTCGACAGGAAAGGATATACCTTAGAAAAGGAACAATCATACGGAGACAATCCGTCAATGAGAATGGATATTTATTTTCCAAGTAACCATAGCAATATAAACGAAGATATCATTATGTTCGTGTATGGAGGGTCTTGGAGAAGCGGCCGACTTTTTTCGGGAAAAAAAGAGTATTACAGGTTTGTAGGTAAGCTTTTTTCAAATGAAGGATTTACCACAATAATTCCGGATTATCGGGTTTATCCTGAGGTAAAGTTCCCCTCATTTGTAGAGGATGTCGCTAATGCAGTAAAGTGGATTCACAAAAACATGGATCTGACCAACGATAATAGAAGACTTATTCTCGTAGGCCATTCAGCTGGGGCTCATATTGTCTCTCTACTTGCTTTGGATCCAAATTATTTAAATGAAGTTGGAATTGATAGGAGTGTGCTTCGAGGGTGGGTCGGGTTAAGCGGACCTTATAATTTTAATCCACTAGCCATAAGGTATATTCGTCCTATTTTTGAGTCCGTTACCAATGATATCGATAAGGCGAGACCAATTTCTTTTGCCAATGTGAAAGCTCCTCCAGGGATGCTTATACACGGGAAAAGAGACAGGTTAGTATCAGAAAGGAATTCCTTAGCATTATATAAAGCGCTCACTGCTGCGGGCAATAAGATAGAGTATCAAGCCATTGATGCTGGACATTTC
>SGYQ01000025.1 GCA_004214155.1 Burkholderiaceae bacterium
AAAAAATAGGATTATAATGGGGTCTATGCACACAGGCTTAGAAGAAGGGGGACAAGAGGACTTCTCTAGAATGGGAACATATTTTGCTGAGAGGGCCTCCACGGGCGTTGGTCTTATAATAACGGGAGGTATTTCCCCCAATGAAGAAGGCGCTCTAGATGGAGCTATTTTTAATAAAGAAAGCCAAGTTCCAAGGCATAAGATTGTTACAGATGCAGTACATAATGCGAATGCCGATACAAAAATCTGTATGCAGATTTTACATTCAGGTCCATTGGCAATAAGTAAAGAATTAGTTGCCGCCAGTCCAGTTCGGTCTAGAATTGGTCGTCTTGTTCCAAATGAAATGTCGCTAGATGTACTAAGAAAACAAGTTAATGATTTTATCAAATGTGCTGAGCTATGTAAAAAAGCTAATTATGATGGGGTGGAAATTATTGGTTCAGCTGGATATTTTATTTCTACCTTTTTTGTTAATAAAACAAACTTGAGAACAGACGAATATGGGGGTAATTTCTCCAATAAAATTCGAATTGCAACAGAAATTGTAAAGGGTATTCGTGAATCTGTTGGTGAGGATTTTCTTATTATATTTAGAATACCTGCAATGGATATGCTTGATGGAGGGATGTCTTGGGACGAGATTTGCACCCTAGGGCAGGCATTAGAAAATGCAGGTGTATCTATAGTTTCTACCCATTTTTCATGGCATGAAAGTCCAGTTCCAACTATAGCGACAATGGTTCCTAGAGCGGCTTTTACATCAGTAACGAAGCGCTTAAAAAAAGTTATTAACGTTCCGGTAATTACGTCAAACAGAATAAATATGCCAGATGTTGCCGAGTCCGTTTTAGCGAATGGTGATGCAGACTTAGTTTCGATGGCAAGACCATTTTTGGCTGATGGCAAAATTTTTGAAAAAATCAAAGAAGGTAGGGAAGATGAAATAAATACGTGTATTGCTTGTAACCAAGCTTGTTTAGATCATGCCTTTGATAAAAAAGAAATATCCTGTTTAGTGAACCCAAGAGCGTGCAATGAAACCAACCTCAACTATTTGCCAACTACTAATAAAAAAACCATCGCTGTTATTGGTGCTGGGCCAGCTGGACTTGCTTTTTCTGAAATTGCAGCTTTTAGAGGACATAATGTTGAATTATTTGAGGCAAGCGATCAAATAGGAGGCCAGTTTAATCTAGCAAAACAAATACCCGGTAAAGAGGAGTTTCACGAAACAATCCGCTATTTTTCTACCATTTTAAAGAAAAATGGTGTAGTTTTAAACTTGAATAAAAGGGTGGAACCCTCTGATTTAATGAGTAAAAAGTATGATGATGTTGTCGTTTCTACGGGTGTAAATGCAAGACCTCTTGATATTCCTGGTTCTGATGAAAAGATAGTAATTTCATATATAGATGCGATAAAAAACATAGATAAGATTGGAAAAAAAGTCGTTTTAATTGGAGCTGGAGGTATAGGTTTTGATATGGCTGAATTATTGTCACATGGTAAAAAGAATCCCTCTACCAACATAGATGACTTTGCTGAGCAATGGGGTATAGACTTTACCAATCATCCGAGAGGAGGTGTGACGGGTATTACTTCTAAAGCAAGCAAATCCGAGCGTGAAATCTATTTATTACAAAGAAAAGTAACGCCATTAGGCATAGGTTTGGGTAAAACGACAGGATGGACTCACAGGTTGAGTTTGAGGAAAAAAGAGATAAAGATGCTTAAGGGAGTTACCTATAAAAAGATTGTAAAAAATGGTATTTTCATCTCTATAAATGATCAAGATCAGTTTATAGAATGTGATAACATTATTGTTTGTGCCGGACAGGAACCAGACCGTTCATTCTTCAATTCGGCAAATAATGCTGAATTTCGTATGCATCTGGTGGGAGGTGCTTATGAGGCTAGAGAATTAGACGCGAAGGTCGCAATAAAGCAAGCTTCAGAATTAGCAGCTGTTATTTAGTTTTTTGGGTATACTTTTTTTATAATTATGAAAGGAAGCAGATGAGTAACGAACAGAATTTCGATGCTATCATTATTGGGGCTGGTGTTATCGGCAACGCCGTTGCCTTTGAATTATCTAAACAAGGTATGAAGACTCTTAACATCGATAGAAATCACGTATCAGGTTATGGGTCGACTTCGGCTTCCTGTGCAATTATTAGAGTACATTACTCAACGTTTGATGGCTGTGCTCTTGCCTATGAGAGTTATCACTTTTGGAAAGAGTGGATGTCCTATTTGGAGGCATCAGAACAAGATGATCTTGCCAAATTTATTGAGTGTGGTTGTATGATTTATCAGACTGAGCAAAATAACTATCTAGATAAAGTAATTAAAAGAGCTGAGGAACTTAATATTCCGCATGAACTTTGGGATCCAAAAACAATCAAAGAAAAATTGAGAATTGTTGATACTAATAAATATGGTCCTGTTAAGCCAACAAGTGATAAAAGATTCGGATCGAAAACAGGTGATGATTTAAGGGGATCTGTTTTCTTTCCCACAGCAGGTTATATAAATGATCCGCAGCTTTCTGCCCAAAACCTTCAAATGGCAGCTTCAAAGAAAGGAGCAAAATTTCTATTTAAGTCAAACGTTAAAGAAATTCTTAGGGATAAAGGAAGGGTTTCCGGCGTTATGCTAGACAATGGAGAGAAGATAACGTCAAATATTGTTGTGAATGTTGCTGGCCCACATTCAATGAAGGTCAATCAAATGGCAGATGTAGAAAATGATATGAATATTAAAACAAAAGCTTTAAAAGTTGAGGTTTGTCATGTTCCTTCACCATCTGGCTTTAATTATGAGAGAGAAGGTTTTGTCATTTCCGACAGTGATATAGGTTGTTACAGCCGGCCAGAAATTGGAAACAATGTGCTTATCGGTAGTGAAGACCCGGAGTGTGATGAAAGGTTGTTCGTAGACCCTGATATTTGGGACGAAAGCTTTTCTGAACAATGGAGAACTCAAGTTTTAAGACAGGCACAAAGGTATCCAGATTTGCCAATACCATCAAACTCAAAGGGTGTTGTGGCTTTATATGACGTATCTGATGATTGGATACCTATTTACGATAAATCCTCTTTGCCAGGATTTTATATGGCAGTTGGCTCGAGTGGGAATCAATATAAGAACGCCCCAATGGCTGGAAAGATTATGGCTGAATTGATAGCGAGGTGCGAAAATGGCCACGATCATGACAGGGATCCTATTAAGCTTCAATTACATTATATTGATAGAGAAATTGATTTAGGCTTCTATTCTCGGAACCGTATAATTAATGAAGAAAGCAGTATGTCCGTTTTAGGTTAATTACCGCTAAAAACTTTTTTTAATAGCTCATTTTTTTCCAAGAGACCTTTTGTTTGCTCAAAGTCATTGAGCATTAATTTTCCATATTTCCATAATGGTTTGTCATCAATCAAGACGGTATGATTAGGAATCATCCAGCATATTTCGCCAGGTGCATAATTTCCGCAGGTATGGAAATGAAGATATTTTGGTTTTCCAAATACTGTATTCGACCATTTGTCGGGATCATATTTATAAAATTTATTATCGCTTGTTCCTGGATGGATTCCGGGGTGCCATGAATGCACAGAATTCATATCTATTCCAAATTCCTTAGAAACATAGTCATAGTGTTTACGAAAGTTCTTTACGTCCTCAGGTATCCCCTGAACATCAGTGATGCTGCCATTGTCAATGGTAATAGTTACTTCATTATCAATTCGTAGAAAGTTTGGTGTGTAAACTCTGGATCCTGTGGATGTCAGATAGTTATTCAAAACAACTTTGCCTGCAAACGGTTTTGCGCCTATAGGCTTAGAAACAAGTACTGGAAATCTTAGCACCGATACTTCTTTAGTTTCACAATTATCTTTACTAATTTTTCCAATCAAATTTGTCCCTAGAGGGCAATTAATTTCTATTTTATTGGAAGTTTCTATTAACCGATCAATTGCATCCTTTATAAGGATGTTTAAGTTATAGTCCAATGTGCCAAAAGTAGACGCTAAGCTTTCGCAGTCTCTTACATAGCTCATAACTCGCTTTGTAGAAAAACCATTGTTTTCAAAACGATTTTGGTCACCTAGTCTAGCAAAAAAGATTACGCAGCTATATTGGTTCATTTTTTTATAAAAGTTTTCGTCTTGTGAAATCTCGGGTGGACCAACTTCATGTAAAAAAGCATCAATACCGATGTCGTTGGCAGACCTTAAAATGAAATCAGAAATATCATTCTTATACCAACCTAATTTTTCATTTTCTCTGACGATTAATAAAGAGTCTGATCGTCTCAAACCCGCACAATCTAAGAGAAGATTGCGAGCTGCTTTTAAAAGTTTTTTATTATTCATAGGTTCTATTTTCTATACGAAAATGCTTTTCCAAACCTCCAAATTAAATAGTCTCCACATGTTATTGGATCACTGAGGCTCTCTTGGTTTTCACCAAATATATCTGATGGATTAATTATTGTTTCTGGGTTTGGGTCGAAAGCTAAAACTAATGACAAGCGTTCCTTCCCGGATTGATTAACAACTCTGTGGGGGGTAGATTTATACAAACCATTTGTCCATCTACTAAGAAGGTCTGCTACATTTACAACCAACGTACCTTCTATGGGCGGTGCATGAAACCATTCACCCGACGAATCCTGTATTTGAAGTCCTCCAACAGAGTCTTGGCAAAGAACGGTTAAAACACCAAAATCTGTGTGAGCGCTTACTCCAAATTGATCATCCCCCATCTTTTTTGGTTGATCGGGGTAGTAAACGAGAGATGCACGACTTAGAGGTTGAGTGGTATTTCGTATGAAAAAATCTCTTTCTAGCTCTAGCCCCAAAGCAAAGCCCTCTAAAAGAGTTTTAGCCAAGTTATCTACTGAATCAAAATAATTAAGAGCATTTTCCTTGAAGCTTGGGACAAAGCTTGGCCATTTATTAGGACCCCTAACAGGGTGGTCGTCAACTTCTCCAGCTTGGTATTCATAGCCCCAAATAAAGCTTTCTTTCAGGTCAGGTTTTGCATCATCTTTCATTTTTGCGCCACCAAAGCCAAGCCAACCTCTATGTCTTTCTGAAATAGTCACTAATTCTTTATTTTTCTTACTGGATCTAAAGAATTTGAGTCCGTCATTTCTTAGCGCATCAATTTTTTTTTGTGAGATACCGTGGTTCTTTATGTAAATAAAACCTAATCCTGTGCTTGCTTTATAAAGTTCTCTTGCCACAAAATCGGGGTCCGAATTATCTCTAAGAGAGCCAATATCAATAATCGGAACTTTGTCTAAATCTAGCTCTTTTACTGATAAGGTATTCATCATAAACCCTAATTTGATAGCTGGTCAAAGGCCTCTAATGCCTTTGCGCTATATGTTATTGAAGGACCGCCGCCCATGTATGAACTCATGCTTAGTGCTTCAACCAATTCTTCTCTTGTTGCTCCTAAACGAACTAAATGTTCGACATGTAGTCCAATACAACTCTCACATCTCACAGCAACTGATATACCAAGCGCAATGAACTCCTTAGTTTTCTCACTCAAATGTCCATCCTTCTTTGCTTCTTTACCCATAACTCCAAAACCTTCAAACGTAGCTGGGGTTTCCTTTTGGAATTTTGAAAACAAGTGTTTGGTATCTGTAGTTAATTTTTTCCAGTCCATATTTTATCTTTCTCTGCTAACTAAATTTAAAGTCTAAATTTTCTGAGGTTTTTTACAATAGTTCATTGCTTTTAAGATAGTTTTAGTTGTTCGCACTTTCATTAGATCCTAGTTTTTTCTCCAGATACCTCACTCCAAAACTAATCAGAAGTACTAAAATCAGATATTCAAAAATCAGAAGTGTGTAGATTTCTAGAGGACGGTATTCCGTTACAACGATCTCATTCGCTCTTCTTGTTAGCTCTTGCATCCCGATAACGGACGCAAATGCAGACATTTTTACAATATAAATAAATTGGTTTGCCAACGGAGGAAGGATCCTTCTTAATGCTTGAGGCATGATCACATATCTCATTGTTTGGTAATAGTTAAGGCCAATAGTCTTTGCGGCTTCGGTCTGTCCTTTAGAAATCGATTGTATACCAGCCCTGTAAATTTCTGCGGTGAATGCACTATCTGAAATTGCTAATGTGATAATTGCGCCCCAGAAAGCATCAATATTGGCATTTATACCCATTGACTTCAAAATGACGGGAAGACCATAAAATACCCAGAACAACATTGGCAACAAAGGAATAGACCTAATAAATTCTACATAGATTCTATTAAATAATTTAAGCAGTTTATTGTCAGACATCGCTGGCAACGCTACAATAAGGCCTATAAAAATTGATAAAAAGGCAGCAATTATTGACAAAAGTATCGTTGAGTAAAAGCCTCCAATCAAAAATTTTATGTTTGTCCACCCAGCTTTAGTAGTAGGGTCGATTACATACCACCCCCAAGTGCCTTCGGGCGATGAGCAGCTACTCAAAGAAAAAATAGTTAAAATTAATATTAATATACGAAACATTTTTTAAATCAGTGGTGTAGGATTTGATTAAGAAACTTTTTGCATCTTGCCGTTTGGGGGTTCTTAAAAAACATGGCAGGGCTGTTTTGCTCAACAATAGATCCCTCGTCCATGAATATTATTCGATCAGCAACTTTTTTAGCAAAGCCCATTTCATGCGTAACAACAACCATTGTCATACCTTCTCGTGCTAAATCGACTATCACTTCTAGCACCTCAGAAATCATCTCTGGATCCAGAGCAGATGTCGGTTCGTCGAATAGCATAAGCTTTGGCTCCATACAAAGCGCACGGGCAATCGCAACTCTCTGTTGCTGGCCTCCCGAAAGTTGATTTGGCTTTTTTAATGCCTGCTCTGGTATTTTCACTCTTTCCAAAAGTTTTCTGGCCCTAGTTTCTGCATCCTTTTCTGATAATCCTAGTGACTTCATCGGTCCTAATTTTAAGTTTTCAATAACAGAGAGGTGAGGGAACAGATTGAATTGTTGAAAAACCATTCCTATATGAAAATCAGAAACATAACTTTCTTTTGCGGGATTTTGAGGTTTGCCTGATATTAATATCCTCCCGGTATCAAATTCTTCAAGCCCATTGATGCATCTTATAAGTGTAGATTTTCCAGAACCTGAAGGACCACAAATAACTACTTTTTCACCATGCTTGATATTTAGATCTATTGTATCCAGAGCCCTAAAGTCTTTAAATGATTTTGTGAGCCCTTGTATTTCGACTGCAAATGTATTTTCCAATTTATGCCCACTTTTGTGTAAATCTTGCATCTTTCTTTGTTTAGCTTAACCGCATGACATTACTTAAAGCAACTCCTTGTTCTTAGTTGCATATTTCTTGGTTGTACTTATAGTGATATTGTCAAAAATAGTTGTTTTTATAAACTAATAATAGTGGTTTTAATACCTAAGGGAGATTTTTATGAAATTTTTAAGAATTATTTTTATTACACTGATAAGCATGGTTCTTGTCGTTGGTGGCGTAAGTGCGGAGTCAGCACTTAACCAAATATTAAGTAGCGGCAAACTAAAAGCAGGGACCACAGGCGATTTTAACCCATTCACTGTAAGGGACCCAGCTACTAATAAATACAAAGGTTATGACATTGACATAATGACCGAGTTAGCAAATGACCTAGGAGTAGAAATCGAATTTGTCCCAACAGACTGGAAGACAATAGTAAATGGCGTAGTCGCAGGAAAATATCACATAACAGGATCAGCGTCTATTAAACCTTCAAGAATGAAAGCCGCAGGTTTTTCCGAAAGTTACATGGCTGTTAACTTCAAACCTTTTACTACATCTGATAAAGTAGGGCAGTTTAATGGTTGGGACTCAATCAATAAAGATGGAGTAAAGGTTGCCACCACTCTTGGAACCGCTATGGAGCCCTTAGTTAAGGGTTGGTTTCCAAATGCGAGCATCAAAAGCGTTGAGGCTCCCGCTAGAGGATATCAGGAAGTATTAGCAGGGAGAGCAGATGTGTTCGTTACATCTAACTTGGAAGGCTCTACTCTAAAGGCAAAGTATTCAAATGTTAAAGAAATTAGTATAGATGCGCCGCGTTCACCAACTCCCTTGGCTATGTTGCTTCCTCAAAATGACCAAGTGTGGATTAATTTTGTTAACCACTGGATAGAAATAAAGAAGGCAAAAGGCTTTTTTAAGAAAACTGCTGAAAAGTGGGGCCTGTAGTCTAATTTTTTGAAGGGCGGTACCACCGCCCTTCCATAAACGGAGCTTTTTAAAATGTCGTCTTGGATTAAGATGCTTTCTGATGAAATGGCTGACACTGAACTTAAGCAGGCATTGGATGAAGCGAGAACCCCTCATGGAACAGTTGATAATGTTCTCAGGGTCCATTCATTGAGACCTAATACAATGAAAGGCCATATGGCTCTCTATAAAAGCTGTTTACACGATGATACAAATACATTGCCAGAATGGTTACAAGAAACTATCAGCTCATATGTGTCTATTTTAAACTCATGTGAATATTCGCTTCTAAATCATTGGAAAAATGCTGAATTTTTAATTCATGATAAAGAAAAGAGTAATAAGATCTATTCTTCATTGAAAAAAAGAAAACCTCAAGATTGTTTCACGGGAGTTGAACTTGCTTTGATGCAGTACGCAGAAAAACTCACTTTAAGACCGAGCGATATGAAAAGAGACGATGTGGATAATTTAAAAACTGCGGGTTTAGATGATGGGCAGATATTAGAAGCTAATCAGATCATTTGTTATTTTAACTATGTGAACAGAAGTATAAATGGGCTAGGGGTTACCAACGAAGGCGATATTATAGGATATTACAAAGATGATTAACGCAATTACAATTATTAAGAAAAAACAAGGCCTAACATATGAAAAGTTCCAGAATTACTGGAAAAATGAGCATGCTGAAATTGTTACTAGATCTCCACTAGTGGGAACCTATGTTCAATCCCACCCAATCTATAGTGACAAATTGACTTTTGAAGATACTATCGATGGTATTGCGGAAATATGGTTTGATGACACAAATGCAATGCGTTCTTTAGCTGCCACTAAGGAATATAAAGATATTCAAGATGATGAAAAAGTCTTTATAGATGGCAGTGCTGTAAGGTTAATCATTGCCGAGGATATAATAACTGTTGAAGGTGACGTTTCAGACTACAAGCTTATAATTTTTATCAATAAATCTAGTAATGTTGAGTTAACAGACTTTAGAAAAGAATTAGTTGATATAGCATCTCAGTACCCCAAAAGAAATGTAAATAGGATGAAAGTAAGTTTGCCAAAAATAGCAGGCTACAAGGGCGATAAAGGTCCGGCTTGGGATGCTATTTTAACTTTTTGGTTAGACTTAGAAATAGATCAACAATACATAGACGATACAGTATCTTATTTTTCGTCTGTTTCTGGAAAAACGCTTGGAAAGTTTTGCAATTCGATAGTGGTACAGCAAAGCTAAAAAAATAACTTACTCAGGTAAGCCTGCTATCTTCATACCTTCAATCATAATGCTTTTTATTTCGTTGTTAAAATCTGGAGCTACATTTTTATAATCTTCAATGCTTTTAATTTCTGGACGCTCTTTTTGATATTTTAAAAGCCATTCTTTACTTTCAGAGATTCTCCCTTGATGAGCTAACACAATTGCCTTGAAACCAAAATATCGACTATGGTTATTTTCTCTAATCTCACGATCTACAGACTGAATGGCATTTTCCCAATCACGATTTCCAAGATGGCAGAAAAATATAACGGTTTCCCCATAATCTTCTCCTAGTGGATCAACTTCAGCGGCTCTAGTAAAGGAGTCAATTGCTGCATTAAAGTCCTTGCCCTCCTCTAATAAATTCATGCCTCTAGCCATTAAAGAACGAGAATGATGAGGATTAACCTCTAAAGCTTTATTAACATAATCTGTAAATTTATTCTTATCTTCATCAAAAAACGCCATGAAGCCCATATTCATTATTGAGTCAGGATTTTGGGGATCTAGCTGAAATGCTTTTTCTGTATATTCTTTAAATTTTTTTTCATTTTCCGACCTTTTATCCTGTGTCGACGACTCAAATATTAGAAAACTATAACCTTGAGCTAGAAGATTAAATGCGGAACTATGATTTGGATCTAACGCCGTCGCTTTTTCTCCGTGTTCTATTGATTTTTGAAGGTGAAGCAGTTTTTCTTCTGTTGTCTTAGACGCATTCATTAGTGCATATGAATTCACAGCTTGCAAATACTCATCCCAGCTGCTGAGAGCATTCATCTCTCGATCAGATAATTTTTTTCTTTCATTATTGATGATTGCTGGACTGATTAACGCCGCGGATTTTTGTGAAACTTCATCCTGAACTTCAAAGACATCATCTAACGATCGATCCCACGTTTGTGACCAGATTTGGGTATCTTCAACAGCATCGGTTAGTTTTGCCATTATTCTAACTTTGTTACCACCTTTTCTTATGCTCCCTTGTACCAAATAACTAGCACCTAGGTCAGAGGCAATTTTTTGTGTAGGTTCTTTCGTATCTTTATAAGGGATTACTGAATTTATAGATATAATCGGGAATGTCTTCAGTTTAGATAGATGCGAAATAATATCCTCAGTGATCCCATCAACAAAGAAATCTTGTTCGGAATCATTGCTTAAATTCAAGAAAGGAAGTACTGCTACTGATGGCGCTTTACTTGTTTTTGTAATTTTTTCTGCTGCAGCCTCTGCAAGTTTTTTGTCATTTTTTTCCCTAACTTGTAGATCGGGATCCGCAATATCGTAGGCATGAACTTCAGTGTTTTTTACCTTTTGTTCCCCAAGATCATTGAATAGCAGTTCTGTCTTTTTATTTACAAAGTCAACTATGCTTTTTGATACGCATATCCCATTGGCTTGTGAGAGAGCCTCAAGTCTCGCGGCCACATTTACACCTTCACCGTAAAGATTATCTCCTTCAATGATTACATCACCCATATTCAAGCCTATTCTGAAGCTCATTTGAGATTCTTCAGAAACTGATTTATTTCTTTCCTTAATTAGTTTTTGAAATTCGTTTGCACAAACCACTGCGGAGACGGCACTTTGAAATTCAGCTAATACAGAATCTCCTGCGGTATTAAAAATTCTGCCACCATGCTCTTCAAAAAGTTTATCTAGGATTTCCTGGCAAGCTCTAAAGCTACGTAAGGTTTCTTCTTCATTCACTTCCATAGATTTGCTGAAGCCAACAACGTCGGTTACAAAAATAACTGCGATTTTTCTGTCTATATCTTGCTGAGAAGATTTATTTAATTGAACAACGTTCTCTGCCATATCTAGTCCTTAAATTAAACTAATATTACAGTAATCTTTTTTCTCTCAAAGTCACGAACTTAGAATAAATTTTTATAATCAAGCTTCAGAAGCACCGAGCTCTATTGGTTGTAGAGAGGACTTTTTTATATTCTTAATTTTTAAAAATCTTAAAAAAAGAAGGATAGAACAAACTAATAAACCCAGTCCAATGCCGTAGTAAACTCCTGAGCCGGCTAATGATGTTTTTTGAGAAAGAAAATATGCAGCGGGAATACCTATAGCCCAGTAAGAAAAAAAAGAAATAATAAAGGGTTTCTTTGTGTCTGAGAAACCTCTTAAGAGTGCAGCAAAAAGTATTTGTCCACTGTCAGCTAAATGGAAAAAACAACCAACGAAGAGAAAAATTCCTGCATAAAACGCAACTGTCTCCACATTTAGATCATTACTATTCAAAAATAGTGAAATTATAAAATCACCAAAAAATACGATTAGGAACGTATTAAGTACTGCCCACCCCAGGCCAAGCAAATAAACAGAGGAAGCTGCCTGGTCCAACTTGCTTAACTCATTGGCTCCAATTGTTTTAGCAATAATGACCGTACCGGCTTGTGAGATCCCTAGAGGTATCATGAAAAAAAGTGCGAATACCGTTATGGAAATACCGTGAGCCGCTAATTCTACGTCGCCAATCCAGCCCATTAAGATAGAGGCAAATGAAAACATTCCACTTTCGGCCATAATTGTTAAACATATCGGCCAACCAAGTTTGAAAAGATTTTTAAAAATTTTAGGATCAAAAACAAAAAAATCTTTGAAGATTTGCTTTTCTTTTAAGTCAGAAAAGTGAATGTATAATAATCCAGATAACATCATGGCAACACTTGTTAAAAGTGAAGAACACGCGACGCCAGTGATCCCTAACTCTGGAAATCCAAAGTTGCCAAAGATAAATAGATAGTTAAATGCAAAGTTTGTGACTAAACCCAATATAGAAATGGCA
>SGYQ01000026.1 GCA_004214155.1 Burkholderiaceae bacterium
CACTTTTGATCTATCGCAAGTAGATGCGAACTATGATTCAACTGCAATCAGTGATGGTCAGACTGTTGCATACGTTGATGGAGCTGAAGGTGTCTTTGGTACTTCTCAAGGTGATGCGATTGCAGGCGATGCTGCTCGTAACATATTGCATGGTGGTGATGGTACAGATGATATTGCTGGTGGAGCAGGTCAGGATTTAATCTCTGGTGGATTGGGTGCTGGTGATATTGTTCGTGGTAATGCTGGTGAGGATATTCTTGTTGATTTAGATGGTGGTCATTTATATGGAGATGATAGTGGTGGTCTTCGTGAGAATGATTCCTTTGTAGTAGGTCAGAATACAACCATTCAGGATTTTGATTTATCACCGGATGGAGCTGGGTTATCGGGTAGGAGTAATCAGATTAATGATGTGGTGTTTGTTCAGGTGACTGCTGCATCATTGGCAGCAGCTGGGTTTACGTTAAATGAGATTTATGAGTTAGTCAGTGGTGATGAGCAGTATTCGAATCAGTGGCGCAATTTTGTAAAAGAGTTAGAAGTGGAAGTGGTACCCGATACTACAACGGGTAATGCCTACAATGAGATTCGTTTATCCATTGATGGCAATGATGATGGTCAGGCAACGGATCTTGGAGCGGTATCGTTTTTAGAGGCAAGTACTGGTTCGGGTAATTACAATGCGGTGAAGATGAAGACTCAGATTGAGGAGATTTTGGCTCAGTTTGAATCTACAACATCGGATAATGCGCATGTATTGGAGCAGTTCTTTGGCATGGATACGTTAACTGCTGCTCAGTTGACTGCATTGGATCGTGCAGTAGATGCTGGTGAGGATGCAGAGGCAGCAGGTGGGGATGTTGCAGCTGTGATTGCTGCGGTGGATGCTGAGTTGGCAGGTGAGATGTTTGATGCTGCTCAAATGGTGCGCGATGCACTGACTTCGCAGGTGGGGGCAGCAACAACTTCTGAGGTAATTGCTGCCGTAGAAGAGGTGATAGATGATGCGGTGGATGTGGCTTTGGTTGCAACCGATATGGATACATCTTTGTTTGTACCGATTGCTGTTGAGGAGGTTAGAGAAGGAACAGTAAGAACAGAGGTGATTGAGGATCGTGATGATGCATTGGCGCAGATTCAAGCTCTTGCTCTCACGGATCAGCAAGCTGCTGATGATTTACGAGATAGTTTGTTAGGTAAGACTACGGTTGTAGATCGTGCACCTGAGGTTGCAGACGAGCCTGCACCTGAGGCAATTGTTGTATTGAGTAATGCAGATGATAAGGTGATTAGTACTTCTGGTGCTGATGATCGTTTTGAGGTGATTCCTCAGGTGTATGTGGATAGCACTGGTGAAGCTTACGATGATGATACAAAGACAAATCAGGAAGTTGCCGAAGAAGAGCAGAGTTTTGGTCAAAATGTGATTGTGGATTTGGATGCACGTGATGCTGGTGCGTCTGATGGCGGTGGTTCAACAAGCGGTGGTGCAATTGATCCGAATGCATTAGGCGATGTTGTGTATCTTGAAGGGGTAAGTGGCATTGATGGTGTGAACTTTGAGAGATTCCAGGTGGGTCGTGAAGGTGAGAACTCGTTAAAGATCAGTGCAACGGTGACTGCGCAAGATGTTGATGAAGATGGTAATACTGTGGAAATAGCTAGGAATGCTGGAGAGGTTACGGTATTTAAGCAGTTTGATGCTCTAACAGATCGCTTTGCAGTGGAGACTTTGGAGATTAGTACCACCGATGGTACAAGTGAGTACTGGAGTTTGAGTACAGCCGAGGCAGATCGTTCTGGTGGTAGGATCACCGATATGCATATTGTTACGGATGTATCGAATACGGGTAAGGGTATTTTGATTGGTTCGAATACTGAGGCAGATACCTATGTGGTAACAGGTGATGGCGATGCTGCTCAGATTAAGGTGGTTGGTTTTGATGCAACGGATACGATTGATTTAACTTCCTTTGGTGATGATTTAACGACATCGGTTAATGGAACTGATGTGGAGGTTAGTAATGCCGATGGAGTTGTTGTCACACTGATTGGTTTGGGTGATGCTGACACAAGTATTGATGAGCAGCTTATTGGAGTGCAGCAGATTTAAACTTTGGAGAGAAGATGGTGCAAGGCTTTTTAATTGGGCTTATTGTAATATTTGCTTTTATCTTTTTTAGAGGGTTGCGTTCTGGTTCTTCTTTTATTTATGATCGGTATACAGGTCCCAACAAAAATGTTAAGGCGCCTAGAGGGTTTGGAAGAACTGGTGAGAAAAGAGTTATAAGGAAAAGGAGGGGTTACGGGGCACCCCTGGATTAGTCCTTGTGTTTAAAGTAAAAATAATTCCTGGTTTAGTCGGCAATTGGCCTCTGTTGAGAATCTGGTAAGGTACTAAATTCTAGCTAAGTGTTACTAATGATTTTCCTTAGTGTTTTTTCAGCTATTACCCGATACCTTAAACCTTGCCTTTTGTTACTCTAACGTTAACAAGTACTCAAATTTCAGGAGAAATATTATGTGGACCAAGCCAACAGCAACAGATCTTCGTTTCGGTTTTGAAGTTACAATGTACATCGCTGCTAAGTAATTTCCGTTTTACGAATTAAAAGAAACCGCCCATGTGGCGGTTTTTTTTTGGCAGACCCGCGTTGGTTGAAAGATGTAATCTCAATACGTCTCTAATAATCCAACTCTTCAGCACGAGTGAACTATGCCTGATATCTTTACACCCGATTTTTCTGTTAATAGAAAGATTCGAGAAAACCAAAAGAATCAAAAAGGAGTTGTTTTGTGGTTCACTGGTTTGTCGGCCGCTGGTAAAACCAGTATTGCAAATGCACTAGAGACATTACTTGCGAAAAATAACAATCATTCGTATATACTTGATGGGGATGTGATTAGAAAGGGTTTAAGTTCTGATCTTTCCTTCGATAAAAAAAGTAGGGAAGAAAATCTTCGACGGATTCGACATGTCGCAGAAATGTTTTGTGATGCTGGGATAATTACATTGGTAACATTTATATCTCCTTTTCAATCTGACCGAGAAAAAGCGCGTCTTTTGCTGAAAAGTAGTTATGTTGAAATATACGTAAATACATCATTAGAGATTGCTGAAAAAAGGGATCCGAAAGGGTTATATAAGAAAGCGAGAAATGGAGAAATAAAGAATTTTACAGGGATTGATAGTCCTTACGAAACACCACAATATTCAGAATTAGTTTTAGATTCAAGTAATAAAAGCGTTAGTGAATGCGCAACACAAGTTTTTAATTACATGTTACAAAAAAAATACATTTTGAAGGTAACGTAATCTTGTATTTTCGACTCAAACTGAATTGTAATCTTTCATTGATCGGAGAATTTTGCATCTGTGATTGTCGTGATAAGAATTCTAGACCGTAAACTTGAGGTATATGTACATGAAAAAGATTCTGGTTACAGGCGGGGCTGGATTTATCGGGAGCAACTTATGTAAGCGGTTGATTGATGAAGGGGAAAAAGTAGTTTGTTTGGACAATCTTTCATCCGGCAAAAAGACAAAATTACGTTCGTTGTTACACGAGGCAAACTTTGAACTTGTTGACCACGATATTTGTTATCCTTACCATTGCGATGATATAGATCAGATATATAACTTAGCCTGTCCAGCGTCTCCGATATTTTATCAAGAACACTCAATTCAGACTTCAAAAACATCTTTCTTAGGTTCATTTCATCTCCTTGGCCTGGCAAAAAAAACAGAGGCAAAAATTCTTCAAGCATCTACATCTGAAGTTTATGGAGACCCTTTGGTGCACCCTCAACCAGAACAATATTATGGAAACGTTAATCCCATTGGTCCACGATCTTGCTACGATGAAGGAAAGAGGTTAGCTGAGTCATTGTTTTTTGATTATCACAGGCAGCATAACTTGCAAATTAAAATTGCTAGAATCTTCAATACTTACGGCCCGGGGATGGATCCCAATGATGGCCGAGTCGTATCGAATTTTATTTTACAGTCAATCCAGGGCAAACCGCTTACTATTTATGGCGATGGTCAGCAAACACGATCATTTTGTTATGTGGATGACATGGTAGATGCCTTAATTAGACTAATGAATAGTGACGATTCTATTACCGGACCTGTAAATTTAGGAAACCCAGTGGAATATTCTATGCTTGATTTAGCAAAAACGATTGCATCCAGCTTAAATAGAGAAGTGCTGTTTCAGTTTACAAAACTCCCAGAAGATGATCCGAAACAAAGACAACCTGATATTACATATGCAAAAAATGTATTAAAATGGGAACCACAAGTAAACTTGCAAGATGGATTAAAAAAAACGATTCGTTATTTTAAAAACTTGTCATGAAACTTAAAAGTCCCCTTTGGGCTTTTATTTTATTTTAAACTTCAGTATACGTAGTCTTATTGGTTGGGATACATTTGTGATTTTCGAGATATATCAAGCCTTATATCAGGAACCTTGGAATGAACATTGTTAATGAAGCGGTTCACTTAGAACATAAGTGGATATTTATAGCGATACCAAAAACCGGGACAACTTCGATCAGAACTCAGTTAAGGCAGATAGGTAAGCCTCTTATCCCAAATCCGCATCTGGACATTTTGCAAGTACGAGATGCGATAGATTTTTTTTTTCTAAAAAAAAATCTTGCGACAAATAAAAGTTTTCCTTCTGTGGAGGTAAAAACTTATTCCCAAATCAAAATTGATTCGGCAAGTTTTTTTTCTAATGCTTTTAAATTTTCCTCTGTTAGAAACCCTTGGGAACGAGCTGTTTCCCTTTTTTTTCGAAAAGAAGGCGTTCAGGAACAGCAAAATTTATCTTTTGATCAGTTTATCGAAAACCATTTGTATGCAAGTGATACATGTGTACATCCAACGCTACATAAAAACCAACTCGATTGGATATGTGATGATAGCGGTAAAATTTTACTAGATTATATTTTTAAGCTAGAGAATTTTTCAAACGCAATAAAGGACATTTTTGAAAGGACTAATGGCTTGATAAGATTAGAGAATACCGTTGCAAATAAAAATGAATCTTCAAAAAGTTCTGAGTATCGAAATTTATATTCAGAGAAAACAAAAAAAATGATTGCTAAGAGATTTGAAAAAGACATCGATACATTTTGTTTTACGTTTTAATTCGGAGGCCATCCCAAATTGTATGTTCAATTTTTCCATTGTTTCTATGTTGAACGGAATAGCGTGGAGTATTCTTTGTGAATAAAAGACCAATTTTTATTTTAGGAGTTGGTGCTCAAAAAGCAGGCACCAGCTGGTTGCATAAGCAACTCAGTCGATTATCCAACGCAAATTTTGGTGTCTTGAAGGAATATCACATTTGGGATGCATTATATGTTGGACATTGTAACCGCTGGATTATCGATCATTTGACCAACCAACCTCCGCTTGAGATTCTCCGCTATCTTATGCAAACTGGGAGAGATGCATATGAAACGTATTTCTACGGGCTTATCAGTGACAAGATTACAGTCACCGGTGATATTACGCCTTCTTATGCTGCGTTAAACAAGGTACAGTTTCAGGCGGTAAAATCGCGTCTGGAATCCATTGGTTTTTCCGTAAAGGTTATTTTTCTCATGCGAGACCCGGTATCGAGGAATTGGAGTGCTCTTCGATTTTATAATCGACAACGCATCAATAGAGGAAATATTTCGGCTTCACAGCTTGTTGAACAATTTGAGGAATTTTATTCTTCTCAGGAGGTTATTGATCGTGTGAGCTATGACAAAACCGTATCTGCAATTAATAGCGTCTTTCGGAAAGACGATATTTTTATTTCTTTTTATGAAACACTTTTTACGGAACGTACAATGAGTCAACTCTCTGATTTTTTAGGTGTTGACATTCGCGAATTTGATTTACGTGAAAAAATCAATGCAACTAAATCTCTTGATCTACCCAAGGGTGATTATAATCAGTGTAGAAAATTTTTTTCCAATGTTTATACGTTTTGTGAACATGAATTTCCTGAAACAAAAATATTGTGGAAAGCCTAGAAAAGAAGCAAAATAGTCGAATCAATTACATTAGTGAGAAAAATTAGTGACAATTCCTGTTGTATACGTGTTTGATAAAAATTATGCTGCCTACTCATGTGTATCTGCAATCTCTGCCTTGCAACATGCTACTGAGGATATCGTGTTTCATGCAGTTACTGATCATGCCGATGATCAGGCAGAGAAAATTTTTTTGGACGAGTTAAATGCACATGGTCAAACTGTAAAAACATATAAGGCGAACCTTGGTACAGAGTTTGTTGCGAGACGAATATCGAGCAGTGCGTATTTGAAACTTTCGGTCCCAAATTTAGTTGAGGAAAAAAAAGTCCTATATGTTGACGGCGATACCATATTTAAAGATTGCCCCTCAAAGGCGTTCGGAATCGATTTGGAAGATAATGTTTTAGGGGGAGCCTGTGATTATTCCCATTTTCCACGCCATCGAAAGAGATGGGAGTCAAAAATAATTCCATTTGAAAATGCGAACGAAATGTATATTAATAGCGGATTACTTCTCTGGAATTTAAAAGCATCGGAAAATATAAATCTTATTGAAAAGTGCAAAGAAATAGAAGCAAGCTACCCTGATAAATTAAGGTTCAACGACCAGGATTTATTCAATAAAGTGTTTGAAGGGAAGAAAAAAATTATTAATTATCAGTTCAACTATCAGATATGGAACGGAATAATCGCCAAGAGTGACTGGAAGAGACTCAGTGCGTCAGGGAACAAAAATGTAAATCTTTTTCATTTCATTGGAAAATATAAGCCTTGGAAAAGATGTTGTAATCCCCTTATTACGAATTATTGGAAAACGTTTGCATCACAATTAAAAACTATCAAGGTCGAAATTCAGCCTTTAGAAAATTTTCAGCAAAGAAGACATTTTGCACGAATGTTGCATTTAAGTGAAAGGTATCAGGAAGCATCTGAACTTCGGGAAGAATTGATGCGTACTATGGACAAGCATCTTCTTAAGATGAAAGAATAATCATATTGATAAGCCAGAGAAAATAAAGTGATTTTTTTTGAATATGTATGATTACGGAAAATTAGTCTATCTCGATCTCCAAAAAACCGGTTCAAGGTTTGTTGTGGATTTTCTCGAGTCCACTTGCAAGTTGAGTCTGCGCTCCGGTGATGAGCACACTTTTGTGCGTGAGGACTATGACCCAGATACATATTATTTCATTACCGTCCGTCATCCTGAAACACAGTATAGTTCGTTATACAGGTACGGGCTTGGAGGTAAAAAAGGATTTGTCTACCGAAGTATTATTAACAGTGGGCGAAAGGATTTATACGATGCTGAAAATCCGAGATTTAATGACTGGCTAGAATTTGTGTTGGATGAAAAAAATATAGACTGTCTTGGAGAGGGTTATGAAAAAATATCTCCTTCATTAGATCTGGGCTTCATGTCGTTTCGCTATTTGTGTTATGCCACTCTTCACCCGTTTCGGCTTTTGGAAATTTTTCAAAGAAATAAAGGCTGCCTTACCCATGTAAACAAAACGAGTATAGTAGATTACGTTATTAAAATGGAGGACTTGAACGGCTCCCTACTTGATTTTGCAACGGTGATAAAACCGGAGTTCTTTTCTCAGGACTCTGTCTATGAATTTCTCAAAAGTCAGGAACGAATCAACGTTTCTGCAGTAAAGCATTCTGAGATTGGTGAAGTCTCACAAAAGAATAAGGAAAAAATTCATCAGAAAGAAAGTTTATTGCTTCAATTTTATAAAAATTAAAAATCCGGTTTATTTCCAGGTTATTCTTTATACTGTAACCTACTAATTGTGTGGAAACGTACAATTCTATAAAAGCAATTAAAGCGGAGGCAAGAATGGCTGTAAAAAATACATTTTACGATTCTGTTGGCGGAATCGCGTCGGGAGAAGGTCTTGTTCATATAGAGATGACCCAAAGAAAAGACTTTAATACCGAAAATAAAGAGGCGAAGTTTGAAGTAAGTGAGCGTGTAACGGTTACGATAAATACTTTTTTGCGGATGCATCAGGCAATGGGTCGCGTCGTAGACCAATTAGAAGAAAAAGGAGTAATTAAAAAGCGTGGCGCAAAGAAAAAAGAGGAGATAAACTAAATTTTTTGCGGAAATTTCTGTGTCAAAAGCTAAAAATGCATTTGCGGTTCGATGTCATGAAATCGGGGATAAAGAAAAAAATCTTTACCGTTATGCGGAAAGTTATTTCGGAAAAGATAATACTTTTTTCGTAATTAATAGCGACCCCAAAAAAATTAAAGTCCCCGAGGGTTTCAATCATATTATTTTTCATCACGATGTGATTCTATCCAAAGATAATCTTTTTTGGCCAAGGGACTGTGGTTGGAGGTGTGGGGATTACTGTTACTATGCGATGCACAATGCATTGAGTGGATATGATTTTTTTTGGTTAGCAGAACCTGATGTAAAAATCTGTTGCGACAATCCGGCTACTTTTTTTTCCGAATTTGAAAAACAAAAAGAAGATTTTCTGGCAACCTTTTTAGGTGTTGCCTCATCCAAATTGTTTTTCTATCCGACAGCAAAGGTCCTTGAGGCAGAGCCAATGTCCTGTTTGTTTCCTGTGACTCGTCTTCGTACGGATAAAGTATCAAAACTCTATGAGATTCGACAGAAGGTATCGACCCGTTTTATAAAAAGAGAACTGATGCCCAGAGATTATCCCAATGATGAAATTTTTGTAGCAACGGTCTCAAGAAGAATCGGTTTATCGCACGCAGCACTGGACAAACTATCTTCCTTTGATTTTAGTTTGTTTCGCTCGGATAAATTTTCTTTTTTCCTAAAAGAAGATGTCAAGGATGTGAAAGGAAGATTTCTCATTCATCCCATGCTCGATGAAAAAGAATATATTCGCAAAAAGGTTAATAATTTTCGAAATGTTCTTCAGGATAGTCGTGAACTGCAAACATGGACTCAGTCGCAATTAAAAAAAACGAGCGATAAAAAAATTAAGGAACAACTTAGGGAAAAATTTATTGGGGAATTTAAGGAGTTTTTGCGAAAGATTGATTAATGTTATTACTAGTGAGTCACGATCGAAGCCAGTCCTCACCTTCTTTGATTTTTTCCGTAGATATTTCAAGCTCGCAAAAGATCAACAATTCCTTTCTGTTTTTTTCGTTTGTCAGGAACTGCTCGTATTCGATTGGAAAAAAAGGTTTTTGCTTTTTTTCAAAGTACGTATTAATTTCACTGTAAAGAATCGATGCTCCTTTTTTGCCAAATACCTCGGGCCAGTTTCTTCGAACCCGGGTCTGTTCAATTTTTTCAAGACTGCGGGTTAAGACGATATACTTCGGTTCAAAATGTGGCTCAATCTGGTCGAGAACAAAAATCTGAAGAGGGTGTTTTAGAATTAAAAACTGTTTTCCGATATTTCTGGAAATCGTTACCTGTGAGGTAAACCATTGTTCAAAAAATCCTAAAAACTCTTTGACATCGCCTTTTTGTGTAAAGAGTGGTCCTTTAGAATCCGTATCGATAAACTTGTGAAGGGCATCTACATAGTCTTTATTTTCGTAAGCAGTAGGAGTGCGTTGATCATTAGTCTGAAAATGGGGTGGACAGCTATGTCCTCCACATCTGTCGAAAAAACCGGTCATTGCGGTTGAGCCCGATGACCAGGACGAAAGAATAACGATTACCTTCGGTTTTTTTGAAATTTCAGACTGAATCATACCTTGGTATCAGAGACATTCATGAAGCAGTACGTCCTAAAAGAAAAAGTTAACCCCTGTTAATTATATACTTGTCGGGTAGTAGTATTTAAGATACACTCGATATAACTGCGAGAATCTATAGGGTTATTCCTCTGGTTCTGAGACTTGTCTTTTAGGGGCAAACATTTTTTAAGGAGTTGTGATGTCGCACAGTCAGGATTATTACACTTATGTCTACGGGTATGACAACTCCAATAGTTATTATTATCCGGCATTGGATTCAGATGGTGATGGCCGGGTTGAACTCTATGGTTCAGGAGCAACCGCTGCGTTCGTTGTAGTTAGCTCTGATGGTTATTTGTCATATAGCTTGTACGGTTCGAGTCCATACGGCAGTTTTGATAGTCGTTACGATGACAGTCAGAACTTCTTCAGTCAGAATCTTGTTACTCACAATGGGATTAATTCTAGTGGTTTGGATGCAACCCTTCAAACCGTATACGATACAAGAGGGGGTTCATGGGGCAGTGGCTCTTCTGCTTCTGAAACAAATTCATCTTCTAATGCGTATACCTACGCCGATGGAGTTAGTGGTAGTTCAATGGGTTCGAGCGATGTACTTGTGTATCAATTCCATACTGATGGTTCTTATGGGGAAGGCAGCATATCGTTTACTCGTAGTGACGAGACTGCGCTTTGGGACACTGACCCTGTACAAGATTACAACGGCAACCAACTCACTATGTACGATTTTTCATTTTACGGTAGTTCAGATGCGCAAGTGATGTTTGGTAGGGGCTCTGGATATTACTATGATGTGTCTTTACGTGATGATAGTGGTGGTGGCAGCTACGGTGGTGGAAGTTATGGCGGTGGAAGCGACGGTGGTGGAAGTTATGGCGGTGGCAGCTACGGTGGTGGAAGTTATGGCGATGGCAGCTACGGTGGTGGAAGTTATGGCGGTGGCAGCTACGGTGGTGGAAGTTATGGCGATGGCAGCTACGGTGGTGGAAGTTATGGCGGTGGAAGTTATGGCGGTGGCAGCTACGGTGGTGGAAGTTATGGCGGTGGTGGCGACGATGGCACACATACATACGAACACTACATAAGTACCGATGATTGGGAAAACAATGTCTATCACGATAACAGCCACAACTTATTTATAGCTTCGGGAAGCGGTTCTATTCCGACAAAACAGGACACGGTTTTTTATGAGGTTAATGGTTCCTTTGGTAACGCGCCTTACGGAACGTTTACAGAAGATCAAATGGTACTTGATGCAGTCGGGCGATCAGTTGCTGAGAGTGGAGATGGTTCCGGCAGTGGTTCTAGTTATGGTTCTGGCAGTGGTGATGGCTATTATGGTTCCGGCAGTGGTGATGTCTATTATGGTTCCGGCAGTGGTTCTAGTTATGGTTCTGGCAGTGGTGATGGCTATTATGGTT
>SGYQ01000027.1 GCA_004214155.1 Burkholderiaceae bacterium
TTTCAAAAAAAAACGGGTTTTTTAAATTTGGTTTCAATAATAATAGTGAGTTGTACCAATTCTCGTTTTTCACATAAGGTATGCCTGTAAGAAGTTTACTATCACTAGTTGCGATTAAGCTGGATAGCTCTTCAAGAAAATCTTTGTCTGTTGATTCCAGAGGTCTTATCAAAGCTGTTTCAGGTAGAATAATCGCTTCGATTTTATCGTCATTTGAGATCGCTGTCTTAATCAGAGAATAATACTTTTTCTGTACTTTTAGTTCATGTTCAGGGTTAAATTTTATTAACTGTGGAATACCCCCCTGAACTAATAAAATTTTAATTGGATCTTTTGTTTCATTAGTCAGGTTTATAAGGCCGACGAAAAAGCTAATCAAAACAAGAGATAAAACCCTACATACTGATCTAAAATTAAAGTTACGTACTAAGGTGGCAATACATAAAACAATAAAAAAAGTTACTCCATAGCTACCTAGAAAAGGAGCTAAATTGGCTAGCGGAAGATCTACTCCTAGCACTCCAATCTCTAACCATGGAAAGCCGCTGAAAAGAAGACTTCGTAATAATTCCAGCCCAGTAATCACTGCAGCGATTTCGAGGCTTGAGAAAGCGTATATTCTACTTAGAGCGAGTGCAACGATGTAAAATGTTGCAACGTAAAATGCTAGCAACCCAGTTGAAAAAACAGAAAGAAAAAATGGCAAGCCTCCAATGACATATAAACTGTTATGAATCCAATATAGCCCAAATAACGAGCAGCCAAAAATTAGCAAATAAGAGGCGTAGTGATAATTCTTTCCATTATTTTTATTGAGTAATAAAACTACTGTGATTACAGTTACAAGGCTAAGACTCACCATTTAAGTAGGCAACTGCGTTATCATCTTTTTTTCGAAGCGAGGGTTTAAGGTTTTGGATATCTACTACTAATTGATAAACTCTCCTCGCATCTGCTCTTTGAATTTCAAAGGCAATATTATCAATCTCTGTTTTTTCTCCACGTCTGGGGACATGTCCTAAATGATCTGTCACAAAACCTCCTATCGTCTCAACATTATCACTATAGAACTTTGTTGAGAAAAAACCATTAAACTGGTCTAAAGAAGTACCCGCTCTTACTCTGAAACGATTAATTTGAGCAGGAATTTCTAAAATATTATCTTTTTCTTCATCGGTATCATGCTCATCTTCGATGTCACCCACTATCTGCTCTAACACATCTTCTATGGTTATTAACCCACTAATACCACCATACTCATCAACGACAATTGCCATATGATTTCTCTTAATCCTAAAGTCTCGCAACATAGCATTTAATTTTTTTGATTCTGGCACTAACACCGCAGGTCGCATCAACCCTCTTATGTTTTCCTCATCCCTATGGAGGATAGAAAGAATATCTTTAGCTAGTATGATGCCGATAACGTTATCTTTTCTACCTTCAATAACAGGAAATCGTGAATGCGCTATTTCTGTAACAAAGTCTAAAATTTCATCGATATTGGTATCAATTTCGATACAGTCCATTCTTGCCCTAGGCACCATTATGTCTCTAACGGCAAGGTCTGAAATTTGGAGGATTCCCTCCATCATGGAGACCGCATCCGCATTCAAAACAGAATGCTCTTCCGCCTCATGAATTTGTTCAATGAACTCTTCCCTGTTATCAGGTTTTTTAAACAGACGATAAAAAAAGCGTTTTATTGGAGCTAAAAAATTTCCCGAATTGGGGTCGTCATTCATGCGGTGGCATGTTTTAGTCAAGGAACCTCTATTTTGCCAAAATCTTAGTCAAAATCAAGTTTTTTAAATATAAGGAGAATCAATACCCTGTGATTTTAGGATTTTTTCCTCTAGTTTCTCCATTACAGAGGCATCTTTTGGGCTTTCGTGGTCGAACCCCATTGCGTGAAGAGTTCCGTGGACTAACATGTGCGTAAGATGCTCAAATCTCCCTACTCTAAATGTCTTACATTCTGCGTATATCACAGGCAAACAAATTACGATATCCGCGATGATATTGGGTGATTTTTCATAGCTGAATGTGAGTACATTAGTAGCGTATTTTTTATTTCTATATTTTTGGTTTAGATATTTACCTTCCTGAGAATTTGTAAATCGTATTAAGAAAAAATAGTCACCACCAAAATCTATTAAAGCGGCATTTTTTACAGTGAGATTGACTAATTTTTGGATATTTTTTTTTTTATCAAATAATCAAAACTTTTAAGCCTTTTGTCTTGAACTTGTTGTACTTCGATTCTAATCACTAGATCAGCTCGCCTCTCAAGCTGTGTTTTTTAACGTCAGTTATGAGAACTGGGATGATCTTCCCAATCAAGTTAGTCGGTCCGATAAGATTTACAACTCTATTGTTTTGTGTTCGACCCATCAATTCTTTTAAGTTTCTTTTTGAGAGGCCTTCTATCAAAACATTCTCATTTTTTCCGAGCATTTCGTAGCTGTGATGTAGGGCATATTTGTCGAGCTTCTCCTGTAAAATCTTTAGTCTCGTAAACTTTGTAATTTTATCAATTTTGTTTGGAAGTTGAGACGCAGGAGTTCCAGGTCGATCGCTATAAGCAAACGAGTAAGAACCGTCAAATTTGAGTTCATCAACCAACTTTAATGTTTTTTCAAAGTCATCATCAGTTTCTCCTGGAAAACCAACAATAAAGTCTGATGTCAAGGAAAGTGAAGGTCGACTTAGCCTTAGTTTTTTTATGATTGATTTGTACTCAAGAGCCGTATAACCCCTTTTCATAGCAGATAAGACTTTATCGCTTCCGGATTGAACTGGTAGATGAAGTTGGTCAACTAATTTTGGGAGCCTTTTATAGGCTTTAATGAGACTGCTTGTAACTTCTCTGGGATGAGAGGATGTATAGCGAATTCTTTCTAACCCAGTTATAGAAGCAGTAAGTTCTAATAAAGATGCAAAATCTAGCTTTTCTTTTCGATCATAATATGCGTTAACATTTTGACCAAGAAATGTAATTTCTTTTACGCCATTATTAACAAGGTATCGAACCTCCGGAATGATATCAAAGACAGACCGAGAGAATTCGGTTCCCCTAGTGTAGGGGACTACGCAAAAACTGCAGTATTTACTGCATCCTTCCATAATCGAGACAAATGCCGTAGCAGAACTTCTTGACTTAGTTGGCAAGTGATCAAATTTCTCGATTTCAGGAAAGCTAATATCAATTTGACTTTTTCGATCTTTTTGTACTTTCCGAATCATAGAGGGAATGCGGTGTAATGTCTGAGGACCAAATACAATATCTACATAGGGAGCTCTTCTTACGATATTTGTACCCTCTTGGCTGGCAACACAGCCTCCGACTCCAACTATCAAGTTTGGATTTTTTCTTTTGAGATGTTTTATTCTCCCAAGGTCCGAAAAAACCTTTTCTTCGGCTTTTTCTCGGACGGAACATGTATTGAAAAGAATTATGTCGGCCTCATCTGGCGAGCTTGTTTCAGAGACAGTGTTTGACTCTGCCAGCAGGTCAGATATTTTCCCGGAGTCATACTCGTTCATTTGACAGCCGTAAGTTTTAATGTAAAGCTTTTTATCCATAATTTTCTTAATCAGTTACCTTATTCTATCTAAAAAAAAAAGATCGTGTTACAGTCTGGAATCACAAAAAAAGAGATGTTTGCGTGGGCTAGTTTAGATTTTGCAAATTCTGGTTACACCACTGTCGTTCTGACTACTATTTTTAACGTTTATTTTGTTACTGTTATTGCAGGCAATGTGACGGAAGCAACATTTCTCTGGACGCTTACACTCTCTATCAGTTATGTGTTCATTATGATCATCTCGCCCTTGATTGGCTCGTATGTGGATGCACGAGCAGCCCATCGGAAAATACTTCTTTTTGCCACCATTTGTTGCTCTATTTCAACAATTATTCTAGGGTTCTGTGGGGTAGATGATATGAAATTAGCTATATTTTTCCTTGTTTTATCGAATTGTTCCTATGCTATTCACCAAAACACAACTGCCTCCTTACTAAGTAAGATCGCTGATATCAGGTATTTAGGTAAGATTTCAGGTTATGGCTGGGCGTGGGGGTTTGTTGGCGGAATTTTGTCTTTAGTATTATCTCTATGGTGGCTGGCGCAATCTTTCTCAGTACTTCCTGCTAGTTTGTTAGAGGGAGTAGACCAGGGGATAATGGGTGCGTTGACTTTAACTGGTTTTTTGTTTTTGTTCATAGGTTGTTTTTCTTTATATTTTTTGAGGAATATTACTATTTCCCCTACAAACTCGGATTGGAAAAATTCGTGGTCAAATCATTTTTTTAACATATCTCGCTTAACATTAGAGCGCGATATATTGATTTTATATTTTTGTATTTTTCTTTACCATTGTGGGATTTCTGCTGTGATCACCGTCGCATCAATATATGCTTCGAAGGTGATGGGCTTTACAATCAAAGAGATTGTCGGTTTGGTATTGATTGTAAACATTAGTGCTTGTATCGGTTCATTTATTTTTGGAAGTTTGCAGGACAAAGTCGGTCATAAATCCAGTCTAGTGGGTATTGTGCTTTTCTGGGTAATAGCGATACTATTTCTTTTTTTTTCTAATAAGCCGTTAATGTTTTACATAAGTGCAAATCTTATTGGGTTAGGTTTAGGGGCAGCCCAAAGTGCTGGTCGGGCTTCAATCGCGTATCTAGCACCAAAAAGGCGACAGGCTGAATATTTCGGAGTTTGGGGATTTTTTGTAAATGCTTCTTCAGTAGTAGGGCCATTATCATATGGAGTCTTGACGCTAATATTTCTTGATAACCATAAGTTAGCGGCTGCAGGTTTAATCCCATTTTTTATTTTATCGTTGATACTGCTGCACAGAGTTCGTTTTGTTAGACCCCGATAAACCCTTTAATCCTTTCCCAGTGTTTTGGGAAATCCGTCATACTATGATCGGAG
The DNA here is from genome assembly GCA_004214155.1 of Burkholderiaceae bacterium. Taxonomy (GTDB): domain Bacteria; phylum Pseudomonadota; class Gammaproteobacteria; order Burkholderiales; family Burkholderiaceae_A; genus UBA7377. The sequence goes on from SGYQ01000027.1 coordinate 4,947, forward strand.
CCATCTACAATGTACTGCTGACATCCCTTGTAGAACGAACTCATTTCTTCCCAGCTCAATAACTCATCACCTTTTGCTGCTACGAGTAAAATATTGTCTGGGAATCTTAATGTTGTTCCGACTGTTTCTTCAAGTTTTTGTATCTCTAAGTGATGATTTTTTGTAAAAGGTCTAATATTTAAAGCCTCTAATTGCCATCGTTTTTCTGAATTAATTGCAGATTCTAGGTCTCTAAATGGTCTTACGGAAGGGTTAATTAAAATTGATAGTAACTGTTCCGATCCTTCATAGTTTTGCATGATGTAAGTTGCGTAGAACCCACCTAGAGAAGATCCTATTAAAATAATCTGTTGATACTCTTGAACCATTACATTTTTCACAATGGTAATCGATTGCGCAATTGCTTTTTTTGGAGATATATCAAGAGGAGGGCACAAAAAGTCAATGTTATTGGTTAAACAAAACTGCTTTAAAAAAGTTGCTTTATCAGATTCTGGAGAACTTCGAAATCCGTGTAAATAAATGATTGCTTTCTTTTTCATTATTTTATTAAAGATAACCTTGTCCATTATAATGAAAGATCGAGCGGGAGTATACTAACCTGTGAAAAAATAAATCTTTCAGGAAAGATGATTGTTAATCGCTTTTTTAAAACAAGCGATTAGTTTTTCGTAAGGTTTAAGGAACAGAAGCGATCGTAATTTCGAGAATTGTCGTTTTCAGGTATGGTTTATTGTTAATTCATCCGCTAGAGTGTGAGTAGAGTTAACTTTTTTTTCAATTACTCACTGCATAAGAAATGAGTGAATTTTTTTGGTTTCAACAACGACAGGAGAAGACTAATGTTGTCACACTCAGAGCAAAAGTATTTCCGGGCAGTAAGACGGGATTTTCATGCTCATCCGGAATTAAAATTTGAGGAGCATCGCACTTCGGAAAAAATCTATTCTCTTTTAAAGGAGTGGGGGTGTGACGAAATTACACGAGGGCTTGGGGGAACGGGTGTAGTGGGAACAATACATGGTACCCTAGGCAGAAATAGCGCCAAGTCAATCGGTATCCGGGCAGATATGGACGCTTTGCCCCTTAGTGAGAAAAATAAGTTTGAACATGCCAGCAAATATTCGGGAAAGATGCATGCTTGTGGGCATGATGGCCACCTAGCAATTCTCCTCGCTGCTGGCAAAAAATTAGCCGAAGAGAAGAATTTTTCCGGCACATTACATCTTATTTTTCAGCCAGGTGAGGAGGGTGGTGCGGGGGGCAAAGCGATGATAGATGATGGCCTTTTTGAAAAACACCCGTGTTCAGAGATATATGCTTTGCATAATTGGCCTGGGCTACCCGAAGGAACGTTTGGATTTAAATCCTCTGGAATTATGGCGTCAAGTAATCAATTTGATATAACGATTACTGGGAAAGGGGGACACGCCGCAATGCCTCAACTTTGCGTCGATCCAATTTTTATCGGAAGCCAGGTCTGCCAAGCAATTTATGGAATAACTTCCAGGATGGTAAAACCAATAGATCCTGCTGTAGTTTCAATTAGTCAAATAAAGGCTGGTGACTCTCCGAACATTATAGGAAACACTCTGTTTTTATCAGGAACAGTTCGCACTTTTAGCTACGAAGCATTAGATCTAATCGAAAAAAAAATCGAAGACTTAAGCAGACAAATTTGTGCTGCTTACGACGCAAAGGCCGATGTCTGTTTTCTTCGTCAGTACCCTCCAACAATTAACGATAAAAAAATTACCGAGTATGCTGTTGCCGTTGCAAAAAAATTGTTTGGTGAGAAAAAAATAGTAATAGATGTTGAGCCGACTATGGGGGCTGAAGATTTTTCATTTATGTTGCAGTCAGTACCTGGAACATATTTTTTCCTTGGCAATGGAGATATATCAGGCACACATCGTGGGAAGGGTCACGGTTTAGGGCCTTGTACTTTACACAACGCCACGTATGACTTTAATGACAATCTAATACAAATTGGTGCGAAATTTTGGAAGGAATTGGTTAAGTCCCGTTTGTCCCATGAGTAGTGCTTTGATTAAATCGTGAAATACCTAGTTCGTCAAGTTGCCGTTGTTCGGCTTTTTCTTTGGAGGCCTTTAAAATTAAAGTTTGTCGTTCATTTAGGAACTCGGCCTTTTTCTGTTCCTTAAGCGCATTTATGAGCTGATCTTCACGGTCGTTAAGGACTTCTTCCGCGGTTCTTTCCTCTTTATAAATGACCTCTAATAACTCATTAACTTGTTTTATAAAATGGCGATATGCAATACTGTCTGTAATTGAGTGAACATTTGCTTGGGACTCTAGTAATTTCTGTGTGTATTCTTCAAGTAATTCTAAAAGTTGTAGCTTTTGCTTTATTATCCGGTTTAGTTCGCTTGTAGCCTCGGCTACCTTTTCTCTTGATTCCGTGACTTTGTTACTAGCTAGTTCTTCAAGTACCGTCCAGGCTGAGTGGGCCAGTGTATTCATTAGTTCGACCAATCATTGCAAACTGTCATATAATTCATCGACACGCAATCCCATTTCTTTATAGTGCTGGACATATTCAATTTATCGGGGCTTTTAGCACGGACTCTGACTCGTTCATAATTTTGGACATATCTTTGACAGAATCTTGAAAACTATGACGCTTATTTAAATCTTGACGAAGAAAAGAGACCATCTTTTCACGTACTCTGATAGCCTCATCAAGCTCTGCATTTGTCCCGGATTTGTATGCGCCCACCTTAATAAGATCTTCGTTCTGTTGATAAAGTGACCAAAGTCTTCTAAAACGGCCGCCTAAATAATTTGTTTTTTGATCTACTAAACTTTGCATAACCCTTGAAATTGAACCATTGAGATCGATAGCTGGATAATGTGCTGCATCTGCCAGATTTCGAGATAACAGTACTTGTCCGTCGAGAGATGCACGAGCTATATCAACAATAGGATCGGAATTATCATCGTTTTCCGCTAAAACGGTATATATTGCCGTAATTGCTCCTTTACCCTGCTTTCCAACACCTGCCCTTTCAATTATATTAGGCAACAAGGAAAAAACAGAAGGAGGGTATCCTTTCGCTGTCGGAGGTTCTCCCACAGCGAGCCCAATCTCTCTTTGAGCGTGGGCAACTCGGGTTAGGCTGTCAAGCATCATCAAAACATTTTTACCCTGGTCCCGAAAATACTCTGCTATTGAATGAGTTAAGAAAGTTGCTCTCATCCTAAGTACAGGTGAGATGTTTGCAGGTGCAGCTATAACTACTGATTTTTTTAGCCCTTCTTTCCCTAATGATTCCTTAATAAATTCTTGAACCTCTCTGCCTCTTTCTCCAATTAAACCTATAACAACAATATCTGCCTCTGTAAAACGAGTAATCATTCCCATCAAGCTACTTTTACCCACACCTGATCCCGCTATCAACCCTATTCTTTGGCCTTTACCGATTGTTAAGAAACTATTGATAGCTTTTACCCCAACATCGAGAACATCTTTTATTGAGTCTCTATCCATAGGGTTAATTGCAGTTCCTTTTAACGAAACAGAGTTTTCACATTGAATCGGTTCTTTCTCATCTAGAGGCAGCCCCCTGGCATCTATGATTCTTCCCAACAAATTTTCCCCAACTTCTGCTCGTGCGTCATTACTAATAATTTCAACGGAGGATCCAGGTCCAATGCCAGTTGCCTCACTAAATGGCATCAAGTATAGAGTATCGTTTTGAAACCCCACTACCTCAGCTTGAACAACTTTCATCGTATTCTCATTTTTTATCTCGCAAATCGCTCCTAAGGGAGCGTTAATTCCTTTTGCTTCAAAAGTTAATCCTACGACTCTCACAAGAGAACCAATATGAGAAGGTGCTGGAAGGGAAACATTACTGATGATTGAATCTGAAACTGTTTTAAATTTATGCTCCATTATTATTTTTACCCTCTTCAGTGACTTCCGGGTTTCCTGCAGACTGAGTAGGGGTTTCTTTTGTTTCTTCTACAGGTTGTTCTTTTTCTGTTGAAGGTTCTGCAGACTGAGTAGGGGTTTCTTTTGTTTCTTCTACAGGTTGTTCTTTTTCTGTTGAAGGTTCTGCAGACTGAGTAGGGGTTTCTTTTGTTTCCTCGAACGAATAGTTTTCTAGATACTCATTACATAACCTTCTTAAGTTTGATTCCTTAGTTTTAATAAAATCATGAATTTTCCCCTCTGATATTTTTAACTGGATATCGCCTTGGTTTAAACTTTTATCCTCGATTAAGGTTATATTTTCTGGAAGCGTTTCGAGAAATTCTTTATTCAATCCAATATCTTTACTATTTAGACGTAAATCAACAGGAAATCTTCCTTTTTTCTCTATTGTGGCCAAATGATTTTCAATAACTTTTGTGATTGCGTTATGTGGTAAATTTAGCTCTGCACGAACGATCTCTTTAGCAAGGTGAAACGATAAATCAATAATTGGTTTATACAAATTCTGGGCTATGCTCGCTGTGTCATTTACTTTTTCTATTAATTTCTCAAGCGAAGTCTGTCTGTCTCCAATTTCACTTAATAGGTTATTTTTTCCTTTTTCTAGTCCTTCTTTTAGTCCTTCTTCTTTTCCTTTTCCTAGTCCTTCTTTTAGTCCTTCTTTTAGCCCTTCTTTTTTTCCTTTTTCTAGTCCTTCTTTTAGTCCTTCTTCTTTTCCTTTTTCTATTCCTTCTTTTAGCCCTTCTTCTTTTCCTTTTTCTATTCCTTCTTTTAGCCCTTCTTCTTTTCCTTTTTCTATCGCTGCTAATAATTTATTTTCTTCATCTTTTTCTGTTGAAGGTTCTGCAGACTGAGTAGGGGTTTCTTTTGTTTCTTCTACAGGTTGTTCTTTTTCTGTTGAAGGTTCTGCAGACT
>SGYQ01000028.1 GCA_004214155.1 Burkholderiaceae bacterium
AAGCGAAAATTGGAGGGATCACTCCCGCCATATTTAGTTTTAATGGCAGATGCGACGACTGTCCTGCATACAACTTATTTCCAACTTGCTTTTTCGCGTAATTCACAGTGATTCTTCTTTGTCCACGTTCTACAAAACACACAAGGCTTGTAACCACAATAACTAAGGCAACGATAAAAAGGGCAACTATAGGCAACATAGAACCGGTTCTCACTAACTCAAATAAACCTCCTAATGAACTCGGCAGCCCCGCTACTATTCCGGCAAAGATTATTAAAGATATTCCGTTCCCCAACCCTCTCTCAGTAATTTGTTCCCCTAACCACATCAAAAACATTGTTCCGGTAACTAAAGTGACAACAGTCGTAAATCTAAAAATAAATCCCGGGTCAATCACCAGCCCAGGCTGCGACTCCAAAGCAACGGAGATGCCTATTGCTTGTACGAATGCCAAGCCAAGAGTTCCAATTCTTGTGTACTGAGAAATTTTTCTCCTGCCAGACTCGCCCTCCTTTTTGAGTGCTTCTAATGTGGGGGACACCGCGGTCATTAATTGCATAATTATGGAAGCAGATATGTAAGGCATAATGCCAAGGGCAAAAATCGTAAATCTCGATAAAGCACCTCCCGAAAACATATTAAATAAGCCAAGAATCCCACCTTCTTGTGATTTGAACAATGAACTGAGTTGATCTGGATCAATTCCTGGAACGGGAATATGCGCCCCAAGCCGATAAACTAGAATCGCGAGAATCAAAAAAAAGATTCTTCGTCTAAGATCACTGAATTTATCTGAGCTAGAAGCCATAAATCTTATTTACTCTCTTTTTCTTTGGTGCTTTCAATAGAACCACCGGCCTTCTCTATTGCTACCCTTACTCCGCTTGAAACCGGTATATCCTGAACTTTTATGGGTTTTTTGATTGACCCAGACAGAAAAATTTTCACATTACGCGTCAAAGAAGACACTGCTCCACATTTTTTGAGCTCGGCTAAATTAACGATACTAATTCCCAAACGATCGATATCCCCTAACCTAATTTGTTGTGTAAACAACGACTTCATCGATTTAAACCCTCTTTTGGGAAGCCTCCTATGCAAGGGCATTTGACCCCCTTCGAACCCAACCTTATGAAACCCTCCTGCCCTAGATTTTTGGCCCTTATGACCACGTCCACAGGTTTTTCCCGTGCCAGAACCAATACCTCGACCTACCCTTTTTCTATTTTTGGTGGCCCCAACTGAGGGCTTAATCGAATTTAATCTCATTAACTTAATCCTCACATTTTAATTTCAACTGTCCCCAGACACGACTTCTACCATATATGAAACTTTATTTATCATCCCGCGCACACTCGGGGTGTCTTCCAGGGTTCTCTGACTATTAATTTTTCTAAGGCCAAGTCCCAAAAGCGTAGCTCGATGGCTCTTATGTTTTCCGATAGAACTTTTAATTTGCTTAACAGTGATTTTATTTTTTTTTGAACCCATAGAGTTTACTTTCTAATTAACGATCTGCTCGACAGTCATTCCTCTTTTTTTTGCAATTTCTGATGGAGCATACATAATCCCTAAACCATTGAGTGTGGCTCGAACCAGATTGTAAGGGTTTGTTGACCCAAAACTCTTTGCAACAACATCTGAAACACCCATAACCTCAAATATTGCTCTCATGGGACCTCCTGCAATAATTCCTGTACCCTTTTCAGCTGGTGATATTAAAACCGAAGAGGCACCGTGTTTTCCGATAACGCTGTGATAAAAGCTACCTCCCTTCATCCTGACAAATATCATATTTTTTCTAGCTTCATCCATAGCCTTTTGCACAGCAAGAGGAACTTCCCTGGATTTGCCCTTGCCCATACCAACTTTTCCGTCTCCATCACCAACTACGGTAAGCGCAGCAAACCCCAATATTCTTCCACCTTTAACGACTTTTGTTACCCGATTGACCGCTATCATTTTTTCTCTTAAGCCATCATCCCTGTCTTCAGTGGCGACTTTAGCTTGCATTTTTGCCATTAACTATTCCTTTTTTTTAAAATTCTAAGCCTGATTGCCTTGCGGCATCTGCCAATGCTTTGACCCTACCATGGAACATAAATCCAGACCGATCAAATGCAACTTTTTTAATGCCTTTCTCCTGAGCTTTTTTGCCCACCATCTCCCCTACCAAACTCGCTGCTTCCTTATTACCCCCTCGTCCGGGCTTTCCTGTCAACTTATCTCTCATGTGACCATCTAAAGTGGAGACCGATACAAGAATCTTACTTTTGTTTGGGCTTATTACTGAGGCATAAATATGCAAATTCGTTCGGTGTACCATAAGCCTAGGTAACTCACTATGCTCTATTCTCGCTCTAGTGGACTTTGATCTTCGGATTCGCGCCAGTTTCTTCTTCATAGTTATTTCTTTTTCGTTTCTTTGAGTAAGACTATTTCATCCGAGTAACGAACCCCTTTACCTTTATAGGGTTCAGGAGGACGATAAGATCTAATCTCAGCTGCAACTTGACCAACTTTTTGTTTATCTGCACCCGAAATTATAATTTCAGTGGGGGAAGGAGTTGTTGCTTTTAATTCTTTAGGTATTTCATAATTGACTGGATGAGAGAACCCTAATGCTAAACTTAGGACTGACTCTTTAGCCTGAGCCTTATAACCAACACCCACTAAGGAAAGTTTTTTTTCAAAACCACTGGTGACACCATGTACCATGTTGGAAACGAGAGAACGCATCGTTCCACTCATTGCTCTGCAATGAGAGCTCGAACCCAACGGAGAAACATTGATTTCACTATTATCCACTTTTACCGCAATGTCCGATTCCTTGTAAGACTGGGAAAGGATACCGTTAGGACCTGAAACCTTAATAGTAGTTTTCTGGATCTCCACTTGCACCCCAGCTGGAATAGGTATTGGCATTTTGGCAATTCTTGACATATTTTTAACCTTTTTAGGAAACCATTCCGATAACTTCGCCACCCAAACCATCAGCCCGTGCTTTTCGGTCTGTCATGAGCCCTTTTGAGGTTGAGATAAGTGCGACTCCCAAACCATTCATAACCCTAGGTAGTGCATCTTTTCTTTTATAAACACGAAGCCCAGGCTTGGAAACCCTCTCTATTTTCTCTATTACAGGCTGGCCCGCATAGTACTTAAGATCTATTTCTAGTTTGAACTTCCCTTCGCCTTCTACAACTTTATAATCATCAATATATCCCTCTTGTTTTAAAAGGGATGCAATCGAAACTTTTAATTTTGACGAAGGCATTCTTACTTGAGCCTGATCAACCGCCTGTGCATTTCTGATGCGGGTAAACATATCTGCTATTGGGTCACTCATACTCATATTTAGTATTTTTCTCCTTTTTTTACCAACTTGCCTTTGTCAAGCCAGGAATCTCACCCTTAAATGCTATTTCTCTAAGTTTTCCTCTTCCTAAACCGAAGAGTTTGTATGTCCCTCTGGGCCTGCCAGTTATCTCACACCTGTTCCTTAATCTGGAAGGGCTCGAATTTCTAGGAAGAAGCTGAAGCGCCAACCTAGCTTCATATCTTTCTTCCTCAGACTTAGACATATCATTTATAGTGCTTTGCAAACTCAGTCGTTTAGACTTATACTTCTCAACCAATTTTTGACGCTTCTTCTCACGGTTGATTAATGATAATTTTGCCACAAGGGTTCTCCTAGGATTTTTTGAAAGGAAATCTATATGATTCGAGAAGAGCCTTAGCCTCCCCGTCATTATTAGCTGAAGTGGTAAAACAAATATCTAAGCCCCTTATCTTATCAATTTTGTCGTACTCAACCTCAGGAAAAATGATTTGCTCTTTAACCCCAAAGCTAAAATTTCCCCTGCCATCAAAGGACTTTCCTGGGATTCCTCTAAAATCTCTAACTCTAGGCAAAGCAACAGTAATTAGTCGATCTAAAAACTCATACATTTTAACACCCCGCAATGTTACTTTAGCGCCGATGGGCATTCCCTCCCGCAACTTAAAACCTGCAATGGCTTTTTTGGCTTTTGTAACGATAGGCTTTTGCCCGGCAATGTTAGCCAAATCGCCAACCGCAGATTCAACCAACTTTTTATCTGTAACACCTTCCCCCAAACCCATGTTAAGAGTAATTTTTTCAAATCTAGGCACTTGCATGGGACTTTTGTAACCAAATTTTGTCATTAATTCAGGTACAACTTTTTTATGGAATTGATTTTTAAATCTAGCCATTATTTTTTGCTCACAGTAGATTGGACCTCACCCCCAGAGGAACGAAAAACTCTTACTTTACCGCCGCCATCGTTAATTTTAATACTCACCTTATCTTTATTCCCTGTATCAGGATTGATTATCGCTAAATTAGATATGTGAATAGGCATCGTCTTACTGGTTATACCTCCAGGCTCATTTTTATTAGGATTTGGTTTCTGATGTTTTTTTGAAATATTAACCCCTTCCACAACTACCCTATCTCTGCCTGCCATGGCGGAAACAATACCCTTCTTACCTTTATCCTTACCCGCAATTACTAACACCTCATCGCCAGTTCTTAGCTTATTCATAAACTTAAATACCTTAAATGACCTCAGGGGCCAACGAAACGATCTTCATAAAGCGCTCCGTCCTTAGCTCTCGTGTAACAGGGCCGAAAATTCGCGTGCCTATCGGCTCCAACTTTGCATTCAGCAAAACGGCCGCATTACTATCAAACTTGATTAAGGATCCGTCATTACGCCGGACGCCTTTCGATGTCCTAACCACAATGGCATTGTAAACCTCTCCTTTTTTAACCCTCCCTTTAGGGGAAGCCTCTTTTATCGCAACCTTAATAATATCTCCTATCGATGCATATCTGCGTTTGGACCCTCCCAAAACCTTAATACACATAACATCTTTCGCTCCCGAATTATCGGCAACGTCGAGTTTAGATTGCATCTGAATCATCTTTAGTTCCTGTAAATGTCAACCCAACTTATATTATTAAATATAGTTTTGGGGCCCGTCAGAGCAGCCTTTCAGAATACATTGCTTTTTTTTTGTTGTCAACGCCTATTCAACTACGCTCCAACTCTTTCTTTTTGAAAATGGCCGACACTCTCGAATCTTAACCTCATCCCCAATCTTAAAAATCCCGCTCTCATTATGAACCTGGTACTTTTTAGATTTTGAAATAAACTTCCCTAAAACCGGGTGCTTAACTTTCCTCTCAACTAAAACACTTATTGTTTTATCTTGAGTGTTTTGTATGACGCGTCCCGTTACAAATTTTTTATCCTTTTTTGTCAAAATATTTTCCTAGATTTTAGTTTTCTTTTTCCTTGTTTTCTTTACCCGATGCCTGCTCACTGATAATTGTCCTCACTCTTGCAATACTCCGTTTAAGCTCCTTTAGTTTGGCCGTATTACTAGATTGTTGCATTGATATTTGCATTTTATGAGAGAAAAATGCTTTGCATGAAGCTTCTAACTCCTTTTTCAGCTCGCTTGAGGACTTTTTCCTTAACTCTATCGCGTTCATATTATCTTCCTATTTGCCTGGTGACGAACTTAACGGACAGAGGCAATTTAGCAGCAGCAAGTTTAAAAGCCTGTCTAGCTAAACTTTCTTCAACTCCATCCATTTCATATAAAACTTTGCCAGGCTTAATTTCAGCAACGTAGAACTCAACGTTTCCTTTCCCGTTTCCCATTCGAACCTCTGCTGGTTTTTTAGATATGGGTTTATCTGGAAAAATCCGGATCCAAATCCTTCCGCCTCGTTTAATATGTCGAGTCATCGCACGCCTTGCGGACTCAATTTGTCTAGAGGTCAATCTCCCCCGAGTTGTAGCTTTGAGCCCAAAAGATCCAAAAGCCACAGAGGAGCCACGAACAGCAAGGCCCGTGTTCCTACCTTTGTGCTCTTTTCTATATTTTCTACGCGCCGGTTGCAGCATAACTATTTAGATCCCCCTGTCTCGGATTGGTCTATTTTTAACTTTTTTGTAACAGATTTTTCTTTTTTCTCAGTTTGCGCACCGCTTTTTCTATCATCACCTACAGAGGATTTTTTCGATGCTACCCTTCTAACTTTCTTTGTCGTTGGTTTTTCGCCGGATTCTTTTTCCTTAGACTCCGTTTTGGCAGTAGTAGCGACCTCTCCAGATTCACTCTTTTTCTTTCTCGATCTTACCTTTTTTACAGTTTTCTCATGGTCTTCAGCAGATAAGTCGGCGTCTTGTGGCACGCTAATGATGTCTGACTTGGTTAACATTTCCCCTTTGTAGATCCAAACTTTCACTCCGATGATCCCATAGGTAGTTTTTGCCTCCGAAAACCCATAATCAATATCTGCTTTGATGGTATGCAGAGGAACCCTTCCTTCGCGATACCACTCGCACCGAGCGATTTCAGCCCCATTCAACCTCCCAGAGCTCATTATTTTAATTCCTTGCGCACCGAGCCTCATTGTATTTTGAATCGCCCGCTTCATAGCTCTTCTGAACATAATTCGTTTTTCCAATTGCTGAGTAATGCTCGCAGATACAAGCTGAGCATCTAGCTCAGGTTTCCTGACCTCTTCAATGTTGACGTGAACGGATACACCCAACATCTTTGCTAAAACGCTCTTTAAAGCTTCTATGTCTTCACCCTTTTTCCCAATTACAACTCCTGGACGAGCGGAGTGGATTGTTATCTTGGCATTTTTTGCAGGACGTTCTATTAAAATTTTACTAACCGACGCTGACTTTAGCCTTTCCTTTAGATAATGTCGCACCTTAATGTCTTCATTAAGCATTTTGGCGTAATCTCTGTGGCTCGCATACCATTTTGAAGTCCAATTCCTAGCTATTGGAAGTCTGAAGCCAGTTGGTTGTATTTTTTGTCCCATAATTGTCTTAACCCTTTGTTTCCTTTGTTGCCACCGAAATGAATATGTGACAAGTAGGCTTTTCGATTCTAACTCCTCTACCCTTCGCGCAAGCGGCAAATCTTTTTAATTTTGTTCCTCTTTCCACAAATATTTTCTCAACGAATAAGTCATCGATATCAACTCCATCATTATGCTCCGCGTTAGCGATAGCAGACTCCAAAAGATTTTTTACAATTCCAGACCCCCTGTTAGTTTGGAAGCGTAAGGTATCCAAAGCCTTTTCAACAGGTAGGCCTCTGATGGCATCCGCTACCAAACGGCCTTTTTGGGGAGACAACCTAACCCCTTTTACTGATGCTAATGTTGACAAATCAATTTCTCCTTTTCGCTTTATTAACGTTTTGCTTTTTTATCTGCAGCGTGCCCCTTAAAAGTTCGCGTTAATGCAAACTCTCCGAGCTTATGTCCAACCATATTATCCGTAATATATACGGGCAGGTGCTGCTTTCCATTATGAATAGCTATGGTTAACCCAACAAATTCAGGCAAAACAGTTGACCGTCGAGACCATGTTTTTATCGGCCTCTTATCTCTATTTAACGTCGCAGCTTCAACTTTTTTTACTAAATGCTGATCAACAAACGGTCCTTTTTTCGATGAACGCGCCAATTCCTAACCCTTTCTCTTTCTTCTATCTACAATAATCATTCCCGAGGTACGCTTATTCCTGCGCGTTTTGTAACCTTTCGCAGGAGTTCCCCATGGACTTACGGGGGCCTGAGCAGCAGCCGTTTTTCCTTCCCCACCTCCATGAGGGTGATCGATAGGATTCATTACCACTCCGCGAACGGTTGGTCTAACGCCGCGCCATCGTTTTGCCCCAGCTTTACCGAACCTTCTTAAACTGTTTTCCCCGTTACCCACTTCGCCAAGCGTCGCTCTACAATCAATATGAACCCTTCGCACCTCGCCGGACCTTATCCTAACTTGAGCATATTGGCCATCTTTCGCCAGGAGTTGGGCATAGGCTCCAGCAGACCTTGCGATCTGAGCTCCCTTGGCCGGCATCATTTCTATGCAATGTATAAGTGAACCAACGGGTATATTTCTTATAGGCAAACAATTTCCAGTGCTAATTTGCACATCAGGCCCAGACTCAATTAGATCCCCAACAGTTAAATTTTTCGGACAAATTATGTACCGGCGTTCTCCATCTCTATAGAGTATTAACGCGATGTGCGCACTCCTATTTGGATCGTACTCGATTCGCTCCACTTTACCGGGTATCCCATCTTTGGTGCGCTTAAAATCGATAACTCTGTAGTGTCTTTTGTGAGCACCTCCTCGATGCCGAACGGTAATCCTACCGGCATTATTTCTACCAGATATTTTTCTTTTAGGCTCCACTAAATCTTTATAGGGACGACCTTTATAAATTCCTTCTCTAAGG
>SGYQ01000029.1 GCA_004214155.1 Burkholderiaceae bacterium
AACTGGCCTATCAAAAGCCTCGCCAGTTCTACCATCGAACAACTGTACCTGCGTCCTTGAATCGCTTAGAGAGATCTTATTAACCAGATTTTCTGGATAAGCAAGCTTTAACATCCTCATAATCTCTTCCTCAGAAGCGCCATCAAATACAGGGGTAGCGAAAGGTACCCCAGCGGAAAGGTTACTGGCTAACTCTTTTATCTCATCATCTGTCAGCTCCTCAAGATTCTCACTTTTCCCGCTTGCGTTATACATTGTCGAAAGAAAATCTCTCAACTCTGAATTTCCCTTTTCCTCTTCCAATATCGAGGCAATTCTTTCACCTAAACCTTTAGCGGCCCAGCCAAGATGGGTTTCAAGAATTTGCCCCACGTTCATCCTTGAGGGAACCCCCAACGGATTAAGAACTACATCGACTGGTCGACCATCAGCCATATAAGGCATATCCTCTACTGGGACTATTCTCGATACTACACCTTTGTTTCCGTGCCTTCCTGCCATCTTGTCTCCGGGCTGCAGTCTTCTCTTTACAGCGATATTAACCTTTACCATCTTTAACACCCCCGGAGGAAGCTCATCTCCTTGTAATAGCTTCTTCTTTTTGGCCTTGAAAGCTAGATCAAATTGCGTTCTTTTTTGCTCTAAAGACTCGTTTAACCGTTCTAGAGATGAAGCCGCACTTTCATCTGCTAAACGAAATTCAAACCATTGGTGTTTTCCTAAAGATGAAAGGTGTGATTGGTCGAGCGTCTTTTGTTCGGTGAGCCCAGGACCACCAGTTGCTGTAGAATTAACTAAAAGTTTATTAACTCTGTCAAAAATATTTTGCTCTACAATTCGCAACTGGTCATCTAAATCTTTCCTATACCGACTTAACTCGCTGTCAATTATTTCCTGAGCCCTTTTGTCTCTGACAACACCTTCTCGGGTAAAAACCTGAACGTCAATTACGGTACCGCTCATACCGGAAGGAACCTTCAAAGAGGTGTCCTTTACGTCCGATGCTTTTTCCCCAAAAATCGCACGAAGAAGCTTTTCCTCAGGCGTAAGCTGGGTTTCCCCTTTTGGAGTTACTTTCCCTACTAAAACATCTCCCGCCTCCACTTCAGCACCAATATAGACAACTCCCGATTCATCTAAACGCCCGAGTTGCGCCTCAGACAAGTTGGAAATATCTCGAGTGATCTCCTCAGAGCCCAATTTTGTATCCCGAGCTAAAACAGAAAGCTCCTCAATATGTATGGATGTAAATCTATCCTCTGAAACTACTTTCTCCGAAATTAGAATGGAGTCCTCAAAGTTGTAGCCATTCCATGGCATAAAGGCAACTAGCATATTTTGACCAAGAGCAAGCTCTCCCATATCCGTCGAAGCTCCGTCAGCTATAACATCTCCTTGACAAACCACATCACCAGTTTCAACCAACGGCCGCTGGTTAATATTTGTATTCTGGTTGGAACGCATGTACTTAATGAGGTTGTATATGTCAACTCCGGCCTCTCCTTCATTAGTCTCCTTATCATTCACCCTAATTACGATACGCCTAGAATCAATAAAATCAATCTTCCCTCCACGCCTAGCCCTTACAACAGTTCCCGAATCTATCGCACAAGTCCTTTCGATTCCTGTGCCAACAAAAGCCTTCTCTGGCCTTAAGCATGGGACAGCTTGTCTCTGCATATTAGAGCCCATAAGAGCCCTATTAGCATCATCATGCTCAAGAAAAGGAATTAACGAGGCAGCAACGGATACGATTTGCGATGTAGTCACATCCATGTATTGAACTTTGTCAGGAGACGAAAGGGTTGCTTCACCATTTACCCTAACAGAGACTAAATCTCCCGAGAGACGCCCCTGCGTATCCATTAAAGCATTTGCTTGGGCAATGACATATCTACCCTCTTCTATAGCCGAAAGATAGGAAATTTCTCCCGCCAATTTTTTGTCAACCACCTTTAGGTAAGGAGTCTCTAAAAATCCATACTTATTTAAGCTAGCATATAGAGCGAGTGAATTAATAAGGCCTATGTTTGGACCCTCCGGGGTTTCAATTGGACATACTCTTCCATAATGCGTTGGATGGACGTCACGTACTTCAAAACCTGCTCTTTCCCGGGTTAACCCACCTGGACCGAGGGCAGATATCCTCCTCTTGTGAGTAATTTCTGATAATGGATTTGTTTGATCCATAAACTGAGACAATTGCGATGAGCCGAAAAACTCCCGGATAGCTGCGGATATAGGCTTGCTGTTAATTAGATCGTGCGGCATCAAATTCTCGGTTTCTGCCTGAGCCAACCTTTCCTTTACTGCTCTCTCCACTCTCACAAGACCGGACCGAAACTGGTTTTCCGCTAACTCGCCTACACATCTTACCCTTCTATTTCCTAAATGATCGATGTCATCAATAGCTCCGCGCCCGTTCCGAAGTTCTACCAATAACTTAATGGCCTCCAGAATATCTTCTTTTGTTAATGTCACCGGACCATCAGAATTATCTCTACCAAGTCTTTTGTTGAACTTCATTCTTCCGACACCTGACAAATCATAGGTATCAGAATTAAAGAAAAGTCGTTGAAACAAAGCCTCGACAGAATCCTCCGTAGGGGGCTCTCCGGGACGCATCATTCTGTAAATTGCGATTCGAGCAGAAAGCCTATCTGGCGTTTCATCTGTTCTTAATGTTGAGGAAATATAACCACCATAATCTAAATCGTTAACGTATATTGTTTTGACCTTTGAAACATTTTCGGACTTAAGTTTACCAAGGAGCTCTTCGGTTATTTCCTCATTAGCTTTGGCAAGCACCTCTCCGGTATCCTGAACAATTATCGTCTCAGCCAGAGCACGGCCCAGAAGGAAGTCTGCAGGGACAAAAATTTTGCTGACCTTAGCTTGTTTAATCTCTTTTAGGTGCTTAGCATTAATCCTCTTATCTTTTGAGACTATTACACGACCAGCTTTATCTTTAATATCAAACCTTGCAATCTCTCCGCGTAATCTTTCAACTACCAGCTCCATTTCAATCTTGTCTTTTATGAAAACAAAATTGTCGAAATCAAAAAATTCCGAGAGTATTTCATCATCAGAGTAGCCCAAAGCCTTTAATAAGATCGTTACGGGCATTTTTCTTCGACGATCTACCCTGAAATATAAAAAATCTTTGGGATCAAACTCAAAATCAAGCCATGAACCTCTGTATGGTATTATCCTTGCGGAAAATATCAATTTTCCAGAGCTGTGGGTTTTGCCCTTATCGTGTTCAAAAAAAACGCCAGGAGAACGATGAAGCTGGCTAACAATTACTCTTTCTGTTCCATTAATGACAAATGAACCATTGTCGGTAATTAGAGGGATTTCTCCCATGTAAACCTCTTGTTCTTTTACCTCTTTCACAGTTGGCTGCGCTGCTTCTCTGTCCATAAGGACCAGCCTAACCTTAGCTCGAAGAGGTGACGCGAACGTCAAACCTCTTTGCTGACATTCTCTAACATCAAACATGCTCTCGCCCAGAGAGTACTCTACAAAGTCAAGCCTAGCAAAACCATTGTGACTTGAAATTGGAAAAACCGACTCAAATGCTGCCTGCAGTCCTTCAGTCTTTCGAGCTCCGTTAGAATTGTCTTTTTGAAGAAATGCTTTGTAAGACGCTAATTGTGTTGTTAGCAAGTATGGAACATCTAAAAGAGAGGTTTTTTTTGCAAAACTTTTTCTGATTCTTTTTTTCTCAGTAAAGTTATAACCCATATGAAATTAACTCCTAAAGTTGAGGTTAACATTTGAAAAATTCAAAACGATTTTTCCTTATTTGCGAGACCGAAAATTTTTCCTAAACTTACTTGACCTCAACTTTAGCTCCCGCCCCTTCTAGTTGCTTAACAATATCGTCCTTTTCTTCTTTAGAGACACCCTCTTTTAATGGCTTCGGAGCACTATCAACCAACTCTTTAGCTTCCTTCAAACCTAAACCTGTTATTGCACGAACGGCTTTGATGGACTCGACCTTTTTTTCACCGGCCGCCGCCAGAATTACTGTAAATTCCGTTTGCTCCTCTGATGAATCGGCAGACGCAGCACCTACACCCCCCGATGCTGGCGCAGCAGCAACTGCCATTGCTGCAGCTGAAACGCCAAATTTCTCTTCCATTTCTTTAATTAATTCCGATAAATCTAAAACGCTCATCGAGCTTATTGCTTCTAAAACTTCTTCTTTTGATATTGCCATTTTTATTTCTCCTAAAAAAGACTTTATTTTTGATCTCTAATTGCTGACAAAACTCTCACTAATCTTGAAGGCACCTCATTTAACGTCCTAACAAAACCCTGAATAGGACCATTCGCCACTCCTAAAAGCTTCCCAATCAACTCATTTCGTGGGGGAATAGCTGCCAAAGCCTTTACGCTATTTAAATCAAGGATAGATCCGTCTAGAGCCCCCCCTTTAACAACCAAACCTTCGTTTTCTTTTGAAAAGTCTACCAACAACTTTGCAGGAGCAACTGCGTCGGAAGAAATTCCATAAACGAGTGGTCCATCCAGACGCTCGTTCAACGACTCAAATTTTGAGCCTGCGAGGGCTTTTTTGAAGATTGTGTTCTTATAAATTTTTAATTTTACTCCAACACTTCTGGATGTTTTTCTTAGTTGGGTCATACTCTCAACATCCAGACCTCTATACTCACCATATATGATCGATGATGCATCTTTGATAGATTGTTGAGCATCTTCAAGCATTTCCGATTTCAACTCCCTACTTTTTGCCATTCAAACCTCCTCTCCTCTCAGCTAAGCTGGTTAAAAACCGGCGAAGTCAGAGAAGTTTCAAACACAAACAAAAATGACTAATTTCGCCGCCTGCGCTGGGGGGCAATAAACCCATTTAAGCAATAAGCCCCAACGGTCTAAGACAACCTATCCCGGAAAAACTAACGGGACAGAACTACAAAAATTATACTAAGCTACTCGGCTCAACACGCACACCAGGGCCCATTGTTGTAGACAAAGCAACTTTTTTTAAATAAACGCCTTTTGATGATGCTGGTTTGGCCTTATTCAACCCCTCTACCAATGCCTTGATGTTAGATTTAAGTCTATCGGAAGAAAACTCTGCCTTTCCTACTGAACAGTGCACAATCCCAGACTTATCAGTCCTAAACTGGATTTGCCCTGATTTTCCATTTTTGACTGCTCCAGCAACGTCCGAAGTGACGGTGCCAACTTTAGGGTTAGGCATCAAGCCTCTCGGCCCTAAAACTTGACCTAAAGTCCCTACAATGCGCATTGTATCTGGGGTGGCAATAAGCAAATCAAAGTCTAACTTACCAGACTTTATATCGGAAGCTAAATCTTCGAGGCCGACAATATCAGCTCCAGCATTTTTCGCCTCCTCAACTTTTTCGTTTTGAGCAAACACTGCGACTCGAACATTTTTCCCAGTCCCCTCTGGCAAGACCAAGGCACCCCTCACAGTTTGATCTGATTTTTTAGCATCAACACCTAATTGAATTGATACATCTACAGATTCCTTAAATTTAGCCGTCGCAGACTTTTTCACCAACTCAACTGCATCTTCTAAATTATATAACTTAGATTTATCTATATAAGACTTTATTTCCTTAGCTCTCTTAGAAAACTTTCCCACTTAAACTCCCTCCACAGTAATTCCCATGCTCCTAGCACTACCAGCGATGGTTCGAACTGCCGCCTCTAAATCCCCAGCCGTCAGGTCAGGCTCCTTCGCCTTTGCTATCTCTTCACACTGGACCTTTGAAATAGAACCGACTTTAGTGGTTAGAGGGTTTGCCGCACCTTTTTCAACCTTTGCTGCTTTTTTTATTAGGATCGACGCTGGCGGGGTCTTCATAATGAAGCTAAAGCTTTTGTCTGCAAAGGCCGTTATAACAACAGGTACTGGCAACCCTGCCTCCATCGATTGGGTTTTTGCATTAAAGGCTTTGCAAAACTCCATAATATTCAGTCCCTTTTGGCCCAACGCAGGCCCGACCGGCGGAGAGGGGTTGGCCTTTCCGGCAGGTATTTGTAATTTAATATATCCGACTATTTTTTTTGCCATTTAATTTCCCTATAACTGCATCCGCCGCTAAAGCTTTTCCACCTGCCCAAAATCCAACTCAACGGGAGTGGATCTACCAAATATCGTTACAGATACTCTAATTTTGTTTTTCTCATAATTTACTTCTTCAACATTTCCATTAAAATCTGTGAAAGGCCCCTCTTTCACGCGAACAATCTCACCAACTTCAAATAGTACTTTTGGCTTAGGTTTTTCAACCCCCTCTTTCATTTGCGCCATAATTTTATTAACTTCACGCTCTAATATCGGAGAAGGCTTACTTGAACTACCCCCAACAAAGCCTGTTACTTTATTAGTGTTCTTGACTAAATGCCAGGTTTGCTCGTTCATCTCCATTTCAACTAAAACGTAACCAGGAAAGAACCTTCTTTCCGAAATAGACTTTTGACCTTTTCTAATTTCCACCACCTCTTCGACGGGCACAAGTATCCTTCCAAATGAGTCAGTCATGCCAGCCTGTTTTATCCGTTCCTCCAAATTTTTTATAACGGTCTTTTCCATCCCAGAAAATGCATGGACAACGTACCACTGTTTATTTGTTTCAGCCACCTTCACTTCCACCCTAATACCATTGAATACAAAACCCATTCAAAAAACTTATCAGCTAACCAAAGAAAAATCGCAGAAAATAAAACAAATAAAAAAACCATAACAACAGTTTGGAAAGTTTCTTTTTTTGTAGGCCAAACCACTCGTTTAGCCTCTTGAATAGAGTCTTTAAAATATGTAATAAAGTTCCTCCCTGCCGGCGATAAAAACAAGAACATAAGCGAAGTTCCTAGACCGGTACACAAAATAAGAACCCTAAAAACCATTCCTTCTTCAGCATAAATCTGAAAGCTTATAATCGAGATAAATGCAAGAATGCCCGAAAGGGGAACCAATAACCTGGAAACAAAACTAGAACCCTCTTTTGTCGACAATCTTTTACTCATAACCGTTTCAATTCCCTAAAATACAATTGGCAGGGGCAGAGGGCCTCGAACCCCCAACCTTCGGTTTTGGAGACCGACGCTCTGCCAGTTGAGCTATGCCCCTATAGAAGCCAAAAAAAGAACCTATATCCAACTCTTCTACCTTTTTTATTACTGAGTTACCTTTGACACAACTCCTGCGCCAACTGTTCGCCCACCTTCTCTTATAGCAAATCTCAAGCCCTGTTCCATAGCTATCGGAGCTATTAATTCTACATTCATTTTTACATTATCACCGGGCATTACCATTTCTGTGCCCTGAGGTAATTCCACAGAACCAGTCACATCAGTTGTACGGAAGTAAAACTGAGGACGGTAGTTGTTAAAAAATGGAGTATGCCTTCCCCCTTCATCTTTAGACAGCACGTAAACCTCACACTCAAATTTAGTGTGAGGAGTAATAGAGCCTGGTTGAGACAAAACCTGCCCACGCTCAACTTCGTCTCGCTTTGTCCCTCTTAAAAGTACTCCAACATTATCACCAGCTTGTCCTTGATCAAGAAGCTTCCTAAACATTTCAACACCTGTACAAGTGGTTTTACTTGTATCTTTAATACCCACTATCTCAATCTCTTCTCCAACCTTAACTACACCACGCTCAACCCTACCTGTAACAACAGTGCCTCGACCTGATAT
>SGYQ01000003.1 GCA_004214155.1 Burkholderiaceae bacterium
TAACAGAACCGATAGTGACTTTTGCGCATTTATGTCTGTGTGGTTTTTTGAAGAACAAAAACATAGCCTGGTTCTTATTGATTATCTAAGAAGATTTTGCCCCGAGTTTGTTCCAAGTGAAGAAGAATTGGATGCGGTTCGTTTTGAATTCGACCCTGCGCCAGCGCTTGAAACGTTAATGCTACATTTTTGTGGGGAAATCCGACTTAATCACTGGTACAGATGTGCTTCACAATGGCACACCGAGCCTGTAATTAAATCGATTTACAACACTATTGCTATGGACGAAGCAAGACATGGGGGCGCTTATTTAAAGTATATGAAAAAATCTTTAAAAACCATTGGTGCTTCTGCTCAGTTAGCTTTCGCAAAAATTGGCGTATTAATGGCATCTGCTAATCGGCATCAAAAGGCGCTTCATCCGACAAATCTACACGTGAACAAGTCTCTCTTTCCAAATGATACCGTGCAAAGCCGTTTACCTGAGCCTGGTTGGTTGGAAAAGTGGTTAGATGAACAGATAAAATTTGACAAGGGGTGGGAGAAGAAAGTTGCCGATAGGATATTACATAATCTTTCTCTCTTGTTTGACGAGTCTTTCAACAATGTAAAAGAGCTAAACCTTTTTAGAAAAAAAATTATCAAGAATTTTGAAGAAAATCTGGGGAACAATAGTGCGAAGGATGGCGATCTGCAAGCTGATTCAAGCCTTTAAAAACTAACCAGGGATCAACGATTATATTGTTATTTTTTTGCAGAAGTTTTTTTGTCAATCTCCATGCTGTTAAGAACTTGTCAAGATTCCCACCATTTAAAAAGATTGGTGTTGAACTTTGTGTTATGAAAGATATAGCAGCCTGAGCGATATAAATACCAGACAAAGAAGACTCGACCGTACTGGATGGGAATTTCGTAGGTTGGTATTTGGTTGTTTCTAATTTAGTTGTGAGAAACTCAAGACTCCTCTCCATTAACGAAAAACCTGGAATAATATAACCCCCTTCATGAATTACCTCTTGGGTATGCACGGCTCTTTCACTTTTTTTTATGGTAATTTTATCTAACACTGTCGCAGTACCAACAGATAAAATGAAAGCACTCTGCAGTTTTTTTCTTACTATATGCTCCCTAAGACCAAGCATTGCGAGCCATCTATCAACACCTAATTCTTCAGGATTTTTTCGATCAATTTTGAAAATAAATTTGTGATTAGAATCTGTAACGATTTTATGGTTATCTTCTGTACATATGAAACGAATGCTTTGTTGTGGGAAGATTTGACCTAATTCTTCAACTACCAACTTATTCAATGCATTAGGGGCGACCGATGCTATGCGTACACTAACTTTCTTCTTCATGTTTAAGAATTTGAAATCGCGAATCGAGTATTTTTTAAAGCTCTCTATACTTTTTAGAATCAGCTTTTTAAAAAACCCTTGTTTGTGTTTGCGAAGCAAAGTCTTGACATCTACTCTGGAACTAGTAGCCAACAAATTAGCGCCAGGGTGTTCTCGAAATAATACTACCCACTTCACTTGGGAGTTCCCAGAATCGACTAACAACTTTATCTCCATTGGATTGAACCCGTAGTGATTTTTGTTATGTCAGACTTTGATGACTCTTGTATTAATAATCTTCCCTCTTCATCTATTCCTTCATTTATTCCGGTGACTGTTTGGTGTTTGTTAATTGCAACGCTAATATATTTTCCTTTAAAAATATCTCTTTTTTGGAATTCCGTTGCTGGATTTAGAAAAATTATGTCATTTTCGAGGTTATCAATACTAGTTGTTAATTTTTTAAAAAAATTTTGCGTATTGAAGCCCTCAGCACTTGTCAAGCAGTCATAGAGCGCTGAAGCGTTAAGTCTGTTATTGCCTGGTAACCATGCGATATTTATACCAATACCAACAACAGCAATTTTGTTGAGCCTTTTTTTTCTTTTCGTTGATAACAAATGCAGTAAAATCCCTCCCAATTTTCTGCCATCTTTATACAAATCATTCGGCCATTTAATCCCTAAAGATACTTGTTTGGGGAACATTGCCATTTCGAGTATCCTGGCGATCAATAAGGCAAATATTAGCGGCAGCAATTTCGGTGCATTATGTGCGATATTGAAGTTTAAGGGGAAAACCATGCTTGCAGCAAGTGAACTATCGGAAGAGACCCAGGCACGACCATTTGTACCGTAGCCATCTGTTTGATTTTTGGAAAAAAAAATTAATCTTTCATGATTATAATTAGAACGTACATGTGCTAACGCAATTTCTTGTGTTGATCTAGGAGCCTCCAAATCTTTTACTGTCCACATATTATGATATTCTACCAACTATGTATTTTGATAAGCACATATTCTTCTGTCTAAATGAAAGGGCCTCTGGAGAAACGTGTTGCGCCAATTTTGATTCTGTTAGACTTCAGGCATATGCAAAAGATAAGATTAAAACAGAACCCAGACTTGAGAACGTACGGATAAGGGTAAACAGAGCAGGTTGTTTGAGTAGATGTGATTTCGGGCCTGTAATAGTTATTTATCCCGAAGGCACCTGGTATACATATTTGGATGAGGAGGATATTGACGAAATAATTCAATCTCATCTGATTAAAGGGGTTTTAGTAGAACGCCTAAGGATAAAAGGGTAGAAAGGTAATCCTGATAAATGCATGATTTAGCCTATTATAATGGGAAGTTTATGCCCATTGATGAAGTCAGAATTTCTCCTTTGGATAGGGGATTTCTTTTTGCTGATGGTGTATACGAAGTTGTCCCAGTTTATAGCAAGAACCCTTTTTTTTTTCGTGAACATCTAAACCGGTTATATAGAAGTCTAAGTAGAATAAGATTAGACCCGTGCATAACGAAAGATGAATTAAAAAGCTGTATAGAAGAACTGATAAAACAAACGAGACATGGTCACCAAATAGTTTATGTCCAAATCACCAGAGGTGTTGCGAACAGAAATCACGCTTTTCCGAAAAGCGCTCGTCCAACAATATTTATAATGTCCTCCGAACTTATTAGACCTACGGAGAAAATGTTTTCTGAAGGCGTTAGTGCCATTACAACCAATGACAATCGTTGGAAGTCATGTGATATTAAATCGATATCTCTTTTGCCAAATGTACTTGCCAGGGAAGAAGCTGTAGCATTAAATTGTCATGAAGCTATTCTCGTTGATAATGGAAATGTTACTGAGGGAGCAGCGTCAACGATTTGGATAGCGAAAGAAGGAAAAGTTTTTTGCCCAGAGCCCTGTAAAAATTTACTTGAAGGTGTAAGAATTAAAATTATAGAGAAATTATGCTTCGAACTAGACATATTTTTCGAACGACGGAATATTAGGGTAAACGAATTAATGAATGCAGATGAAATATTACTTACTTCAGCGACTAAAGAGATACTTCCAATAACTTCAGTTAATGGCAAGAAAATTGGCATTAAGAATCGTGAAGGAAAACCGGGTAGAGTTTTTCAAAGACTGAGACAACGCTATACTTATTTAATTCTTTCTAATTAGTTGGCAATTAACTATTTGCTGGGTTTTTTAGGTTTCTGTGAATTAATTACGGCATCAATATTAGCAATTTCGGTTTCTGATTTTACTTCAAAAACTTTCACAACCCTTTTAGTTCCTTTAACTCTTGAAGCGATATCAGCAGCTAGATCTGCCTCTCTCTGAGTTACTATTCCCATGAGAAAGACTATCCCATTTTCGCTTTTTACTTTTACAACGTTTGCGTTCAACTTTTCTTCGTCAATAAAGCTAGCCTTAATTTTTGCGGTGAGTATGATGTCTCTGGCAAACATTTTTCCAGTTGCTTTTGGTCCTATGTTCAATTCGTTAATTATTTCTCTAACATTCTCAACATTCGCAATCAAACTTGCTACTTCTTTTGAAAGTTCTTCATTTGAAACCCATCCGGTAAGTAATGCTGCTCGATTAAAACAAGTCACGGCGACGGAGACCCCATCCTCAGGAAAGTTTCTCGAAAGCTCGCTCATTGATTTTAGCTCTATTGTTTCATCTTCAAGAATAATTCCCGCTGTTCGTCGATCCGTTACGGCTACCGCAGTAGCAACGACTCCGGTAGCAACTAGCGGGAAATAACACCCTTCCAAAAAAAATATAATGGCTAATAGTCCGCTTGTCCTAGTAAAAAACTCTTTTTTCATAATTTGTTTGCCATGCTAACATACCTTATTTTACCAGTCAGAGCATTATGGGTCGAGTTATTCATAAGAAAGATACGGAACAGGAAAGAAAACCTGGACTATATGTCATTTCCACGCCAATTGGTAATTTGCAGGATCTGAGCTTACGAGCAAAAAAAATCCTAGAGCAATGTGAATTAGTGCTAGCCGAAGATACTAGACTAACTAATAAGCTTTTTAACTCCTTTAATATAGACAGGAAAAAAAAACAAATACTCTCTTGTTACAAATTCAATGAAACACAGAGAATCAATAAGCTTAACTTCGAAAAACTCAGTACTTGCATGGTGGGACTGGTATCTGACGCAGGCACCCCTTCCGTGTCTGATCCAGGTTCAAAAATTGTAGAAAGGTATCATCAATTGGGTCTGCCTGTCTTTTCGGTTCCGGGTTGTTGTTCGGCTATGGCTGGTTTTTCTATCAGTGGTATTGAGTTGAAAAATAATCAAACATTAACTTTTGGTGGGTTTTTCCCCAGGAAAGAGAAAGACGCTTATACCTTGCTTGATAAAGTCTCGCGCGGCTCGGATTATGTTATTTTTTTTGAAACGGTTAATAGGTTAGAAAACCTTTTAAATCATCTGGAAAGATTTTTTAATGAGGATGTTTTCGTTTTCCTTGCAAAAGAAATGACTAAAATTCATGAGGCTACATGGAGAGGATATTGCTCTGAGATACTGGCTGAATTAAGGATAAATGGTATCAAAAAAGACCAATTTTCTCGTGGAGAACTAGTTGTGATTATTGACCTCTCAAAACAAAAAAAAACTTCCGTTCTTGACAAGGAGTTTGAATTTTGGGTAAAAACGCTAAGGCCTCATGTTAAGAGTTCCGTATTAGCTAAAATACTCAGTGAGAAATTCGGGAAAAATAGACGAGCGGTATATGCGGAATTCCTGAAACATTAATATTTAGAGACTCCTTTCCGAAATTAGATAGTCCAGCAGGCCAATTATTCTTCTGTTGCTTCCAACCATGGCAGGTGAAGTTAAAAACTCACCGTCAACTATGATTTGAGGTACACCGGTAACTTTAAAAAGTTTCATGAGTGAGGAGGCTTCCTTCATGTCGTTTTTAACCTTATTCGAATTCCATTCTTTTTCAAAATCTGCTACAGATAATCCATTATCCTCCACCCATATTGTAATGCTCAAAAAATCTTTGAGTGGAAGCCTTTTGTCTTGAATATCAACAAATAGTTTTTCAAGATACTTATCAATAAACCCCATTTTTTTCAAAGTAAAATACAGTCTTTGATGAGATATTTCCCTGAAAGGCACGTGAAGTTTTTTAAACTCTACATTTGGCGGAAGTTTTTCTGCCCATTTGTTAATTACAGGTGAGAAATTTCTGCAATGTGGGCAAAATAGACCGAAAAACTCTACTACCTCAATCTTTTTGGTTTTTTTATATTTATTTTCGCTGTAGATCCTTTTATAGTCGATGCCCTCGTCATAAGTTGGACCAGCAAGAATATCTCCTCTGGTAAGGCAACCCACTGTTATGACTAGAAAAATATGAAGAAATAGTCTAGAAATCAAGTTTTTACGAATGAAAAAAGAAGCAATATTAAACATTAAACGGTCTCCGTGGTTGCTATTACCGATTTACCAGAACTGCATGCGATTTTATCTGACTGTCAGAAAGACGTTGCTTTACGTTATTAAGTTCCTCCGATGAACTGAACGGGCCCAGTCTCACCCGATAAAATAAATTTCCTTTTTTGTTTTTTTTAAAAATGGCAGCCTCAAATCCCAAAAAAGCTAATTTTGCCCTCATTCTATCGGCTTCTTTAACCTCTCTGAACGCCCCCACCTGCAAATAATATGATTTGTCTACTTCTGCAGAGGTACTAGCGTCCTTTTCCAATTTTGTCGCTCGTATAACTCTTTCCACAGGCTCCGGTAAGGATTCTGAGTTTAACTCTGTATTATTTTCTTTTAAATCAGGAAGGAAAATAGACATATCGCTGGGAGCAATTTTCACCATTACATCATCATCCGTTTGGGATAACTTTGCAATAGATTTTGTTTTATTGTACCCATCAAGCTTGTTCGCAAACGGAACCGGTGTTTTCGTGATGTAAAAAGCTAAATATGCCGCAAGAAAAAGCCCTGTTGCGATTCCGAAAAAAAAGCTAAAAATTCCAAAACCACGTGGATAAAATTTCTTTTGAAGCAAAGTTATTTCTAGACTGCGATTATTTACGCTCATTTTTACATCTTCTCCGGTGCATTTATACCTAACAACTCCAAGTTACTTTTTAAAATCCTTGCCACCCCAAAAACGATTAATAGTCTCTTATTCTTAGTCCATGCGTCTTCTACCAATATCTTTGAGTCATTGTAGAATTTATGAAAGTCGCTGGCCAAGTCTTGCAGATAAAATATTAGTTGATGAGGCTCAAAATTTTCGGTTACACATCGAGCAACCTCCGGGAAACTAAGAACTCTGAGAACGAGGTCATTTTCGGATTTATTAAATTTTTCAGGCTGTTCACCGGTAAATAATTTTTCCCGTAAATTCCTAAAATAAACTAACAGTTCCTTCTCTGACAAACAGGATTGTTTTATGACACTAGAAGCTCTGGCGTGTGCATATTGCACATAAAACACAGGGTTTTCCTCGGAATGCTTTTGTGCTAAGTCGACATCAAAGTTAAATTCGGTTTCCGGTTTTTTTGAAAGAAGAAAAAAACGAACCGCATCTTTTGCCTTTGCTAATAATGGCGAAATATCCGTTCGCTCCCCTTGTGTTTCGCTAGAACCAGATTCGTCTAGTCCTGAAGAAAGGTAAATGAGCTCTTTCAATGTTACATAATTTCCCGACCGTTTTGAAAATTTTACATCTTTTCCATTTTTTTTGACTGTCACCATTTTATGTAAAATTGTAATTGGAAAATCTTCAGAAATATTTTTGTTTAGCCCTTGCAACCCAGCTTTCACTCTACACAATGTTCCATGATGATCCGAACCCTGAATATTTAATGCTTTTTTGAAACCGCGAATCCATTTGTCCAAGTGGTAAGCAACGTCTGGTAAAAAGTAGGTGTAAGAGCCATCGGACTTGATCATAACTCTATCTTTGTCATCCCCAAAATCTGTTGACTTTAACCAAAGGGCCTTATCCAGGAAAAAAGTCTTACCATTTTTTTTTAAAGTGTCAATTACCTCGTTCACTAAACCATTTTTATAATACGATGATTCTAACGCGAAACTATCGAAAGACACGTCTAGAAGAGCTAAGTCTGCATTTTGTTCTGCTCGTAAGAAATTAATTGAGAATTTTTTAATTTCACTCAGTAGTTTTTCACTTTTTTTGAATTTTTTTATGTGAGTCACGTTATTAACAGTTTTGAAATCATTGGCGATTTCGGTAATGTAATCGCCACGGTATCCATCCCGAGGAAACTCTTCGTGAGAATCATTATACCCATTAAGCCTAGCCCATACGGATAGCCCCAAATTTTCTATTTGATTGCCAGCATCGTTATAGTAAAATTCCCGGACGGTATCATATCCAACTCTAGACAAAATCTTTGAAATTGCATCTCCAAGCACAGCTTGCCGCGCGTGACCGACATGAAGGGGTCCAGTAGGATTTGCCGATACATACTCTACAATAATCTTTTCTTGTTTTTTGATATCTTCCCAACCATAAGAAGTCTCTGCGACGGCTGCACAGAGCTGATCTAATTTCTTGATAGGTCTTATATGAAAGTTTATGAATCCCGGCTTTGCAACATTCACAGTATCCCAGAGACGTTCGGATTTGTGGTCCCTGGAGAGGTGAAATTTCAAAGTCTCCACTATTAAATTGGCAAGCTTTAACGCATCCAAACTAGTATCTCTAGATTTTCTTAAGGCAATGTTTGACGACAAATCCCCGTTTGCTTTATTCTTCGGAATTTCTAACGATATTTCGATATCCTGAAAATTTGTGATGATCTCAGGGATTTGTTTCCGATCCTTTAAGTAGTCTATTGAATCAAGAATCTCACTTGCTAAATTTCTCTTTAATACATGAATCATGACTTTGCCTTTAAAAAAAGGTGCTTTGCGATTTTAATGAATTTTTTTCTTAATAGGCTTGTCATAATAATTTGGCGCGTCTGACAGGAATCGAACCTGCGACTACTGGCTTCGGAAACCAGGGCTCTATCCACTGAGCTACAGACGCTCTTAGTTAGTGTTTCAAGTAGTCGATTAAACAATTATAATTTAAACTAAGGGTAAATTATCAATAGAAAGAGAAAACAATGAGTGACACTGGAAGCCCCATCAAAACACCAAAACAGCTTTTATACGCTATTCTTGCAGCATTTTTGATACCTATTGCGGTTATTGTGTTGCTTTCGCAATATGTTGGCAACCTTAAAAATCCCTCAAATTCATCTGATGCCTATACAGAGGATAAAATTCTTGAGAGAATTGCGCCGATTGGGTCGATTAGGACAGAACCTGTTTTGGCAGATTCAGGTGCGAATGAAAAGGATGCAATTATTACTAAAGTGGCTTTGTCCGGGGAGGAGGTGTACGTTAATCGGTGTGCTGCTTGCCATGAGGCTGGTGTGTTAAATGCCCCAAAAATTGGAGACACGGCTGCCTGGGCCCCTAGAATTGGTCAAGGTTTGGATACTCTTTTGTATTCTGTTTTAAACGGTAAAGGAGCTATGGCATCACAAAAAGGCCCTTTAAATACTGATGAGGAGCTAAAGTCTGCGCTTAAATACCTTACAAATAAATCCGGGGGTTCATTTTAATTGTTGCGGCGCAAAAATAAGTTGGATCTAGTTATTAATGTTTTTGACAATTTTCTCAAAACAAATTTTGGTGGACTGATTGGATCCGGTAGGAGAAGCCCGGCAATGGGTCTAGTTGCAAGTAATGAAAAAGAGGACCTTAATTTTAGAGAGGGCTTATCCGGCAAGTTAATGAGAATAAATCATTCAGGTGAAGTCGCTGCTCAGGGATTGTATCAAGGCCAGCTTTTCTTTGAAACGGATCCTTCTATGAGAGATTATCTCGAGAGGGCCGCTAAGGAAGAGGCTGACCATCTTATGTGGACTGAGGAATATTTAGCCGCTAAAGGTGCAAAAAAAAGTTATCTTAACCCGATTTGGTATCTTGGTAGTTTTGGATTAGCCGTCTTTATGCAACTGCAAGGGCAGAAAAAATCCAAGTCTTTTCTAGCTGAGACGGAGCGCCAGGTCCAGACGCATCTCGAAAAACACCTACATATATTTCCTAATGAGGACAATGAAGCGCAGGTGATACTTAGGAAAATGTATGAAGATGAAGGAGAACATGCTAACTGGGCTGAGAACGATTCAAGTGGTAACGAAGCAAGAGAAGAGTTATCAAAGTTTGAAAAACGTGTTATGGGGTTTATGTCAAAAGTAATGATTGAAACCTCTAGAAGAATTTAGTTAAAAATCGATTGGATCTACATCAATAATGGTGTTGACCTTTGTGTTCATAATGGTTGCTTTAATAGTGTTAATAATCCTATGTAAATCGGCTCTTGCATTTGCCTCCAATAAAATTCGTGACCGATACTTTTTACTTACCTTTTCTGGAAACACCTTTAAAGGTCCACTAAATTTTACATTTGATTTTTCGGAATCTGGAATTAGGTTTGTCAGTTCCTCTAAAATCCTGTTCGTTTCTCTTCTTAAAATACCTTCATTAGAGTGGGTTAAGTTTACAGTTGCAAGATTTGTAAATGGCGGTAAGTTCCATGTTTTTCGTTCAGTGATCAGTTTCTCAGCAAATTCAATGTAATTTGCGCTAGACAAATCTTTTAAGAAATCATTATCAGGATCAAGAACCTCCGTTATAAAAACCGGTTTTTGATAGTTGTTAGACTGTTTTGGATGACGTCCTGCCCGACCAGATACTTGAACAAGTGATTGAAAAAGTCTTTCAGATGCCCTAAAATCCGGGTGCTTTAGATAAGATTCAATTTCTAACGCAATAACCAGCGTTACTTTGGTGAAATCGTGCCCTTTAGTTAGTATCTGAGTACCTATTATTATATCTACATCCCCATTCTCAATTTTTCGTAAACAATCGTCAAATTCTTTCTTTTTTTTGACAAGTTGTTTGTCGATTCTCATTATGCGAGCCTCAGGAATAATTCGGGTGATTTTATGTTCTAGTTGCTCCGTTCCAATACCTAGAAGCCTTAATCGATTAGAGCCACAAAATTTGCAAAACCGAGCAGGAAGTTCTTTATAACCACAAAAATGGCATAGCAAAAAATCGTCTTTATTTTTGTGTAGAACTAGATTGACGCTACAGTTTTTACATTTTGCTGACCAATTGCATTCAAGACAACTTAAAACCGGGGCCCAACCCTTTTTATTCAAATATAAAAGAGCTTGTTGTCCTGCATTGATATGCTGGTTCAAAATCTTTAGCGTATCTTCTGATATTCCATTTTCATAAGAATGAGAACTTTTTTGACTAATTATAAGCTTTGGCAATAACTGTCCAGAGGCGCGATTTTTTAAATTTAAATATGTGTATTTATTCCGTCTTACTTGCGCCCACGACTCTAAACTTGGGGTGGCAGAGCCTAAAATTATTTTTATTTTTAAATTGTTTGCCCGATAAACTGCAAGGTCTCTTGCGGAATATCTGAAACCTTCGCTTTGCTTATATGATGTGTCATGTTCTTCATCTGCTATTATCAACTGTAAATTGGGTAGAGGCAGAAAAACAGCCATCCTAGTGCCTAATATAATTCTTGTTTTTCCGGTAGAGACGTTCAGCCAAGTTTTAGCTCTTGATAGGGGTGTATGAGTGCTGTTATAAACTTCTATTTCGTAAGAAGGAAAATAATTTTCAAACAAAATTTGTAAATGGGAAGTTAGCCCTATTTCTGGGACTAAATACAATACCTGAGATATTGCGGATTCTTTTAATATTTTTTTAATCGCCGAAAAGTACAGTCTTGTTTTACCTGAGCCGGTTACTCCGTGAAGGAGGATAGGTTTTGTAGAGAAGACTATGGATTTGTAGCATTCGGATTGCTCCTTGTTTAACTTCCAATCAACTTTAGTCTGAAATGTTTTTTTACTTTCTTCGCAAGAACGTCTATTCGATTCTGAAAAATAATTCTTCTTTTTTTCTATGTAATTACTTTCTACATTTTTTACTGATTTTAATAATTTAGGAAAGGAGTTAAAGGTAACTTTTCCTAACGGACGATGATAATATTTGGCGGCAAAGGCTAAAAATTCGAGAAAATTTTCGTCAACAGGAGGTAATGTATCGATGATAAATTCAAGTGGTTTAACCTGTTTGGCAGGTGAAGAATTTTTTACGCCGACAATGAGACCTACATTTTTTTTGTTTTTTACTTTTACAATAACCCAGTGACCGATAATCGCTGTTTTTTTGGAATTGTTTGTGTGAGCAGGGGTGTAAGAATAATCTAAGGTTTCGATATTCGGTAGATCAATAGCAACCTCAACGATCATAAAAGGCGTTAGTATTCTCTTATAGTGTCCACGAGAATTGAAACATTCTCAGGAGATGTATGTTGAGAAATCCCATGGCCTAGATTAAAGATATATCCATTTTTTCGTTCTTCTTCAGTCAGGGTATCGAGTAATTTTTTAACTTCTTTTCTAACAAAATTCCTATCGCCTAATAAAACTGCGGGGTCAAGATTACCTTGGATAGCACAATCTTTTCCGGCTAATTTCTTTGCTGATTTTAAGTCAACTGTCCAATCGATACCTATCCCCGAACAAGCAAGTTGAACTATTGATTCAAGCCATACTCCTCCTCCCTTAACAAAGACAATTTTTGGGATGGTAGGAAAACTTTCATTAAGCCTGTTTATTATCTTTTCTAGATAGTGAAGCGAATATATTGGAAAATTATGATATGAGAGCAAACCTCCCCAGGAATCGAACAACATTACGGCATCTGCACCCTTTTTTATTTGCATGGTGAGATAGCTTATGATGTGTTCTGTAAGCTTCTCTAATAGCAGCACTAAAAGATCTGGTTGTTTGTACAACCATTTTCTTACTTGGATAAAGTCATCTTTGGTACCACCGCCCCCTAAAACATAACAGGCTAATGTCCACGGACTTCCCGCAAAACCTATAAGTGGAGTGTTTTTATTTAGATTTTCTCTAATTAGTTTGACAGTTGAACCTACGTAATCAAGTTTTGTATCAATCTCTGTTTGAATCGTACGACGTAAATCATTCTCGTTACCAATAGGATTATTAAATTTCGGCCCATGACCTTCCACAAAATCAAGCTCCATTCCCATTGCATCGGGTATCGTTAGAATGTCGGAAAATAAAATAGCGGCATCGAATCCATAACGGTTTATAGGTTGTAGTGTGACTTCACAGGCTAATTCAGGGTTTTTACACAATGACATGAAGGAGCCTGCTCTAGCCCTAGTTTTATTGTATTCTGGCAGATATCTTCCAGCTTGCCGCATAAGCCAAACTGGCACTTTATCAACAGTCTGTCCTTGCAAGGCTTGTAAAAAAAGACTGTTTGAGCTTATATTTAACTCCTAGCCTTGTATTTCTGCAACGTCTTTAACTCGGCCATGGCGTATGAAAGCTCAGCTTGTGCAGTAGCTAGCGCTATTTTGTCTTCTGGGGCCTTTGCAATTGCCTCTTCTGCGTTTCTCTTTGCTTCCTCTGCTCTTGCCTGGTCGATTTCCTCGCCCCTAACGACAGTATCAGCTAAAACTGTAACTACGGTAGGTTGTATTTCTAAAAAGCCACCAGCTACAAAGAATAAAGTTTCCCCCGACTCATTTGTTGCTTGAAATTTCAGCGTTCCTGGTTTAATTTTCGTCAGCAGAGGAGTGTGGTTAGGGTAAATTCCAAGCTCACCATCTACACCCGGAACTACCACGAAACTAGCTTCTCCAGAGAATAAGTTTCGTTCTGCGGAGACGATTTCTAATCGAAAGGTTTTTGAATTAGAAGCCTGTTGCATTACTGAACTTTTTTACCTTTCTCTATTGCCTCATCAATTGTTCCAACCATGTAGAATGCCTGTTCAGGCAAATGGTCAAGTTCACCAGAATTTATCATACTGAAGCCTTTGATAGTATCTTTTAAGCTAACATACTTTCCAGGAGAACCAGTAAATACTTCAGCTACATGGAACGGCTGAGACAAAAATCGTTGCATTTTTCTGGCGCGCGCAACCACCAGCTTGTCCTCAGGTGCTAATTCGTCCATTCCAAGAATGGCAATAATGTCCCTTAATTCCTTGTAACGCTGGAGAGTACCTTGAACAGAACGTGCCACTTCGTAATGATCTGCTCCGACAACATTTGGATCGAGTTGCCTGGAAGTGGAATCAAGAGGGTCAACAGCTGGATAAATACCTAGAGCTGCGATATCACGGGATAGAACTACGGTAGAGTCAAGGTGCGCAAATGTGGTTGCAGGAGACGGGTCAGTCAAGTCATCAGCTGGAACGTAGACTGCCTGAATAGAAGTAATAGAACCTGTTTTTGTCGATGTAATTCGTTCCTGAAGTTTGCCCATTTCTTCAGCTAATGTGGGCTGATATCCAACAGCAGAAGGCATCCTTCCCAGCAATGCGGAGACTTCAGTTCCGGCTAAAGTGTAACGGTAAATATTGTCAACGAAAAATAATACATCTCGACCCTCATCCCTGAAAGATTCTGCTATCGTCAATCCTGTCAGAGCCACTCTGAGCCTGTTACCTGGTGGTTCATTCATTTGTCCGTAGACCATAGAAACCTTTGACGTTGGAAAATCCCTCGGATTAACAACGCCAGCTTCAATCATCTCGTGATAGAAATCATTTCCTTCACGGGTTCTTTCTCCAACCCCGGCAAAAACTGAAAGACCTGAGTGAGCTTTAGCAATGTTATTGATAAGTTCCATCATGTTTACTGTCTTTCCAACACCTGCACCTCCGAACAAACCAACCTTTCCACCTTTCGCAAAGGGGCAAATTAAATCGATAACCTTTATTCCAGTTTCTAATAGTTCCTGGGAGGGCGATAGCTCCTCATACGTGGGTGCGGCTTTATGAATTTCAGCTTTTTGGTCTGAGCTAACGGGCCCAACTTCATCAATTGGATTTCCTAAAACATCCATAATTCGCCCGAGTGTTGCTTGCCCAACCGGGACGGTAATCGGAGCACCCGTATTTTTTATTACCATTCCTCTTTTCAACCCATCAGATGAACCTAATGCTATTGTACGAACAATGCCATCACCCAACTGTTGTTGAACCTCGAGAGTTAAGTCAGAGTTATCCATTTTCAAGGCGTCATAAACTTTTGGAATTCCTTCTCTAGGAAATTCGACGTCAACAACCGCCCCGATACATTGTACAATTTTTCCTTCTACCATACTGACCTCTATAAATGATGTTATTAAACGGCAGCTGCACCCGCCACAATTTCTGAAAGCTCTTTTGTAATAGCCGCTTGTCTAGTTTTGTTATAAACTAATTTGAGTTCTTCGATTACATTTCCAGCATTATCTGTAGCTGCCTTCATAGCTACCATTCTGGCCGATTGTTCTGATGCAATATTTTCTACGAGAGCCTGGTAGGTTATCATCTCAGCATAACGAAGTACCAGACCATCAATTAATTCGTAAGATTCTGGTTCGTATACATAATCCCAAGTATAGTTATTTATAGGATTGATATCTTTTGAATTCAATGGCAAGAGGACCTCAGTGATAGGGTCTTGTTTCATGGTATTCACAAATTTGTTTGAAAAGATAAAAACCTGTTCCAACTGGCCTTTTTCGTAGAGCTCCAAAATCTCCTTAATCGCTGCATTAACATTCTCAGGAGGGGGGCTGTCACCTACCTGAACAAAGCTAGACAGCACATCAACGTCTATTCTACTCAAAAAACTAAGAGCTTTATTTCCGATTGCAACTGCTTTAACTTTTTTACCCTTTGACTCAGCTTCCTGGACTTTCGCTAAAACGTTCCGAAAAACATTTGTATTGAGACCACCACACAACCCTTTGTCGGTGGATATAACTATAATGCCAACGTTCGGTGCGTCAGGAAAATCATTCATAAATGGGTGGCGGTATTCTGGATTTGATTGAGAAAAGTGGCCAATTAAATCTACGATTTTTTCACTGTACGGGCGAGAAGCTCTCATCCGATCCTGAGCCTTACGCATTTTAGACGCAGCTACCATTTCCATCGCTTTAGTTATCTTTTTTGTGTTTTCAACGCTTTTGATTTTCGTTCGAATTTCTTTACCAACAGCCATATTAAACTTATTTTCCTATCAAATTTTTAAAATCCTTAATACCATCCTCTAAAGCAGATTCAGTTGCGTCATCAAGCTTTTGATTTTTTTGAATTGTTTCAAGTAAATTTGCTAACTTATCATTGTTTAAAAAATGATCATGCAAATCTTTTTCTACTTTCAAAATATTTACGACATCCACATCATCAAAATAACCCTTGTTTACTGCAAAAAGTGACAATCCCATCCTAGCTATTGGAAGCGGAGAATATTGCTTTTGCTTCAATAATTCAGTTACCCTAGCACCTCTATCTAACTGTTTTCTAGTCGCTTCATCAAGATCAGAGGCGAATTGAGCAAAAGCCGCCAATTCTCTGTATTGAGCTAAATCTGTTCTAATTCCACCAGAAAGGCTTTTTATTAATTTAGTTTGGGCTGCGCCTCCAACTCGGGAAACGGATATTCCTGCGTTAATAGCAGGACGAACTCCCGAGTTGAATAAACTAGTTTCGAGAAAGATTTGCCCATCAGTTATTGATATTACGTTTGTCGGGACAAAGGCAGATACGTCACCTGCTTGTGTTTCAATTATTGGAAGAGCCGTCAGCGATCCTGTTTTCCCTTTAACGCCGCCACTAGTATACTTTTCTACATAATCTTCATTTACACGAGCTGCACGTTCCAACAATCTGGAGTGCAAATAAAATACGTCTCCAGGGAAAGCCTCCCTACCAGGTGGCCTTCTTAGCAAGAGAGAAACCTGACGATAAGCAACAGCTTGCTTTGATAAATCATCATATATGATTAATGCATCTTGACCCCTGTCTCTGAAGAATTCACCCATGGCACATCCTGAGTAGGGGGATAAATATTGCATCGCAGCTGATTCAGAAGCTGCTGCCGCTACCACAATTGTGAACTCCATTGCTCCATTTTCTTCTAGGGCTCTTACAACATTTTTTATTGACGAGGCCTTTTGTCCAATAGCAACATATATACAAATTACATCCTCACCCTTTTGATTGATTATCGTATCAATGGCTAAGGCTGTTTTTCCAGTTTGTCTATCACCAATTATTAGCTCCCTCTGACCCCTGCCAATTGGCACCATAGAATCAATGGCCTTAAGTCCAGTTTGCAACGGCTGGGAAACTGATTTTCGCGCGATAACCCCCGGAGCAATCCTTTCAATTGGCCCGGTCTCTTTTGCTTTGACATCTCCCTTACCATCTATAGGTTGGCCGAGAGCATTTACAACTCTACCTATTAACTCATCTCCGACGGGAACCTCTAGTATCTTCCCAGTACACTTAACGACATCTCCTTCTGCTATCTGCTCATAGTCACCTAATATAACAGCACCTACTGAGTCTCTTTCCAAATTTAAGGCTAACCCGAAGGTATTGTTAGGAAACTCCAACATCTCTCCCTGCATCACATCCGAAAGGCCATGTATCTTGCATATTCCATCGGTGACTGTTACCACATTGCCCTGGTTCGTAGCCTCAGCAGCTAAGTTTGCACCGCTAATTTTTTCTTTGATAATATCGCTAATTTCTGACGGATTGAGTTGCATTTACACTCCTAACAAATAAAACTTTAATTAACCAAAATAGAATTTTTTAAAACTTCAAGATTTCTTTTGATCGAACCATCGACCACGTAATCTCCGATAATAATAGTCACTCCACCGATCAAAGTCTTATCTACGATACATGATAGAACAACCTTTTTATCAAATTTTTTTTCCAATCGTTTTTTTATTGAGTCTTTTTGATTCTCAAGTAATTCAAAAGCGGAAAGAATTTTCGCCTCTAGTATCTTGTTATGCTCATTTTCTAAATTATGGAATTGCTGAATTATCTCCTCAAAAAAAACGACCCGAGAATTGTCAACTAAAAGCTCGAAAAAATTTTTTAAACTCTGATTGAAATTTTCCGGCAGAACAGATAGCACTAATTTTTTGCTTTTATCTTTTGACACGGTAGGATTAGAAAGGTACAAGTTTAGATCTTTGTCCTGAAGAACTGTTGCAAGAAAATTCAATTCATCATTAAACTTTTCACCTTCATCAAGTGATAATTTAAATAAGGCCTCAGCGTATGGTCTAGCGATTGTGGTCCCATCACTCATGACTACAGCTCGGCTTCCAATCTTTTTAAAATGTCGTTGTGCTTAGCCTGGTCTACTTCTTTTTTTAGAATTTCCTCTGCGCCGTGAACGGCTAATAGAGAAACATCTTTTCGAAGTTTATGCCTCAATTTTAGAATCTCGGTTTCGGCCTCTTTTTTTGCCACCTCAAGTATTGACGCTGCTTCTTTGCTAGCTTGCATTCTAGCTTGCTCAATTATTGCGGCCGCTTTTTTCTCAGACTCTTGAAGTCTGCTCGTTATCTCCTGGTGGGCTTTCTTCAAATCATCCTGAATTTTTATTTCCGCATTCTTGTATTCATTTTTTGTTTTATCTGCATACTCGAGACCGCTCGCAATTTTATTTGTCCGTTCATCTATGGCTCTAATAATCGGCGGCCAGACGAACCTCATTGTGAACCAACCTAAAATAAAAAATACTACTAACTGCGCAAATAAAGTTGCATTAAGGTTCATATCTCTAACCTTCTATTAGCTGACAAAGGGGTTGGCTGTGGTGTACCACAGAGCTATTCCTGTACCGATAATAAAGGCCGCGTCGATTAGACCAACCAGTAAAAACATTTTTGTTTGAAGAGTGTTCATTAGCTCGGGCTGTCTGGCAGAAGCTTCTAGAAACCTACTTCCCATAATTCCGATCCCAATACAGGCACCAGCTGCACCCAACCCGATGATCAAACCTGCTGATAAAGCAACAAAACCTACGACAGACTCCATAACAACTCCTATTATAAATTAGAAAATTTTAGTGCGACTCATGCGCTTGCCCGATGTAAACCAATGTCAGCATCATAAAAATAAACGCTTGAAGCGTAATAATCAGGATATGAAAAATTGCCCAAACTGTACCAGCAAACACATGGCCAACAAAACCTAAAATAGTGGCACTACCGCCAAGCAACGCTATGAGAACGAATATTAATTCTCCAGCGTACATATTACCGAATAACCTCATCCCTATAGAAAAAGTCTTAGCAACAAATTCTATTATATTCAATCCGAGGTTAAAAACCCATAATGCTGGGTGCGAACCAAAAGGCGCGCAAAGTAATTCTTTACAGAACCCCAGTAGACCCTTTATTTTTACACTGTAGAACATCATCAAGGCAAATACACCCATAGCAAGGCCCATTGTCCCGTTTAAATCGGCCGTAGGCACAATGCGATGGTAATGAATTAAATCCCCCAAACCGAGGGCAGCGAATACGAAATGCGGCAAATCAACTGGCAATAAATCTAATGCATTCATAAAGAAAACCCAAACAAAAACCGTAAGGGCGAGCGGGGCAACAAATGTTCTATCTCCATGAACTATATTTTTTGACTGATCTTCCACCATTTCAACTAACATCTCTATAGCGCACTGAAACCGACCTGGGACTCCTGAGGTAGCTTTTCGCGCTGCTAACCAAAAAAGAAAAATCGTTAAAAGCCCCATAGCAAGACTCCAAAATAATGTATCAAAGTTCAGAATAGAAGGAGCAAATAGACCAACAGGCATATCACCCGCATTGCTTAAATGAAGCAGGTGATGATTCACATATTCGGACGAGGTTTGGTTTGTAGACGCCATATTTTTTTGTTTTTAAGACAACCTCTTATTATGTTCTATAAGCATTCACTTGACAAGCTAAATTTGGCCTAATTTCAAGACTTTTTATGGTTCGGAAGGAAAATAAAAAAAATTGATTTAACTGCTAAAATCAATCCTAAAATGAAGTACAGCCAACTCATTTCAACAAACAATAAGTGAACAAAATATGTGAGCGCTAAAATCAAGACAACTTTAATCGCAGCGGCAAGCAAGATAAAAAATAAAAATGTGATAGCACCTGGAGAGGCCTTACGAAGTATTAAAAAATTTGTGTTGTAAAATATCAACCCTGCTGAGTAACAAATTTGTCCAAGCAAGAAACTAAAAAATTGTGCAGATGAGGCAAAAACACCCACCATCAAACATATCAACAAATTCAGTGTTAGTAGAATTTTCGTGTATTGGTTAGCTATGTTTTCTTCCTAGTAATCTGAAATCCCAAATCTCTTTAAAAAACTTTCGAGTTCTTCGGTGGAGTTAAACTTGATTCGAATTTCTCCCTTGTTTTTGTCTTTACTTAGAATCTTCGTTTCGAGATTTAAAAAATCAGATAATTTATTTTCTAGAAATGCGGCAGATTGATTTTGGTTATGTTTCCCGCTCGGATTATTTGTGAGGGGAATCTTCTCCTTCAAAATTTCTTTAACCATTTTCTCCACCCAACGTACGGAATGTCCCTTTTCCTTAATGTGCGAGGATAATTTTAGTTGTTGCTCTACTGGCAATCCAAGCATTGCCCTAACATGACCCTGTTCCAGTTCCCCTTTTTTTAATAAACTTTGGATTACATTAGGGGCTGTGAGAAGGCGCAATAAATTTGAAACTGCCGCCCTCGACTTACCCAATAATTTTGCCGCATCGCTATGGGTCAAACTATGTTCCCTTATAAGCCTGGCAAGTCCTTCAGCTTCTTCGTGAGAGTTTAAATTTTCCCTTTGAAGATTTTCAATTAGCGCCATAGCCATAGCTGTCTGATCATCTACGTTTTTAATAACAACTGGGACCGTTTTCAAGCCAGCCATTTTGGAGGCCCTCCATCTTCGTTCTCCAGCAATTATTTCATATTTAACCTTAGCATTACTCTTAACCTCTCTTACTACTATAGGTTGTATAAGCCCTTGTACCTTTATGGAATCGGCCAATTCCCTTAACGCATCATCATCCATGGACTTCCTTGGTTGATAGGGTCCAACCGAAATATCGCTCAAGTTTAAAGAACCCTCTACGGAAGAATTCGTAAAAGTGGGGCTGTCACCTAGTAGCTCATTTAAACCTCTTCCCAATCCTCTTTTTTTCATGTTATTCGCCTCATACGTTAGTCAGGTCGAGAATCGGTTCAATAATTCCTTGCCAAATTCTTGATATGCCAAGTTTCCTCTAGAGCTTTTATCGTAATGAGTAATAGGAAGTCCATGGCTAGGTGCTTCAGCGAGCCGCACATTTTTTGGAATTATAGTACTGAACACCTTTCTACCAAAGTGCTCCAAAAGCTGTGCGCTAACATCCTGAGAAAGAGTCACTCTAGGATCAAACATTACCCTCAAAAGCCCTATTGAGGAAAGCTTAGAGTTCAGGTTGGCGTGAACTAATTTTACGGAGTTGACAAGATCAGATAAACCTTCCAAGGCAAAATACTCGCATTGCATGGGAATTAGAATCCCACTAGATGCGCATAGACCATTAAGAGTCAAAAGAGACAATGAAGGGGGGCAGTCGATAATTATATAATCATACTGATATGCAACCTTGCTGATTTGATTTGACAAACGATATTCTCTATCATTGGCATCCACTAAATCAAGCTCAGCTCCTATTAAATCTCTATTTGAAGGAAGGAGATCATAGCCAAATCTTGTTTTTTTTAAAACCGAATTAATCTCTTCAGTGCCAATCAGCAACTCATAAATTGAATTTTCTAGCTTGTGCTTATCAATTCCACTTCCCATGGTTGCATTGGCCTGGGGATCTAAATCGACCAATAAAACTTTTCTCCCGGACCCAGAAAGGACAGCGGAAGTGTTTACAGCAGTAGTGGTTTTGCCCACCCCTCCTTTTTGATTCGCGACTGAAAGTATATTTGTCATGTAAACAAGCTACGAAATTAATTTTCAAATGCTTTTTTTAAGAGAAGCACTTTTTTATTAAGAAAATTCCTCTCATAGTTTTTATCTAAAATTTTCACGCTACTGTCTAGATCCGACACTCTTATTATGCCTTTTTTTTCAAGAAACTTGTCAGATAACCCCTTATATAGTTTGCATGTTGTCATCAGAGCCCAATAAGTATGCATTTTGGCAAATCGATGCGTGACATTTAGGAAGTTCTCAATATCCATAAATGCCTTGCAAGTAATAATGTTTAATCCATTAAATGGAAAACTTTCTTCAATTCTCTGGTTATGAACTTTAACTCGGCCAGACAGCCCCAGGGTTCCTATCAAACTATTCAAGAAGGCAAATTTTTTCCTGCTTTTCTCAACTAATTTCAAACTAATATTTTTCTTACAAATAGCCCAAACTATCCCAGGCGAGCCGTTACCAGAACCAATGTCGATTATTGAGGGCTCACCAAGCCTAGAAAACTTACATATGAAATCTATATGAAACAATACCAATGCGCTATCTAATACTAAACGGTCCACTAATTCCTCAGGCGAATCTGAACCAGAGAGGTTATGTACTTTGCCCCATTTGACCAACTCCTTGATATAATTGCACAGTTGTTCTGTAGTCGCTGAATTTACTTCAATCCCTAGCCTGTTGAGTTGTTCCTCAATGTAGTTACGAAGTAACAATCTATTATGCCGCTTTCGATCTTTCAGATTTTCTCAAATGTAAAACTACCAATGATACTGCTGAAGGGGTCATCCCTGGTATCCTCGTCGCATGCGAAACACTTGTTGGTTTGATTTGATTAAACTTTTCAAGTGCTTCGTTGGATAGACCAGAGACTGATCGATAGTCAAAATTCTTTGGAATGGGTAAGTCTGCCATATCGTTGAGCCTCAAAGATTCTCGCTGCTGTTTTGTTATGTAACCTGAATATTTTTCTTGGATTTCCACTTGCTGACTGACCGCCTCGTCAGAGCCTTCCAACTCATCTATATAATTAAACTCATTTAGAAATTTTAATAACGGTTTAATTTTTATATCCGGTCGTTTTAATAAAGCTAATGCCGAAGTAACTTTGGTTATTCCACTATCGAAAGTGCCGTTGAAAGATACGGACGACGCTTGATCTGGTTTGAGTAAGATACCGTGCAGTTTTTTTCGCAGTACTTCCACTTTTAATGACTTATTTTTAACATCTTGAAATTGACTTTTTTTTATCAAACCTAAACCAAAAGCTATTTCATATAAACGCAGATCTGCATTATCCTCTCGCAACGATAATCTATTTTCAGCTCTACTTGTAAACATTCTGTAAGGCTCAGTCACGCCTTGAGTAACCAAATCGTCGATCAATACGCCTATATAAGTTAGGGATCGATCAGCTGTAAAAAGTTGTTCAGACTTTGCTAGTTTGGCCGCATTTAACCCTGCCACTAAACCTTGAGCTGCGGCTTCTTCATATCCTGTTGTTCCATTTATTTGTCCAGCAAAAAACAGTCCTCTAATTAATTTTGTTTCCAATGTTGGAAACAAACTTCTGGGGTCGTAATAATCATACTCTATAGCGTAACCAGCACGAAGAATATGGGCTTTTTCCAATCCCTTGATTGAATGAACCATATCAACTTGACAATTAAACGGTAGACTAGTTGAAATACCATTGGGATAAAACTCATATGTATTCAAACCCTCTGGCTCCAAAAATATTTGGTGAGAATTTCTTTCTTCAAATCTGACAACTTTATCTTCTATGGAGGGACAATAACGAGGTCCGGATGATTTTATCGAGCCATTGTACATCGGTGATAAATGAATAGAACTCTTAATTATCTGGTGTGTTTCTAGGTTGGTGTGTGAAATCCAACAAGATAACTGTTTATTGGGTTTTTTGGTTCCTTTTTTTCTCCAAATTGAGAACTTACGATCAAAGGGGCTTTCGCCTGGCTGCTCAATTAGGGCTGAAAAATCGATTGTTCTTCCGTCAAGACGGGGTGGTGTACCTGTTTTCAATCGAGAACGCTCGAAACCATAAGAGTCAAGTTTTTGCGCTAATTCTGTAGAAGGTGACTCACCTGCCCTTCCTCCGGCAACTGATTGTGACCCCACAAAAATTCTTCCATTTAAAAAAGTTCCAACAGTAATAACTACAGAGTTACTCTTGAAACTAACCCCGCCGTTTGAAATTACGCCTCTCACAGCCCCTTCCTCAATTATCAGATCGGAAACACTGTCGCTATATAAATCTAAATGTTTTTGGTTCTCTACAATTTTCCTGATAGCTTTTTTATATAAAGATCTATCACACTGGACCCTAGTGGCACAAACTGCCGGGCCTTTTGAAGCATTAAGAAGCTTAAAATGGATTCCCGCAAAATCGGCAGCCATGCCCATTGCTCCACCCAAAGCATCTATTTCTTTTACCAAATGTCCCTTGCCTACCCCTCCAATAGAAGGGT
Source organism: Burkholderiaceae bacterium (assembly GCA_004214155.1). Lineage (GTDB taxonomy): Bacteria > Pseudomonadota > Gammaproteobacteria > Burkholderiales > Burkholderiaceae_A > UBA7377. The sequence goes on from SGYQ01000003.1 coordinate 23,781, forward strand.
TACAAGACATTTGGCCTAAAGTATCGATATTTTGAGTAATCAAAAGGGTTAGCTGGCCTAATCTAGCAGATGCTAATGCTGCCTCAGTGCCGGCATGCCCCCCTCCAACAACAATTACATCGTAACTTTTATATTCAACCATTTTTCAGAAAAGTTTCACGTGAAACATTTTTTTTACTTTATTGAAACGAATTTAGTCTCTAAAAATTCTTCAAGACCATATCTTCCGCCTTCTCTTCCTACTCCTGATTCCTTAAATCCGCCAAATGGGGCGACCGAGTTTGAAAAGGTTCCCGCGTTAACACATACAATACCAAAATCAAGTAAATTAGTGTAATTTTTTATCGCTTGTCTGGACTCTGTAAATAGATACGATGCTAGGCCATAATTCGTTGCATTCGATTGTTCAATGGCTTCCCTATCAGTATCAAATTTATAAATCACAGCTAAAGGTCCAAATATCTCCTCATCAAAGGCCCTTACATCCCTTTTAGCAGAGACGACCACTGTAGGCTCAAAAATCAAGCCTTCGTTGCTTATTTCTTTATAATGTAGAAATTTAGCTCCGCTGAGCTTCAAATCTGAGATTAGTTTTTTGTAGCGATCCGCCGCTGCATGGTTTATTAGTGGTCCAATCTGAACACCAGCCTCAAATCCACAACCAGTTTTAATAGCCTTGACTTTGTTGAGAAAAATAGACACAAAATTATCGAAAATCGTGGTGTTAACAAAAATTCGATTAGCGCATACGCAGGTTTGGCCTGCATTCCGAAATTTACTCAAAATGAGTTCGTTGCTAGCTAGCTCTATATCAGCATCTTCCCTAACTATGAAAGGCGCATTACCTCCCAGTTCAAGAGAAAATTTTTGTAAGGTGCCAGCTCCTTGCATGACTAATTGCTTTCCAACTGCTGTTGAGCCTGTAAAAGATACCTTGCTAATTTTTTGATTTGCACATAACAGTTGTCCAATCTCAGAGACCTTGCTTCTTGGAACGACAATCGCATCTAATATTTCACGAATAAATCCTATCTCGCGAGCCAAAAAAATCATAGCTAGGGTGGTTAAAGGAGTGTCTTCGGCAGGTTTTGTTATAACACTACACCCAGCAGCTAAAGCTGCGCTAGCTTTTCTCGCAAACATAGCTAATGGGAAATTCCACGGAGTAATGGTTGCGACAAGACCAATTGGTTGACGTTTCACTAAAAACTCTCTATCAGAATACGGACTTTCAAGTAAATCACCTTTGATACGTTTTCCTTCTTCTGAGTACCACTTTATAAACGCAGCCCCATATTCGACTTCGGAAATAGCTTCTGCCAATGGTTTGCCCTGCTCTAACACCATCAGGTCCGCAAGATCATTTTTCTTCTCTAAGATTTTTAAATGCCACTTTTCTAAAAGGTGACCATTGTTGATTATTGAGAAATCTCTTTCTTCTCTGCGATAACGGTCCATACGATTAATTTTTTCAATTGCTGAAGAGACGGAGTCAGAAGGTAAGGTTTTGATTAAACTATTGTCATAAGGATTAAAAACGTTTAGATTTCCATTTGCAGAACTATTGCTTTCATACTCATAAAAATCAAACTTGCTCAAAATGGATTTTGTATTAAATTTTTGCATTATTAGTTACAAATTCAGTAATTTTAAATAGAGTGTAAGTAGACCACAAAACTCGAGTAATATTTCAATTTTTAAAAAATATATCTGATTATGTATAAACCAATAGGCATTACTATGGGCGACCCAGCTGGGATAGGTCCGGAATTAGTTTCAAAGCTTTTACTTACAGATCAAAAAAACATCTTAATTTACACGAATTTTGAGTGCCTAAAAAAATTCGCTCCTACAGTAAATCTAAATGACCCAAGACTGGTTAATGTAATCGGAGATTTCGATATACCAAATTTAGTATCGGGCAAACCGAGTTCTGTCGGCGGCGATATTTCTTTGACAATTTTAAAAAGAGCCGTAGGTGATTGTATTACTGAGGAACTCTCTGCAATTATTACCGGCCCCATATCGAAGTTCTCATGGCACTTAGCAGGGCAAAATTGGCCAGGACATACTGAACTACTAGCGTATCTCTCAAACCCAAAAAACCCCCCAAAAGTTCGCATGTTGTTGTACGGCGAAAACTTAATGGTAGTTCTAAATTCCGTACATATTCCCTTAAAAGACGCTATTTTAAGTCTAAATAAGACTAATTTAATTGAAACTGCCAAGATAACTGACCGTTGGTATATGAAAAACTTTGGCAAAAAACCACAAATAATCTTAGCCGCATTGAACCCACATGCTGGTGAACATGGGATTTTAGGAAATGAAGAAATAGACATACTTAAACCGGTTGTTTTGAAAGCAACAAAATGCGGAATAAATATATCTGGACCATATCCAGCTGATACAGTCTTTTTTAAAAATCAAAATAATGACTCTAAAGGACCCAATAAAATTATAATTGCTCTCTATCACGACCAAGGATTGATACCTTTCAAATTGGGCGGACTAGAAACAGGTATAAACACAACCATTGGGCTGCCATTTTTAAGAACAAGTGTTGACCATGGCACAGCTTTCGATATTGCGGGAAAAAATCTCGCCTCAGTTAAGCCAATGTTAGTTGCCCTGTCAATGACAAGAAAGATTTTATCCAAAAGGAGATAAATTATGAACATTAAAATTTTTACTTGTGGGGGGACTTTTGAAAAGGTGTACAACCCGATATCAGGGGAGTTGAGCTTCAAAGATTCCTGCATACCGAACATAATAAAACGTTCGCGAATAACAACGAAAGTAGATTTTGAAGAATTGTTTTTTAAAGACAGTTTAGATATGAACAATGAAGACAGATTGATGATCGCACATAGAATAAAAACAGAGCCAATCAAGAATATAGTTGTGATTCATGGTACGGATACTATGGTACAAACAGCTCAAACAATCAGAGAACACACTTCTCAGGACAAGGTGATTGTTATAACAGGTGCCATGATACCATTTTCAATAAAAGAGTCGGATGCTATGTTTAATTTTGGAGCTGCATTTATTGCCACCCAAACTCTGGATCCAGGTATTTGGATTTCAATGAACGGGGACATTTTCAGGTCAGATAACGTTGAAAAAAACAAAGAAAAAGGAATTTTCGAGAGAACGTAATCTGAGATTATTTGCCGATACAAAATCTTGAAAAAATCTCCTCTAGTACTAATTCATTTGATATTTTGCCTGTTATTTCCAATAGAAGGTTTTGTGCGAGCCTGAGATCTTCAGCAGCTAAATCCAGAGAATAAGATTTAGTATTTTCAATACAAGTTTTCAATCGCTGTGCACACTCTTTCAGATTGTCGATACTTCTTTTTCTTAAAAAAATTATTTCTGTGTCATTTTCTTCATTATTCTTTAGTTGGAAATATTCAAGTAAAACTTTACGCAAATTTATGATGCCTTCTCCTGTTTTGGCAGAAACTGCAACTTTATTTTTAACGATGTTTACATTATTTTTCCACATTTTGTCATTTCTATTCAAATCCAATTTTGTGAAAACAAATAGTACATTATCCTCTGGGATTTTTGCCGAATTAACCAGTCTTTTTGCTTCAATTAAATGTAGTTCATCAAAATTGTTAACGTCAACGCAGTACATTACCAAATTGGAAATTTTTGCCTGTTCAAGGGCCTTACTTATTCCCTCGGCCTCAATCTCGTTACTAGTTTCTCTGATTCCTGCCGTATCAAAAAATTCAATTTGCAAGTTTCCCAATACAATATTCGATAAAATTATATCTCGCGTGGTTCCAGCATCTTTATGAACAATTGATACATTTTTATCAGCTAATCTATTTAACAAAGTAGACTTGCCAGCATTTGCACTACCTATGATTGTTATTGATAACTTATGTGATAAGGATTTTCCTTTTCGCGCAAATTCAATTGTTCGATTTAGCCAGACTTGTTTTTCCTCAATCGCTTTGACAAAGTTTTTAACTTCAAATGACCCAGTTTCATCAGCCGAGAAATCTAACTGTGCCTCTAATTCAGCTCTTAAGGTAATTAAAAAATTTGCAAGAGAAATGATCTCTTTTCCAAATCCTTCATTGATCATCCGATTAATCGCATTTACCTTTACTTCCGATTCAGCATTGACTAAATCGGATATAGCCTCAGCTTCATGCAAATAAATCTTTCCATTTAAATATGCTCTTTTTGAGAATTCTCCTGGTTCAGCAAATCTAACAATTTTCCCAGGACGTGATTGGGAGATACAAGTATCCATTAAAATTTTTATAACGCCTAAACCTCCATGAATTTGAAATTCACACAAATCCTCCCCAGTGAAAGATTTAGGGCCCTGGAAAAAAACTACTAGACCTTTATCAAATACCCTATTGTCAGAGCTTTTAAACTTTGACAGTGTTGAGACTCGATTTTCCGGTATGAATCCGACGATGTTTTTCAATAGGCGCCTGGTTGACGGTCCAGAAACCCTAAATATTGCTAATGCGCTCGCAACCGGCGCTGAAGACAAAGCAATGATCGTGTCATTATCCAGCGCGGACATTTAATTTGCGCATAATCGACCACTGTTGCGCAATGGATACCACATTGTTTACAAGCCAATACAGAACGAGACCTGATGGAAAGAAAAAGAAAAAAATTGAAAAAACAATCGGCATAAACATCATGATTTTCGCTTGCAAAGGGTCAGGTGGCGCCGGATTGAGACGCATTTGAATGAACATTGTCACAGCCATAACTATAGGTAAAATAAAATAAGGATCCGGTTTTGATAGGTCAGTTATCCAAAAAATCCACGGTGCATCCCTAATCTCAGCACTTGCTAATAAGACCCAATACAAAGCAATGAATACCGGAATTTGTATGAGAATTGGTAAACAGCCGCCTAAAGGATTAATTTTTTCCTTCTTATATAAATCCATCATAGCGTTATTAAGTTGCATCTTGTTTTCTTTAAACTGCTCCCTTATTTTCATAATTTTAGGAGTTACCGCTTTCATCTTAGCCATCGATTTATAACTTGCCGCTGTTAGAGGAAAGAAAAGAAGTTTGATAATTATCGTTAAGCTAACGATTGCCCAGCCCCAGTTGCCAACGATATTGTATAATTTGTCAAGCAGCCAGAATATAGGTTTCGCAATTAAAGTTAACATTCCATAATCAACCACTAATTCAAGTCCGTTTTCTAGTTTTTTTAAATCTTCCTGATATTGTGGGCCTACGTAGAGTAAGTTTGTGAATGTCTGAGTCTGGCCTGGCTGCAGTTCATCTGACAATTGTATAGCTCCGACGGAGAATTTATCATTTCTAAGCTTTCTCGTATAAAATTCACGTTCAAAATCATTTTTGAAAATCCATGCCCCAACATAATAGTGCTGAATTATTCCAAACCAACCATCATTAGATGTTTGTACATGTTCTTGCTTTGACTCTTCAATATCTGAAAAGGAAACCTTTTCAAATTTACCTCTTTCTGTGTATATAACAGGTCCCGTATAAGTGTTATAAAAACTACTTCCTCCCAAAGGGGGTTCCGAATCTCTAGACAACTGATAATATAATCCAGCCTTTACTTCTTCGTTTGCCGTGTTGATTAAATCATGCGTAACTCTTACCACATGACTATTCGGTAAGATCGTAAATGTTTTTGTTAAAGAAACTCCGTTTCTTTCTGCAACCAGACTGACTTTGTCAACATTCTTCACCATTACCTCAAATAAGGTCAAGTGATCGGGAAGTTTTTCTTTTTTGCTTCCTATAGGGATAAGCCCCGTTTCAGCTAGGTAAGTCGATCTATTGCTTTTATCAAATAAGATTACTTTTCCGCCGGGATATTCCTCAGAGACTTGATCTTTCAATTCAGCGTACTCCAAAGTACCACCAAAAGTATTTAAAAAAATCTTTAATTTTGAATTTTCTAGAACTAATACTTCTCCAGTTTTTTCATCCTTTTCTACTTTTTCAACCGGAGCTGTTTTTTTTGTATCTAACTTGTTTACTGAAGGCAAATCAGACGAAGACTCGTTTTCTCTAAGTGCTGTGGTGTTAGTTTGATCTAAAGTAATGGTCTCTGAAGGCACAACCGTCTTAGTGCTGTAACTCATCCATTCATCCCACAGTAATAACAAAGTGAAAGAGAATATAATCAACAAAATAGTCGTTTTAAACTTCATGTTTTTTTCCTGGGCACCGGATCTACTCTCTGCTTTGCCAAAACATTACACCTAATTAATCTGGACATTGTTAATGCAATACCTCGCAGTGGTCCATGGATTTTAACTGCCTCTTCTGCATAATCAGAACAAGTAGGTAAGAATCTGCACCTAGGACCATAAAGCGAAGAGAGACCTAATTTATAACACTTTATAATCACACAAAGAAGATTGATTAAAAAATTTCTTAGCATTATAAATATTTATGCAATATTAATCATTAACTAAATGCCTTAATTCAGAGTACAAACTTTTCTTCGCACAATTAGAATTATACCTGGGTAGTGTTCTAATGGATAACAATATATGGGTGTACGTAAGATTTCTTCTGGCGAGCTCGCGCCCCCACCTCTTTATTAGATTTCTAGTCGAACTTTTTTTCACTATCTTTTTTGGTAAGATAAAACCAACATTTATTTGTCGACTTTTATCCTCGTCGGGTTCTTTCTTTTTGCTATTTTGAAAATCCCGAACCTTATAGAAGAGAGTAAAGTTTTCACTTTTTTTTTTTGACCGTTTTAAATTTTTAAAAACGTCTTCATGAACAATAGCTTTCACTTCTTTCAAATTTCATTCCCAGGGTTAAACAGCCAACTTTTTTCGTCCTTTTGCCCGTCTTGCTCTTATAACTGCCCGGCCCCCTTTTGTCCTCATTCTAACCAAGAATCCGTGGGTGCGTTTTCTTTTAGTAACCGAAGGTTGATATGTTCTTTTCATGGTAACCTGTAATTTCCTATGTCAGATATGAGCAACGTCTCAATTATATACTAATTATAATAATCTTATTATCAAATGAATCATATCGAACAAAAAACTTTTTGGGCTGAGTGTCTTCTCGGGATAAAAAAAAATTATACAATCCAACAACTTAAAACATGGATTGACCCTATCTCTATAAAAGAATTACAAATTTTAGAGACATCTATTACGATCGTGCTTTTAGCTCCTAATAAATATAAACAGCAATGGGCCCTGAATCATTTGTCGCCAACCCTAAAAAACTGGATCTCGACTAATTACTCAAAAACTGTTGTCTTAACTATTGAAGTAAAATCTAACCCACTTAAATCAAAATCTTTAAAACCTGTCAGAGAACTCCAGATACAAGATAAAAACAAACAATTAGATAACAACAGCCAAATTCAAAAAGACGTACTAAAAGGTCGAATTCAAAACCCCCAACTTAATCCCGACTGGACATTTGAAAATTTCGTTCTTGGCAAAGCGAATCAGCTAGCAAGGGCGGCTGCACAACAAATCTGTGATAATCCAGGACATGGGTATAATCCGTTTTTTTTATATGGCGGTGTTGGTTTAGGCAAAACCCACCTTATTCATGCCGTCGGAAACGCGATTTTGGATACAAACCAGACTGCTGGTGTGAAATACATTCATGCCGAATCATATGTTAGTGATGTGGTGAAAGCTTATCAAACAAAATCATTTGAAGAATTTAAAAAGCGTTATCACAGTCTTGACATATTACTTATAGACGATATTCAATTTTTTGCCGGAAAGTCTCGTACTCAAGAAGAATTTTTCTATGCATTTGAGGCTTTAATTGCGGCAAAAAAACAAATAATAATAACCTGTGATACTTATCCAACTGAATTAGGCGGTATTGATAATCGTTTGATATCCAGGTTCGGATCGGGGTTGACAGTTGCTATAGAACCCCCCGAATTAGAGATGCGTGTTGCTATTTTATTGAAAAAAGCCGAAAAAGAGAACTTGCCTTTACCAGAAGATGCTGCTTTTTTCATAGCAAAGCATTTAAGATCAAACGTTCGAGAACTTGAAGGCGCTTTACAAAAAATTGAAGCATATTGTTCTTTTCACATGAAAACCCCTTCGTTAGAAGTCGTAAGGGATGCACTGAATGATCTACTCTCGTTGCAAAAAACGGCTATTACAATAGAAACGATACAAAAGACAGTTGCGGAATTCTTTAAATTGAAACTCGCTGATATGTATAGTAAGCGTAGACCTGCTTCTATAGCTATCCCAAGACAAATTGCTATGTACTTGAGCAAGGAATTAACCCAGAAAAGCCTTCCAGAAATTGGCTATGCATTTGGCGGAAGAGATCATACCACTGTCTTACATGCAGTGAAAAAAATTCAAAACTCTCGACTATCTAATGCAACGTTAAACCATAACTTGCATATTCTTGAACAACAATTGAGAAATTGAACAAAGAAAGGATAAAATGGGTATAACTTTAAAATATCCATTACAGACTGATTTTATTAACACATAAAAAGATTTTTTTTTGATAAGATGATCTTTTATTTTTAATAAAAACAATAACTTATGAAAATAACCATAAAAACTTGTCTCTATTATTACTACTAATATATATATGGAAATTATTAAATTTAATAAAAGTGAATTATCAACTGCTCTTCAACCTGTTCTAAGTGTTGTAGAACGCAGAAACGCTCTTCCAATATTACTAAATGTACTCATTACATTTCGAAAAAATATAGTTTCATTTACAGCTTCTGATATAGAAATTCAAATAACCACTACTCTTTTAAAAGAAGATCACGAACTTAAGGATTTTGAATTAACTGTTTCGGCAAGGAAACTTTTTGAAATCACTAAATCATTATCTGATCATAAAATTATTGTTTTATCCTTAATCAAGGACAAGTTAGTAATACAACAAGACCAGTCTAAATTTTCTTTACAAACATTGGCTGCTCAAGATTTTCCATTACTGAACATCAGCGAAGAAAAAAATTTAAAGTTCACCGTAAAAAGTAATGAAATAAAAGCATTGCTAGATTCAGTCTCATTTTCCATGGCAACTCAAGATGTAAGATATTATTTAAATGGTCTATTTTTACAAGTAAATGGATCGGAACTAATCGCTGTAACAACAGATGGCCACAGGCTGTGCTTCAATAAACTAATCATTTCTTCTCTAAAAGAATCTTCTGAATCATTATCATGTATAGTGCCGAGAAAGGCAGTAATTGAGTTGCAAAAAATTCTCAGTACTGAAAAAGATAGCGAGATAGAAATTTGTATTCATTCAAATTATATCGAAATCTCGTTACCAGGAAAAAATCTTATATCTAAACTTATAGAAGGGAATTATCCTGATTATCAGAAAGTAATTCCGGACGATAGTAAACATAAAGTAATGTTCAATAGAAACGATCTTCTCGAAAAACTTACCAGGGTGTCGATATTAACTTCCGATAAATACAGGGGAATAAGAATAACCCTTAAAGGGGAACAAGCCGTATTACAATCAACAAACTCTGACCAAGAAGAAGCAACAGAGAAAATTATTACCGAAGAAGGAGAAGGGAATCTGGATATAGGATTTAATGTGACATATCTGATCGAAGTTTTAAATAATATAGACGCACAAAAAGTAGGCTTCTCCTTTAATGATTCTCAATCCAGTGCGGTAATTTCAAATCTTGAAGATAAAGAGTTTAAATATGTAGTAATGCCAATGAGACTCTAAATGGAAACTTATACTTCGTCCTCAATCAAGATACTAAAAGGTTTAGATGCTGTAAAGAAGCGCCCAGGAATGTATATTGGAGATACACAAGACGGGTCTGGGCTACATCATATGATCTTTGAGGTGTTAGATAACTCAATTGATGAATCGCTTGCCGGCTATTGTACAGAGATTTTAGTACATCTAAAATCTGACAACTCAGTAATTATTTCAGATAATGGAAGGGGGATTCCCGTAGATATACATTCAGAAGACGAAGGCAATCGTTCAGCTGCTGAAATCGTGATGACTGAACTGCACGCAGGTGGAAAATTCGATCAAGATTCATATAAGGTTTCAGGTGGGTTACACGGTGTTGGTGTTTCAGTCGTAAATGCGCTTTCTAAATGGCTAAAATTGCAGATTAAGAGGGGTGGAAAAAAGTACAATCTCGAGTTTAAAGAGGGTTTGTGTGTTAAACCTTTAACTGAAATTGACGAGTGTAACAGCACAGGAACGGAAATTCATTTTAAGCCATCGAAAGAAATATTTAATTCAATAGAATTTAAACACAGTGTTTTGGTAAAAAGAATAAGGGAATTAAGTTTCTTGAATGAAGGCGTGAATATAACTTTGTTAGATGAGAAAACAGACAAGGAAGAAAACTTTTCAAATTCTGAAGGTCTTGCTGGATACGTGGAATTCCTTAATCAGAGCAAGCATCCAATACATTCAAAAATATTTCAACTAAAAAAAGAAACAAATAACATAATTGTGGAAATAGCATTGCAATGGAATAATAGTTATTATGAAAATGTAATATGCTTTACAAACAATATACCTCAAAGAGATGGTGGAACGCATTTAACAGGCCTCAGATCAGGTATGACACGATGTATAAATAAATATCTCGAAACAAATGATTTGGGCAAAAAAGCAAAAACAAACATAACTGGTGATGATCTTAGAGAAGGTTTGACTTGTATTCTCTCTGTAAAGTTGGCAGAACCAAAATTCTCTTCGCAAACCAAAGATAAACTTGTATCAAGCGAGGTACGTCAGCCGGTAGAAGATGTGACAAGTAAATACTTGGAGGACTATTTAAATGAAAATCCTAAAGAAGCGAAACAAATAATCTCGAAAATTATTGACGCAGCCCGAGCAAGAGAAGCAGCTCGAAAAGCAAAGGAGATAACTCGCCGTAAAGGGGTTTTAGATTCTATAGGGCTTTCGGCGAAACTTGCTGACTGTCAAGAAAAAGACCCAAAGAAATCAGAAATATTTTTAGTGGAGGGGGATTCTGCTGGCGGCTCTGCAAAGCAAGCCAGAGATAGAAAATATCAAGCTATACTTCCATTAAAAGGTAAAATCTTAAACGTTGAGAAAGCTCGTCTCGATAAGCTGCTATCCTCTCAAGAAATAACAACTTTAATTCAAACCTTAGGCATAGGGGTATCTAAAAGTGATTACTATGACCCTGATAAACTGAAATATCACAGGGTAATTATCATGACTGATGCTGACGTTGATGGTTCACATATAAGGACTTTGTTATTAACATTCTTTTTTCGACAAATGCCTGAGATAGTAAAACGGGGACACATCTATATCGCCCAACCCCCCTTATACAAAGTAAAATTTAAAAAAGAAGAAACGTATATTAAAGACGACAACCATTTAGAAACCCATTTATTAAATATCGCAAAAGATAACGCAGTATTAACGAGCACGCAAAGCAATGGATTAAAAAAAGAATTTAAACTCGAAAGGAATATTCTCGAACTTGCACAGCAAGTTTTGTTGGCAGAAAAAAAGATAAAATCACTAAAGTTAAAAATAAACAGAAATATTCTTGAGTCAATTATAGATGGAGTTGAATTTAAGTTAAGGTCGAATGAAGACAAAGCTCAAACTGTTATCAACTTTAATACATGGGCTAAGGCCAACCAAAAAGAACACATCTATTTAAAAACACAAACGGACATAAATAATGAAGGAACTGATTCCGTCCTCTTAATAAATAGAGACCAAACCTTACCAATAACAGACGATATTTTTTTTAACAGTGACGACTACAAATTTTTTTCACAACTCTCAATAGCTCTTGGGGAATTTCAATTAATGCGCCTGACTTTCAAATTTTCTAACGAAGAAGAGGAAAAAAAACAAAGTTCATTTAGAAGCTGTATTCTGAATATTTTGAAATATGTTGAAGAAAAAATTACTTTACAAAGATATAAAGGCCTTGGAGAAATGAATCCAGATCAGTTATGGGAAACTACTATGGATCCCACTACCCGTGTTTTATCGCAGGTTGAGATAAAAGATGAATCAGAGACTGGTACAGAAGAAATCTTTGTTAAATTAATGGGAGAAGAAGTTGAGCCACGAAGGAAGTTTATTGAAGAAAATGCACTAAATGTCCTTAATCTTGATGTTTAATTTTTCTTTGCTTTAGAAACGAATTCAAATCCAATGGTTTTATCATCCTTTAAAATTAAACAAGCTTTAAATTTTCTTCTTGTTCTAGAGGAAACAAACGAATGTAATAAATCGGTTCTTCCCTCAGTCAGCAATTTAGTCATTTGTTCAGTAGAAATCGTTTGCTGGAGTATAGTAAGTCCACTCCGGAAACTGCAAGATTTATTTTTTCCGACGGAATTAACACATATATAACTTGTTTTATGAATAACGATATTTCCGGAACATTGGGGACAATTGCCAATAACATCTTTTTCTTCATATTTTAATTCTTCGAGAGAATCATCATCAGCCGATTCAAAGTCAAAATTTAATTTATAGTCCTCTGTTAAAACTATGGTACCGGCAAACAGAAATCCTCTCTTGCTTCTATAGCCTTCAAGAGGTCCTAATTTTTTCTCCTTGATAAAAGTTTCAGCTTCAGTAACAGACAGCAATCTGGCCCCTGGCGTTTTCGAAATTGAGAAATCACAGTTGGTACAAGCATAACGTTTATAAGTTTCGGTTACCCTTTCTTTACATTTTGGACAAGGAACATTGAGGTTAGCATAATCTCCAGGAATGGTTTTACTATCGAAACTTTTGGTTTTTTCGACAATATTTGAAACCATAGTTTTTATCTCTTTGATAAAGGCATCTTTGTCACTCTTTCCATTCTCAATCTGTTTAAGTTTGTATTCCCATTCTCCAGTCAAGTCCGCCATAGATAATTCTTTGATGTTCAGACCATCTAATAATTGCATAAGTCTACTGGAAGAATGTGAAATCAATAAATCGCGGCCATCCCTTATGAGGTAATTATCTTTAATAAGTTCTTCAATAATCCCTGCTCGTGTGGCCGGAGTTCCAATACCTTTCTCCGCCATTGCCTCTCTTTGGGCTTCCCCTTCTACCAATCTGCCTGCTGTTTCCATAGCTGACAGTAGAGTGGCTTCATTGTAATGTGCAGGTGGCTTAGTCTCAAGTTCATCTAATTTGACGTTTTCACAAATTACGTCAACATTTTCCTCCAAGGCTATTAAAGATTCCTTTTGAATAGCCTTGGAGTCCATGTATAGTTTTTGCCAACCAGCTTCGACGAGTACTTTTCCTTCAGTCTTAAATGTATAGTTTTTCACAGTAGTAATTCTTTTTGTATTCAAATATTTTGCTGGAGGAAAAAATACACCCAGAAATCTTTTTACAATCAGATCAAATAGCTTTAACTCTGGCTCAGTCAGTTTTTTTTGGGCAATTCCCGTAGGTATAATCGCGAAGTGATCGCTAACTTTTTTGTCATTAAAAACCCTATGTTTATCACTAAAAAGATTTAATTTAAGTGCCTCAGCACAATGTCCTTGATAATTTGGCACAGATTGTAAAGACGATATAGTTTCCTTGACAGTAGAGACATAATCTTCCGGTAAAAATTTGGAGTCGGTTCTGGGGTAAGTAATAAGTTTGTGCCTATCGTAAAGAGCCTGTGCTAAACCAACAGTATTTTTTGCTGAAAAGCCAAATCGATTATTAGCTTCTCGTTGTAAGCTGGTTAAATCAAACAACGAAGGTGAGGCTTGCGAAAGAGTCTTAGTCTCATCCTTAGCTTTTCCCTTTTGTCCCGAAATTTCCTTGATAATTCGCAAAGCTATTTCTCGGTCCCAAATTCTACTTTCTTTAAGCTTCTGATTTTCTTTGACTTTTTTAAAATTATGGTCAAAATATCTCCCCGTGTACTCCCCTTTACTAGTTTTAAAATTTACATTTATTTCAAAAAAAATGTCACTTACAAACTTAATTATTTCTTCCTCTCGACGCACAACCATTGCCAATGTTGGCGTTTTTACTCTACCTACCGGCGTTTTATAGAACCCACCGTCTAAACTATTGAACGCTGTAAATGCCCTTGTACTATTGATTCCCACCAACCAGTCAGCTTCACTCCTACACTTTGCAGCGTTAGATAAAGGTATAAGCTCATTGTCGGGTTTTAGATTATTAAATCCTGTCCTAATAGCCTCTGGGGTCATCGACTGTAGCCATAACCTTTTTATCTTATGTTTGCTTTTTGTATATTCCACTATATGACGAAAGATCAATTCCCCCTCACGCGCTGCGTCACAAGCGTTGATCAAAAGATCGATATCTTTACGCTTTATCTGCCTTACTATGGCTTTCAGTCTACTTTCTGTCTTTTCGAAAGGTTCCAGTGTAAATTTGGGAGGTAAGTGAGGAAGATTATTAAGACTCCATTTACCTCTTTTTATATCATGTTTTTCCGGCACCACCATTTTCAATAAATGACCAACCGCTGATGTAATTACCATATCGTCGCGCTCAAAAACATCCTTTTGTTTTTTAAATCCACCGAGAGCTTTCGCAATATCGGATGCCACCGAAGGTTTTTCTGCAATAACAAGTGATTTAGTCATAATGAAACAGCTTGAAATAATGTTAAATTTTTTGCATCATATTACTCAACGTATACTTTTTGCAAGTTTTTTTTTAATAATTATGGCATTACTTAAAATTCTCGAATTTCCTGACCCAAAATTACGTCAACGGGCCAGCGAGGTCACAGTCTTTGATAACACATTAAAAACTACTTGTGAGGACATGCTTGAGACAATGTACAACGCGAAAGGAATTGGACTAGCAGCAATTCAAGTGAACATTATCAAAAGAATAGTTGTAATAGATTTGTCCGAAGAAAAAAATAATCCATTGATCTTTATTAATCCTGAAATTATTAAAATCAGTGTAGACACAAAACAACATGGAGAAGGCTGTCTTTCAGTGCCTGGTATTTATGAAAATGTTACAAGACCAGATTCGTTTATTGGTAAATATCACGACCTGGATGGGCTAGAACATAAATTAGAAGCTGATGGATTGCTTTCCGTCTGTTTGCAACATGAAATAGATCATTTGAATGGTCGTGTTTTTGTTGACCACCTCTCAAGATTAAAACAAGAAAAAATTGTAAGAAAGTTGCAAAAAGAAAAAAAAAGATCTCTGGCAGAAGCATAAAGTATGAATATCGGTTTTGCTGGTTCAGATAATTTTTCTTTGAAGATTTTGTCAGGCCTAACGGAGATTATTGCAGATGGAAGTTCAAGTATGTCTCTGGTGCTTACAATACCCGCTAAAAATCAAGGGCGAGGAAAAATACTAACCGAAACTCCTATATCTTCATTTAGTAAAAAGAATAGCTTTTTTATTGAAACCATCGTGTCTGGTAGACACATTGTTGATTCCTTAAAAGATAGAATTTCAGATTTAGATTATTTGATTGTCGCTTCTTTTGGATACATTCTAGGTGAAAGTATTTTGTCATTGCCTAAACATGGATGCATTAACGTTCATCCATCGATTTTACCAAGATGGCGCGGAGCCGCACCCATTCAGAGGGCGATTGAGGCGGGAGATAAAGTTACTGGAGTTTCAATCATCAAAATGGGCTCGAATTTAGATGCTGGTCCGATTTGGAGTATTGTTAAACAAGAAATCGATAAGAATGACACGTATGCTGACCTGGAGGCAAAGCTTGCAAAAATTAGTTTGCAAATGTTGAAAAAGTTTCTAAAAACACCACATGACAAAATTACATACAACCCTCAAAATGAAAAAAAGGCAACTTATGCCAAAAAAATAATATCAAATGAATTAAAAATTGACTGGACTCAGCCCGCTGTAGAAATCGTCCGGAAAATTAACGCATTGTATCCAAAACCTTGTACATATACATATTTAAATGATAGAAGATTGAAGTTAGGAAAGGCAGAAGTTTTGGAACATCAAAAGTTTTTTAAGAAAGCTCCGGGAACTTTACTAGTATCGAAAGATAGAAAAGGAGCATTGCTAGCAGTTCACTGTGGAAGTGGAATGTTGAAAATTAATTTAATTCAAAAGGAAAGTGGCAATTGGATTGACGCAAAATCTTTTATTAATGGATTCAAAAACTCTAGCGAAATAGTATTCGGGAGAAAAATATAATGGGTTATTTTAAAACGTTTTTTCTAATGTTCACGATTATTTGTCTATTTATTTTTACAGGTTATACATTGGGAGGTGAAGCCGGTTTGCTTATAGCATTGATAATTGGAATTCTAAGCAACCTATTTGCGTATTGGTATTCAGATAAAGTCATTCTTTCAATGTACAAAGCTAAGGTGGTAAACCAAAACGATTCTCCAGAATTAATCAAAATAGTTTCGGAACTTACCACAAACGCTGACCTTCCCACACCTGCTATCTATATAATCGAAGAGAATTCTCCAAATGCTTTTGCTACTGGCAGAAACCCCTCTAACGCAGCCATAGCTGTTACAAGAGGGCTTATAGAAAAATTAACTCAAAAGGAACTAAAAGGAGTAGTAGCACATGAATTGGCTCATATATTAAACAGAGATATTTTGATTGCCACCGTTAGTGCAGTTTTTGCTGCGGCCATCTCATCCCTAGCCTCTTTTGCACTGATTTTTGGAGGAAGAGGAGACAACCGATCATCCAACCCTTTTTTATTTATTTTGCTTGCATTCGTTACTCCAATTGCAGCTACAATAATTCAGATGGCTATTTCAAGATCAAGAGAATACGAGGCCGACAGAGTTGGGGCCCTATTAACCCAAGACCCTGGTTCGCTCGCCTCAGCACTCGAGAAAATTGACAAAATATCCAGAACTAAAAATTTTAATACTGTTCAACAACATCCAGAAACAGCTCAAATGATGATCATCTCTCCTTTGATTACAAAAGGGTTTAAGGAATTATTTTCTACTCACCCTTCAACTTCAGAGAGAATATCAAGACTAAATGAAATAGCAAAAAAATTAACATAAAATGAAATACGGGCCTTTATGGCAAGATATTTCCATATCGTCGAAAAATTTTCTAGAAATAGGAAGATTTTCTGACCTTACTCCCAGGCAGAAGTATATACGTTTTGTTGGCATAAAAAGATTAGCCTTAGCAAAATTTGTAGTACATAAATATGCGAAGACAGATCCCAATAACAACATCTTATACGTCGTTGCCATTTCTATAGCTCTTTATGAGGAGCAAAGGTATCCGGAATATACACTGGTTAATCAAGCTGTGGAGTGCTTAAAACATTCTTCCAATAGAAAAATAGTCGCTTTTGGAAATTTCATTTTAAGAAAGATTTTTGCAGACCCTAATTTATTTCAATATAGATTGAGCTGGGAACAAATTAGATTTAATGCTCCATTGTGGTGGATAAATCATTTAAAAAAACAAGTAGATGACAATCATCTTCAAAATGTTTTGGTTGATTCATTATTACGGCACCCTCCCTTGAATGTGCGCTTAAACAAGCCACAATATATTAATCAATTATCTTCCGATCTAAGAAACATTAATCGAAAAATTGTTAAAGTATCTTCTCACGGTTTAACTGTGGTACCGCCTTGTGATCTTACCCAAACATCATCCTTTGAAAAGGGTCTGGTAAGTATTCAAGATTTAAGTTCACAAAGAATAATCGATCTTATTCAACCTAAACCTGATGATAACCTTCTGGATATTTGTGCTGCTCCCGGAGGCAAAAGTCTTGCAATAGCAACTAACAGAAAATGTAATGTTTTCTCTAATGACAAATCAAAAATAAGATTAAAATTGTTAGAAAAAGAAATCGTAAGAATTAAAGATCACCTAGTTACTATACCTCGGGTAACAAGTTTTAATCCCTTAGTTCCAAAACAACTTAATGCGCTATTTAATTTAGCAAACTCTGGTTTTGATTACATAATTTTAGACGCTCCATGTTCTGGATCGGGTATACAGCGTCGTCACCCTGAAATACCATGGACAAAGACCAGGCAGCAACTAGCGACATTGGTCACAATGCAGTCAAAACTCTTAGATGCATGTTGGCAAATTTTGAAAAATAGAGGAATTTTAATTTACTGTACCTGTTCTATTTTCTACAATGAAGGGGAAGGCCAGGTAGTACAGTTTTTGAAACGCCGAAAGAATGTGAATAGAAAAAGTGCACCGGGTTTGATTTATCCAACAATTGGTAAAGACTATTTTCTAAAATATAATGTAGAAAATGAATTAGATAACGCAGAGTTAAATTATATCGGAGATGATGGTTTCTTTTATGCGATGCTTGAAAAGCAAGAGAGCTCTTAATTCGGCTATATTGGTATTGCCTATCTTATTGGGTTCATACTCGTGCTCCCCAATGACTGATGAGAAAAATTCAAAGATTACAGTAAACAATGTCAGACTAGTCCAGGATTCAGTTAACTTAGCACTTACTGGGGACGTCTCTGTCGAGTTAGAAAAGACTCTTACAGAGGCTCTAAGAAAAGGCGTACCATTGCAGTTCAACTCAAACTTTAGAATATTCAAATTTTCTTTTTTAAGCGCGAACAACCTTTTTGAGAAGGAGCGTAAAGCTATATTGGAGTATCATGGTATAACGAGAAGATTTTCAGTTAATCTACTAGATGAAGGAGTTAGCCCGGCTTATTACGAAAGCCTAACGGAGGCCCTAGCGGCATGTTTGAGTATAAAAGATTGGGTTTTTTTCCCGAAAGGACTTCTTCCGAATAAAATGGACGGCGTTTCGATACAAGTTAAATTAATGCTTAATCACCAGGCTTTCCCTCGCCCGATTTCTATATTAGCATCGTCAAATCAATCCTGGCAGTTATCGTCAGGGTGGGTTGATGTATTATTCATAGAGGAGCCTCTTTGAGCTTTTTTCTCAGGTTAACGTTATGTCTCGTGGGGGCTATCTCGTTAGGTCTGCTGCTTTTGCTCTCCCTGGCTTCTAGCAATTCTCCCAGCATTGACATAAATTATACATGGTTACTGAACGCGAATATTTTGCTATCGATGCTGATGATAATACTTACGGGTCTTTTAGTAAGAAAAGCGTGGTTACGATACAAAAAGGGTGCTTTTGGCTCGAAGCTAATTATTCGATTAGCATCTACTTTCGCAATTGTAGCCATAGTTCCAGTGACCTTAGTATTTTTCGTATCAAATCAGTTTTTAGCAAAAACTATAAACACATGGTTTTCACAAAGTGTAAACACTGCCTTAGACTCCGGCTACGGACTTGGGAGGGCTACCTTAGATGCTATAAAAACAGATGTGGTTTCCCAAACTAAACAGGTCGCAACGCAGATTGAAACTGGGTCCAGATTAGATCTTTTACAAACTCTGGAGATATTTGCCTCAAAAAATCAATCTGCTGAAATCTCTGTTTTTTCGTCCGAAGGGGCCATACTAGCTGTTGAAGGGGCAGCAAAAGAATTGGTTCCAGATGTTCCGTCAAGTGCTTTAATTAATCGTTTAAAAGCATCTGGAGCTCTAGTACAGATTGAGTCACCAATAAAAAAACTAGATGTTCTGCAAGTCAGGGCTTTGGTTTTATCAGAGTATTTAATTGATTGGGAGGACAAATTAATTATTCAATGGATTGAGCCAATTCCCGAGATTTTAGTGAAAGATATTGAAGCGTTAAACAAAGGTTTTAACGATTATGAACAACTTCTATTGGGTAAAGAGGGAATAAGTAAGATGTATGGCGTTACTCTAATTTTCACTTTGTTACTGGCAGTTTCAGGGGCTCTTATTGCGTCTGTTCTCTTGAGTGGTTGGCTTATTGGTCCATTACGTTCATTAGAAAAAGCGACTAAAGTAGTGGGTTTGGGTGATTTTCGCCCCTTGAAAACTGACAAATTAAATCATGAGTTAAATGATCTTCTATTGTCGTTTAACGATATGATGACGAAATTGAGTGCTGCTCAGGCAGCAGCACTGGATAGTGAACGTCAACTAAAAACTTCGAGTCGTTTTTTCGAGCAAATTCTAGCCGGCTTAACAACTGGTGTAATGGTTTTCGATAAAGATTGGCATCTCGAGCAATTCAACAGTAGCGCTCAGAAAATACTAGGATGCTCACTTGTAAATTATTTGGAATGCTCAATTGACAAAATCCCAATTATTTCAGAAAAAAAAATTTATTTCGGAGATTCTTTTAACCAAAATAACGAACATCAACAAAGGGTTGACGCTTTTCGGGAAGATGGTAGCAAATTGAGTCTTATAATCACAGCGTTTTTGCTTCCAAATGTAGAGTTTGACAACGATAACAGAATAATTTTAGTTTTTGATGATGTATCCGTACTTTTGGAAGCTCAAAAATCACAAGCTTGGGCAGACATGGCCCGGGGCTTAGCTCACGAAATTAAAAATCCATTAACTCCTATAATTCTTTCCGCTGAACGTTTGAATAAGCGTTTGTCGGGAAAGTTAACTACGGATGAGGAGGTTATCTTAGAAAAATCAACCAAAATGATAGTTGATCAAGCAGTTTCGTTGAAGACTATGGTTAACGAATTTCAACAATATGCAAGGCTTCCAAGAGCTAAGCCTATCACTATGGATATTGATAAGGTGTTAAAGGAGTTTTTACAGATGTATTCTGGAGATAAACGTATAAAATATGAAAATCAAACTCCTGATAAATTATTTTTTAAATTTGATAAAGATCAAGTGCTTCAAGTCCTTCATAATCTATTGCAAAATGCCCAGGACGCAATTAATAACCAATACGCAGGTATAATCAAAATTAAGATTTCTGTGACCACTCATAAAAAAAAGGAACAAATTATACTTTCCATTGAGGATAACGGACCTGGGATAAGGGAAGAAATTTTGTCCAAGGTCTTCGACCCTTATACTACTACGAAGGCAAAGGGCACAGGCCTGGGATTACCAATAGTAAAAAAAATTATTCAAGAAAATAATGCAGTTATTACGTTAAATAATAAAAACCGGGGGAATGGAGTGGTTGTTCAGTTACTTTTTGATAGAATAGCGTAGAAAGTATGAATTTATGGCAGAGATATTAATTGTTGATGATGAAATAGGCGTCAGAGAGCTTTTGACCGAGGTTCTTCAGGATGAGGGCCATTCAGTGATATTAGCTGCGAATGGGGCGGAAGCTAGAGAGCAGAAAAAGAGGCCCTCAATCGAAGTGATTTTATTAGATATCTGGATGCCTGATACTGATGGAATTACCTTACTCAAAGAATGGATGTCTACAGGTTTTCAGGTCCCAGTAATTGTAATGTCTGGGCACGCTACAATAGATACAGCTGTCGAGGCCACCAAGATGGGGGCATACGATTATCTTGAGAAACCGATTACCCTATCTAAACTGACCAACACCATAAAGAATGCAACCGAAAAAGCACCAATCAGCTCCCTAATTGGCAGTCAAAATGAACAAAATGCTTCAGGTGTTTATCAAAAAAACGTCGTTGTAACTGACAAACGATTCGTTGCAAAAAAGGGTGGTCTGCAAACGATTCATATGCAGAAATTAGCCGTGACGGAAGATGAGCAAATAACGAAAGAATCCTTGGCATTATCTGAGGCGAAGAAAGAATTATCCATGATTAATCTGGACTCCCCTTTGAGAGAAGCAAGAGATTCTTTTGAAAGAATTTACCTCAGTTACCAATTAGCAAAATTACAAGGTAGCATGACAAGGCTTGCTGAAAGGTCTGGTTTGGAAAGAACTCATCTTTACCGAAAAATACGACAGTTAGGGATGGAGCTCCAGAGAGGGGTCCTTAAAAAGAACAATCAATAATGAAAATTTTAATTTTAGGCGCTGGAAGGGTAGGCTCGAGTCTAGCGGAAATGTTGGTTAGTGATGATAAAAGTGACGTAACTGTGGTTGATACGCATACTGAAGCATTAGATAATTTGCAAGAACGATTTGATTTGCGAACAGTTGCTGGAACAGCTACCTCTATTGACGTTCTTAGAGATGCTGGAATCGAGGATGCTGATATGATGGTTGCCGTAACGGCTGACGATGAGATTAATCTGGTTGCCTGTAAGATAGCTTTCAAAGTTTTTAATGTTCCTCAACGAATAGCCAGGACTAGATCTACGCAGTGGTTAAACAACAGTGAGCTTTTAACAGAGGATGGATTCGCAGTTGACAAAATAATTAGTCCTGAAACCTCTGTAACTGAGACTATTAAGCGATTAATTCAAATACCTGAAGCGCTGCAAGTTACCGAATTTGCAAATGGAACAGTTACCATGTTGACCGTTATAGCTCATCGTGGAGGCCTTTTAGTTAGTCATCCAATTAGTGACTTAAGGAATCATCTCCCAACGGTAGATTGCAGGATTGTCTCCGTTTATCGTAATGGGATAGCGCTGTTACCAGATGCTACCACCAACATAGAGGTAGGGGATGAAGTGTTTGTGTTGGTCGCTACGGAGAATGTGTCTCAAGTTCTAAGAGAACTACGTCAAATTGATCGTCCTGTCCGTAAGGTTATGATAGCCGGAGGCGGAAATGTTGGAGTAAGAGTGGCTCACTCAATTTCTGAATCACTGACGCCTAAAATTATCGACCACAATAAGGTTAGATGCGAAAAGATCTCAAATATCTTAGGAAGTAAAGCTTTAGTCATTCATGGAGATGCAACAGATGAGGCACTTCTGGAGGAAGAGAATGTGGCCGATATTGATATGTTTGTAGCATTGACGAATGATGACGAAAATAACATTATGTCTGCTCTTTTGGCTAAACGGCTCGGTGCTAAGAGGGTCATGTCTTTAATTAACAGGAAGGCCTATGCAGAATTAGTTGAAGGAGGAAACATTGACATTACAATAACTCCCTCGCATGCAACTGTTGGGGAATTATTAAAATATATCAGAAGAGGTGACATAGAGGCTGTTCATAGTTTAAAACGCGGAGCGGCTGAAGCATTAGAAATAATTGTTCATGGAGATAAGTCCACCTCGAAAGTTATTGGACGAATGGTAGAACAAATAAAAATGCCAAAGGGATCATTTTTAGGAGCTATAGTTCGTGAAGTGGACGGGGAGAATACAGCTTTAATGGCACATCATGATCTGATTATTGATAACAATGATCATTTGATCGTCTTTGTTTCAAATCGTAAGATAATTTCTGATATAGAAAAAATGTTCACAGTTTCGGCCAGATTTTTCTGAGATTATTGGGAAACGGTGGTAATTTTCTCTCGGCGCCTTAGTGAAGTTCTCTCGATAGTTGGTTTAATTACTTCTTTCTTCTCATTATTTCTTTTTTTCCCAGCACTGATTGGTTATCTATATGCAGAACCAATTTGGACCGACTTCATTAAGTTAGGAATATTATTTTTTGCTTTTGGCATAATTATATTTACTTTATTTAAGAAAACAAAATCTTACTCTCAAAGTTCTTCAGAGCTACAAGCTAAAGATGGTTTAACACTCGTATTGTTGGTTTGGATTTTACTTTCAACGATATCATCAACTCCGTTTCTAATGTTCGATGAAAACATGTCATTTGTTCGAGCTTTTTTTGAAGCTGTCTCGGGACTAACAACAACTGGAGCGACAATTTTCTCTGGGTTAGAACTTATGCCTAAAGCAATATTAATTTGGAGAGCTATACTACAGTGGTTGGGAGGTATGGGAATTTTAGTTTTGACTATTGCCATTTTACCAATGTTCGGAGTTGGAGGTATGCAGATCTTTAGAGCTGAGGCATCCGGACCTATGAAAGATAAGAAATTTACGCCTAGGATTGCAGAGACCGCAAAGGCTTTGTGGACAATCTACGTTTTTTTAACATTATTTTGTTGTGTTGGCTATTGGGTATCAGGAATGGAGTTATTTGATGCATTGGCCCATGCATTTACCACGGTTAGTATAGGCGGTTTGTCAACTTATGATGAAAGTATTGGCTTTTTCAACAGCTTCAAAATAGAAGCAGTTGCGGTTCTTTTTATGTTACTTGCAGCAATGAATTTTACATTACATTTTGCAGTATTAAGATCATTTTCCTTAAAGGCTTATTTGCAAAGTATAGAGGCCAGGTATTTCTTTTCTATCATCTTTAGCTCTGTAGCATTTATATTTTTCGTACTGTTAATAAATTTTTCGGATGAGAGTAGTTTGTTTACGATTGTTCGTATTGCAATTTTTAACGTTGTATCTATCGCCACCACAACTGGGTATGCCACCACCGATTACAATCTATGGCCCACGATAACTTTTTCGCTTATGCTTTTACTTTCATGCTTTACAACGTGCTCTGGCTCTACTGGGGGCGGTGTAAAACTCATTAGAGCCATTATTATGCTGAAGCAAGCCAGAAGAGAAATTTTAAGAACGGTTCATCCTCACGCAATCATTCCTATCAAAATTGGAACTCAAACTGTCACAAATCGGGTTATTCTTGCGGTTCTAGCTTTTATGTTCTTTTATTTACTTACATTAGTTACAGCATTTCTTTTCCTTACTTCTACAGGTTTATCGGCTGGGGCTTCTATATCAGCTGCTTTGGCATGCTTAAATAATCTTGGACCAGCTTTATTTGAACTTGGGCCTTCTTCCAATTATGGAATTTTGAGCGACTTACAACTATCTATATTATCAGTAGTTATGCTTCTGGGAAGATTAGAACTGTTAACAATTTTTGTATTCTTTTCTGTGTCATTCTGGAAAAGTTAATTTGATTTACTAAATTGATAAATTGCGGTTGTACACCTTAGAGAAGGTAGAAATATTATTCTTTTTATTGAGTCAGTTTTTGACTCTTTTACGTAAAATGCTTTCATTCTTTTGAAGTTCAGTTTACGAAGAAGATCTTCAAAATCCTTTATAGTTGCAAAGTGAAGATTAGGGGTGTCATACCATTGAAACGGAAGCCTATCATTAACCGGCATCCTGCCCAGCAATAGGTCTAATACATGGGTCCAGTAACCGAAATTTGGTATGCTTAAAATTACAGTATGGCCTAATTCACTTATTTTCCTCAACACAATTTCGGTTTTGAGGGTAGCCTGAAGCGCTTGAGACAAAACAACCACATCAAATTTATTATTATCCAAAATAGACAACCCCTCCTCGATATCTGCTTGAATGACATTAACCTTTTTTTCCAAGCACTGTAAAACTTTATCAGAGGAAATTTCTACCCCGTAACACTTGCAAGCCTTTTTAAGTTCTAGCCATTTAATAAGCGACCCATCACCACACCCTAAGTCTAACACTCTAGATTGATGTGGTATTCTCTGGGCAATTACTTTTAGATCATCTCTCAGCATCATGGCAATCACAACATGTTCCTGAAGAATACACGAATCAGCTCATGGTACCCAGGATCTTCTAATAGGAAGGAGTCATGCCCATATTCAGATTTTATCTCAGAATACGAAACTTGAACATTATTTTTTAGAAGAGCTGATACTAACTCTTTTGAATGACTAGGAGAAAATCTCCAGTCAGAAGTAAATGAGACTAACAAAAAATTCGCCTTAGCAACCTTTAATGCCTTTACTAAATCACCATCGGCGTCACCAGCCGGGTCGAAATAATCTAAAACTCTTGTAATAAGTAAGTAAGAGTTAGCATCAAATTTGTGTGAAAACTTTTCTCCTTGATATCTTAGGTAAGATTCTATTTGAAAATCTATTTCATATGAAAAAGAATAATCTTTCTTTTCTTGTAAATTTCTTCCAAATTTTTCTGTCATGCCATCTTGAGATAAATATGTTATGTGAGCAAGCATTCGCGCAATTGATAGACCTATATTGGGAAAAGTATTCTCTGAATAATAGTCACCTCCATGAAACGATTTGTCGGTAATTATTGCTCTTCTGGCTATTTCATTAAATGCGATGTTTTGTGCAGTGAGGCGCGCGGTCGACGCTATTATAATTGCATTTTCCAATCTATCGGGATAAGAAATACTCCACTGCAGAACTTGCATTCCACCGAGACTCCCACCAATTATAGCGATAAATTTTTTTATCCCAAGAAAGTCTGCAAATACAGCTTGCGAGTTCACCCAATCCTCCACTGTTAATAAGGGAAAGTTACTACCGTACGGTTTACCGGTTTTTGGGTTAACTGACGCTGGCCCGGTTGATCCAAAGCAAGAACCAATATTATTAACTCCAATAACGAAGAAGGAATCTGTATCGATAGGTTTTCCAGGCCCAATCATATTATCCCACCAACCCACATCTTTAGTAGTTTTTCTGATACCCGCAATATGATGTGATGCATTTAAGGCATGGCAAACCAGAACCGCATTATCTGATTCTTTCGATAAAACTCCATGCGTTTCATATGTCAAGTTGTAAGACTCCAGAACCTCTCCACTTTTTAATCTAAGAGGTTTGCTAATTTTACAAATTTTGTCTTCGGTATAAATCATTTTAATTGCTATACTTCGATTTTTGAAATTGCCTCTTTCATATTTAAAATGTCGCTGATATTAACTGATACTTCTCTCAAACCCATCATAAAAAATTTTCTAGTTTGTCTAATATCGTTTGCTAGTTCTCCACAAATTGAAACAGGACATTCTTCCCTAATACACGACTTAATTACATTTTCAATCAGAAACTGTACAGCAGGATGTCCTGGATTGTATAGATGGGATACTTTATTGTTAGTTCTATCTATTGCGAGTGTATACTGTATTAAATCATTGGTTCCCAAAGAAGCGAAGTCGATGTGTGGAATTAGAGATTCTATTGCTATTGCAGCTGATGGTACTTCTATCATAGCTCCTATAGAGGGTGTATTTAAATCACAACAAAATTTATCCGAAACGTTACCTAACGATTGATAAATAAGCTGCTTGGCTTTAATAATTTCTTCTTTTTCAGTAATCAGTGGGAGCATAATTTTTACATTACCAAATTTAGATGCTCTTAAGATCGCATTTATTTGTATCTTAAAAAAATCTGGATTCTCCAGACTTAATCTTATGCCCCTCTGGCCTAAGGCTGGATTAGAGTCTTTGGTGAATTTACTGGAGAAACTGGCGGGTAACTTATCGGCCCCGAGATCTAGAGTTCTTATCACAACGGGTAGAGGGTTAAGAGCTTCAATTACACGCTTGTATGCTTCAAATTGTTCATCCTCACTAAGCATTTTGTTTTTTTCTAAAAAAAGAAATTCTGTTCTGAATAATCCTATACCTGATACTCCCAATTCAATTGCTTTTATTGCCTCTGCCGGGTTCTCGATATTTGCCATTAGACTCATATCAACCTTATTTTTGGTTTGGCATGGAAGACCTACAAAAACCTTAAGTTTCTGTTTTTTCTGTACTCCTTTCTTTATTCTTTCTTCGTATTCAGTGAGAATATAACTGTCTACTCCCACCAACAAAACGCCAGACTCACTATCTAGAATCACCCTCTCACCGTGTTCAACCAATTTGTTATGCTCTTGCAAACCCAGGATAGCTGGAATTTCGAGACTTTTGAAAAGTGTTGCTAGATGGGAAGTAGGGCTTCCTGATTCAATAGCAAAGCCCCTAACTCCTTCTTGTATAAATTTAGAAACTTCGTTGATAGATATTTCGTCAGACACACAGATCCAACCCGTTTCGTTTTTGCCTGCCAGTTCGGAACCTAGTTTTCGTGGTTTCTCGATTTGATCCAATAGACTGAGCTTTTTTACGAGTTGACCAACAATTTGCTCAACATCAACCTTTCTTTCTTGGAAATAAAGATTGGAGATTTTCGAAAACTGTTCCACGATAAAGTCTAACTGTCTCACTAGCGCACATTCTGCATTAATTAATGATTCTGCGATTCTTTTTTCAGTTTCAACAACTAGCAGTGGATCATTAAGTATAAGTCTTTGACTATCTATCAGGTTATTAAAATCACCAGTTTTGGAGTTTTTAAAAGATGCCGAGATATCCTCAAAGTCCTTGTCAAGCATTTTTATTGCACGCCTTAACCTATCAATCTCAGAAGTAATTTCGGATTCCAAAATTTCAGAGTACCTAATTTCTAAACCCGAAAAATAGATATTAATCCAAGCTTTAGCAATGATGATATCTGTGCCAATTCCGTGACCCATCAAGGTAAACATGATTAAGACTCTTCTCCAAATTTGCTATTAAAAAGCTTTTCGATCTCATTAATTGCTTCTTTTTCATCTTCCCCCGAGGCCTCTATGTATACAGTTGTTCCGAAAGCAGCAGCTAAC
Organism: Burkholderiaceae bacterium; assembly: GCA_004214155.1. GTDB lineage: Bacteria > Pseudomonadota > Gammaproteobacteria > Burkholderiales > Burkholderiaceae_A > UBA7377. The sequence continues at coordinate 51,978 of SGYQ01000003.1, forward strand.
AGCGTTATTCCGAGCACACTTTTTGCATTAATTTTATTTCCATCTCCGTTAGATATGGAGATATCACTTTGAAAACTTGTGGCTAAGTTTGAGAGCTTAGAGGCTGCTCTCAAATGCAATCCCAACTTGTTTGTAAGAACTAATTTCTTATATTCCATTTCAATAAATATTCAAAGATTGAATCCCTTTGTCTTTCGCTTCTAAAACTTTTTCAAGAAGCGAATCAAGTGACAATTGTTTGTGATTAATTGCGCACACTAACATTGGTAGGTTGACACCTGTAACACCTCTATAAAATATCTTTTTCCCCCTGAGCCAACTAAACAGACCATTACATGGTGTCGCTCCTTTTAGATCTGAAAAGACAAAAATTTCTCGCGGCTTTCCACATTTGTACCAAGCTTTTTCTATAAGGTTTTGTATCTCCACAAGACTGTCATTCGGAGATACCTCAATATTTATAATCTCTTCTATTGATTTTCCAAAAGAAAATTCAACACATTCTTGAAGAGATGATCCTAGAGGTTTATGACAAATTAAAAATACATATCTCATTATTATAGCTTCATGAGTTGATCATAAAAGAACGAACCGAGATAGGAGCTTTTGTAGTCAGCAATTTGCCGCATTCCAGTTGGGCTTGTAATATTTATTTCAGTAATTTTTTTATCTATCATATCTATTCCTGCGAAAAAAATATCTTCTTTAATTCCCTCAGCAATTATTTTTGCAATTTCAAGTTCCTCAAGTCTCAGCTTAACCACCGAGGCGGTTCCACCTCGCGCCAGATTCGCAACAATGGATTGTTTTTTAGGTTTTCTACAAAGAGCATACCTCTCAACAATTCCGTTAATAATAATTATTCGTTTATCTCCTCCCTTTATATTTGCAAGAAATTCCTGGCTTACAATTTTATCTCTTCCATTTTTGGTAATAGAATCAATGATTACATCTAAATTGTTATCTCCATTTTTTATGTGAAAAATTCCTTGCCCTCCCATTAGATCTAATGGCTTAAGTACCAATTGTTTTTTTGATTTTAAAAATCGAACGATTTCTGTTTTCTTCGATGATATAAGTGTATCGGGGATATGGTCAGGAAACTTTAAGGCATATAATTTTTCGTTAAATTTTCTTAATGATTCAGGCGAGTTAATTACCTTAACTCCTTTTTCCGTCACAAAATCTAAAATATTCATACCAAGCAAATATCGTTGATTAAAAGGTGGATCCGTTCGTACGATGATGGCTGAAAAAGATAAAAGATTAACTTTGGAAGGTTTTTTTTTCTTAAACCATGTATCGTTACTTCCTGGTGTTAGATTATTCGCGTTGACATAATAGACTAATTTTCTCGATGTATTTATACCTAAATCTTCCAAAGTGCAGAACCACACTTCATATTTTTGAATCCAGGCCTGTTGAATCAAAAAAACAGTTGTGTCAACTTTGGGAAGTAATTTTTCTATTTGATTTGCAACAAACAAAATTTTCTTTTTTGTCATTTTTGCATCTCTCTGGCGGCAGCCAATGTCGCAAGCCGCGCTATTACCCCATAAAAATACAAACGGTTTGTAATTGAATCAGGATCACTAGATGAAGCAGGGAGTTGACAGCTATCTTCAAATGCAATTGGAAAAAACTGCATTCCTGGCGTATTCAAATTTTCATCTAAACCTTTCTCAGAATGTATTCTATAAAAGCCACCAACAACATATTTATCTACCAAATACACTACTGGCTCTGCTACGCTCTCGACCTTATAATCAATTACGGTTTCAAAAGAGTAAACACCTTCTTGAATTAATACATCTTTTACACTTATTCCTTCTTTGCTTTTTGACATTTTTTTTCGTTGTTTGTTATTTAACCGGTATATCTCGCTAGTTTCCCTTATGGTCATTACACTCATTCCATATGTTCCTGAATTGGCTTTTATTACCACAAATGGTTTCTTTTTAATTCCATATTCAATATATTTTTTCTTTATCTCATTTAAAACTTCATCAACATTTTTAACCAAACATTCTTCCCCTTTTTTTTCCTTAAAATTTATATCGGAGCATCTTCGATTAATAGGGTTAATAAACCAATCATCAAAATCAAAAATTTTTGTAAATTCTTTAGCCGTTTCCTCATACAGATTAAAATGGCTAGATTTTTTTCTTATTGCCCAACTCGCATCGAGAGAAGGAACTAATGTTTGACTACCAGCAAGGCTCCGATATTCATCTGGAATTCCAGATGAGAAATCGTTATTGAATAATACTAAGTCTGGCTTCCTGCCATCTACATACAGTGAATTTTTTTCAAAATATACTTTTTTAATTGGAACTGAAGTAGGGAGGCCTTCAAGGTTTTTAAAAATAATTTCTTTCAAATTACAGAAAGAGTCTTCGTGAGACCCTATTATGGCTTTAAGGCCAACGTTGCTTAATAGGGTGTGCAAATGTCCAATGTGTTGGTGATAGTATAGATTCCTTGTATGGTTTTCAGGGATTATCAACACGGTTTCCGCATGAGGACAATGTCTTTCAACTGCGCTCATAAACGCTTGTACAGTGGAACGTCTGTCATCCTCTCCAATGTTATTAAAACCTGCTGGAAATAGGTTCGTGTCAATAGGGGCAATTTTAAAGCAAGCGTTTCTTAAATCAACTGAGGAGTAAAATGGCGGTTTGTATTTTGCAAACATATCGCGAAACCAATGTTCAACAACAGATCTTTTAGAGATGATCTGACTTTCAAAATCACGAAGTTTGCCACATAAGTTGGCTTTTAATTGAGGGCCCATTTCTTTATATTAATATAAAAAAACCCTCCCTAACCAAATAGCCAGGGAGGGCATGGGCGGCGAGTTGGTAAACGCTCGCCTGGAGAAATTAATTTATATAATATGCTTTTTCGCTATGAGAGGTTACATCGAGTCCCTCTCTTTCTTCGTCTTCGCTAACCCTGATGCCGACAAGTAAATCAGCAACCTTTAGTGCGATAAATGCAACTACTGCAGATACGACAACTGTAATGATCACCGCTTCTAGTTGAATTGCCACCTGGGAAGCGATTGCAAAATCCTCTCCGCCGGTACCTCCTAAAGATGGAGCGGTAAATACGCCGGTTAATATGGCTCCCAATATGCCTCCGACTCCGTGAATTCCAAAAACATCTAATGATTCATCGGCACCTAGTAAACTCTTTAGTCCGGTACACGCCCACAAACATACAAACCCAGCGATCACTCCAATTATGATAGCTCCCATAATTCCAACTGAACCACATGCCGGAGTTATTGCTACTAGTCCAGCAATCATACCTGATGCTGCGCCTAGCATTGAAGGCTTGCCTTTGACAAATGACTCACCTAATGTCCAGGCTAACACTGCACCACAGGTCGCGAATAAAGTGTTTGCGAACGGTAGCGTCGCTCCTGAAGTGGCTTCGAGGTTCGAGCCGGCGTTAAATCCAAACCAACCAATCCATAAAATTGCCGCTCCGATCAATGTCATCGGTAATGAATGAGGTGGCATTGGCTCCTTCCCGTATCCAATTCTTTTTCCGAGAACGTACGCCGCTACCAACCCGGCAACCCCTGAATTTATATGAACAACAGTACCGCCAGCAAAATCAAGAGCCCCTTTGTCTAATAAGTATCCTCCAGGACCCCAAACCATGTGGCAAATTGGAGCGTAAGAGAAGGTAAACCAAATCACAGCAAAAATCAAAACGCCTGCGAATTTTGCTCTTTCTGCCATAGATCCAACGATCAAAGCACAAGTAAGGCCTGCAAACGTCGATTGAAAGGCAATAAAAATGGTCTCTGGTAGAACAATTCCGTCGGTAAATGTACCAGCTGTGCTGTCGGCCGTCGTTCCAGCTAGAAATAGCTGGGATAGTCCGCCAACTATCGGATTACCTTCAGTCAGAGCTAGAGAGTATCCATAAACAGCCCATAGGACTACGATCAACGTGAAAACAGTCGTCACTTGCATCAGCATGGACAGCATGTTCTTGGTACGAACTAATCCTCCATAAAATAAAGCAAGTCCTGGAACTGCCATGAAGGTTACGAGCAATGTAGCTGTCATCATCCAAGCAATGTCACCCTTGAACATAGCTGGCTCAACTGGAACATCTTGTGCTAAAGCTGCACCCGAACAGAGAATAGACAATGCAAGTACTTTGCCCATACTTAGTTTGCGTAAAGTTTCAATAAAAAATTTCATAGTTAAAAACCTTTAAAAAATGTTTCGTTTATAAAGCTTCTTTACCAGTCTCGCCGGTACGAATTCGAATGACCTCTGTAAGATCAGAGATGAAAATTTTCCCATCGCCTATTTTCCCGGTTTTTCCGGCATTTTCGATAGCTTCAATAGCTCTCTCAGAAACGTCATCATCAACAGCAACTTCTAATTTGACTTTTGGTAGGAAGTCGACTACGTACTCAGCACCCCTGTAGAGTTCGGTATGCCCTTTTTGCCTGCCAAACCCCTTAACCTCGGTTACCGTGAGACCTTGGACACCTATCTCAGATAGAGCTTCCCTAACCTCATCTAGTTTGAAAGGTTTAATAACGGCCGTGATTAATTTCATAATATTGTCCTTTTACCTGGATTTCTAGAGAACGCTAAATCGAATTCTCTAGAAATTATTAATATTCTCCAATTGACTACATTGATTTAGAAAAAGATATCACTGCGCCAGATGAGAATGCTGGACCGACTGCTCCGTCACCGCTATTGTCGATAAAGTCTATACCAACTGAGTAACCATTGCCGACATCCATAGCTAGGCTCACACTGTAGTCTTCATAATCCGCCCCTGTCACACCTTCAATTGATGAGGAGCCCGCATGGGCTGAGAGCGTCATTGTGTCAGATAAGGGAAATTCAGCATTTATCTGCATGTACGTTGTGCCGCTATCATCTCCCACACCAAACCACTCTGTCGTAAAATAGTGATATCCGGCGCTGATTGCCCCGTAGGAGCCGATTACGTAGATTTCGTTAGAATTTATGTTTGGTGATTGGCCAGTATTGTCCGGGTAATAATAATACAAATCACCGATATCAATACTTAGCTCACCTAAGTCGAAGGCATACCCTGCGTAAAAATCCACCTCAATAGAGGTATTACCAAATTCGACATTTGAGTTCCAATTTCCGAGGTAAAAACCGCTCGAATGAGATAGGTCAAATCCACCTTGTATGGCCGGTGCATCTTCCGTTTGCTTTGCCCCTCGAAATCGGTATTCCGAGAAAACGCCCACATTAGCAGATGACTCCCACTCTGCTTTCGCAGAGGTTCCAATAGTCAAAGGTATTTGCATTACTGAAACGCAGCAAACAGTTGTAAGAAATTTATTACGCATTTGTTTCTCCATATAATTAACAAAACCAAATTACTATCGCTATATCCGTGCCAAAAACAATCCTTTATACGGAAAAAAAAATTGATACTTATCAATGACTTAAAAATAAAAAAATTACTGTAAAAATGCCTGACTCTTTTTATGGCAAAAACTGCACTAACATTGTTCAATTTGTCATAAAGCGGTGCTGCAAAGAAACAGGATTATAGAAAAAATATTCAGCATAAAAATTTAGAGTTACTTAATAGAGTTAAGAAAAAACTCAGCTTTCTCGCTTTTAAAATGTTGAGGTGATCCTACAGCAACCCCTCGAACAATTGAATAATCATTATTCAAATGTTTAAAGATCATCGATACTGGTTTTGATTCTCCTTTGCCGATGAAACCATCGATTAATACTCCATCAGCCAACTTTACCTCGGGGGAAATATTAAGGGTGGTTTTAAGCATTTCATTAACGTGCTCTTGTAATGAGCTACCAATATCAGGCATTTCTCCCTCGTAACTTATCACATCAAGGATAAAATTCATCTGATTTAAGGCCACGGAATATCTGTCCATTTTAATCGCCACCTGTTTAGGTTGATCATGGATAATTATCTTCCGAGAATTCCTTTTAGGTTTAGCAGGAAATAACGCTTCCCAACCGAATTGTTCAGTTTGAACTAGTCTCCAGTTGTAGGTTGGGTAACAACTTATTACACCGCATGCTAGAATTATGGCAAATAAAAATGAATACCTCATACTTTTTATGATAACTCAATTTTCCTGTTCTTCATCTCCTACTTTTATAGTCACGAAAGACCTTGCCCCGATTATATTTAAAACGATAGGAAAGGAAGCCCAATCTGAGGGAATAATATTGAATTGTGAGTTTGATACCAGTTTGCACTCGCTAAAAAAAAAGGCTAAATTAGCAATCCAAATCTCCAATGACATACCCTTGTCGACTAGACTTTATCCTTTGATTCAAATGATCGAAGCTGCGAAAAGTTCGAATGACAAATTTATTCTTTGGAAGCCGCTGCGTTAATGGTTGCAACTTCTCTTAAATTTTCATTAGCAACTTCTCTACGAATTTTTGATCTTTCTGCGTAATCTTTCAACTGATCTGAATCAATTTGACCAACATTGAAATAGGTAGCTTCCGGATGCCAAAAATAAAAACCGCAGATACTGGATGCAGGAGACATCGCATTGCTTTCGGTAAGAGTCACTCCTATTTCCTGAGAATTCAGACAATCAGCAATAACTGGTTTGATACTATGATCAGGACACGCTGGATAGCCCGGCGCAGGTCGAATTCCCTGGTACATCTCATTGACCAGTTGTTTGCATGACAGGTTTTCTTCTTTCGCGTAACCCCAATACTCTTGCCTAACGAGTTTGTGCAAACATTCAGCAAATGCCTCAACTAACCGATCAGCTAAGGCTTTGACCATTATAGAATGATAGTCATCTAGTTTTTCTTCTAAAGACGCGGTTAATTTTTCAGCACCATCGATAGTGACGAAAAAAATTCCCAAATAATCTTTCTCATTATCTGTAATTGATTTCACAAAATCTGCAAGGCATTTATTCCTAGCGCCATTTGATTTTTTTGTTTGTTGCCGCAACCCTATCCACGTAAACAATTCTTTATTAAGGCTTTCGTCTGCAAAAAATGTTAGGTCTTCAGGCCCTGTTTTCCGTGCAGGGTAAATTGCAAAGATTCCGTGAGCCTTAAGATCTTTCTTTTTAACCAGACGACTCAGCAGACTTTCTGCGTCTTTATAAAGTTTACTAGCTTCTTTGCCAACGATGTCATCTGACAAAATGTCTGGAAATTTCCCGGCTAAGTCCCAAGCTTTAAAAAAAGGAGTCCAATCTATATAGTCAACGAGCTGCTCTAAAGGAAATGATTTTAATACTCTCCTGCCAATGATTCTAGGTGTGGGCACAATATCATTTTTATCAATTTCGAAAGAATTTTTTCTAGCTTCAACAATTGAGATAAATGGAATTAGTTTCTTGTTAAACCTGTCTCTGATGTCCTTGTAGTTCAGATAGATATCTTTTAGGTAGTTAGTTTTTTCTCTCGAGTCTCCAGTAAGCGACTGAGCTGCAGGTACACTTCGAGAGGCATCCGGAACCCAAATTACTGGGCCAGAATAGAAAGGAGCTATTTTTACGGCGGTATGTGCTTTGGAAGTAGTCGCCCCACCTATTAAAAGAGGAATTTTTCTTTCCTTAAACCATGAATCTCTTTCCATTTCCCTGGCAACGTGAGCCATCTCTTCGAGTGAGGGAGTAATTAATCCTGACAACCCAACTATATCAACATTATGGTTTTTTGCCTCTTCAAGTATCTTCTGTGCCGGAACCATGACCCCAAGGTTGATTACATCAAAGTTGTTACACTGTAATACTACAGTCACTATATTTTTACCGATATCATGGACATCTCCCTTTACCGTAGCAATAAGGATCTTCCCCTTTTGTTTTGCCGCTCCTGTTTGATCTTTTTCAATGAACGGTACCAAATGCGCTACTGCTGATTTCATTACCCTTGCAGATTTGACAACTTGAGGAAGGAACATTTTTCCTTCACCAAATAAGTCTCCCACAATATTCATACCGTCCATTAACGGACCTTCAATTACCTCAATAGGCTTTCCTCCTTCGCCGTTAATTTCCAGCCGGGCTTCTTCAGTATCATCGGTGATATATTCTGTTATCCCGTGAATAAGAGCATGTTTAATTCTGGACGTTGAGTCATTATTGCGCCATTCTTGAATTTTTTCATCAGTACTCGATTCGGTGTCTAACGATGAGGAAAATTCAATCATTTTATCAGTAGCATCCTTTGTCTTGGCAAAAATTAAATTCTCTACATGATTTTTAAGACTAGGGTCTAATTCTTCGTAAACTGCAAGTTGGCCCGCATTTACGATACCCATAGACATTCCAGCTCTAATCGCATGATAAAGAAAAACACTGTGAATGGCCTCTCGTGCGTGGTTATTTCCCCGAAAAGAGAAGCTCACATTAGAAACCCCTCCCGAAACCTTTGCAAATGGAAGACTCTCTCGTATCCACGCCGTAGCCTCAATGAAATCGACTGCATAGTTATCATGCTCCGAAATTCCAGTTCCTATTGCAAAGATATTGGGGTCAAAGATGATATCCTCTGGGTCGATTGAAGCTTTTTTAATTAATAGGTCATACGCTCTTTTGCATATTGATTTTCGTCTATCTAACGTGTCAGCCTGGCCATTTTCATCAAAAGCCATAACAATCATTGCAGCACCATAACTCTTGCACAAACGAGCATGCCGCAAAAACTCTTCCTCTCCTTCTTTAAGCGAGATAGAGTTGACTATTGGTTTTCCCTGAGCGCACTTCAAGCCTGCCTCTAAAATGGACCACTTGGACGAGTCCAACATCAACGGCACCCGGGAAATGTCAGGTTCGGAAGCTATAAGATTCAGAAACTTAACCATAGCTTTCTCTGAATCAAGCATAGCTTCGTCCATATTTATATCAATAATCTGAGCCCCATTTTCTACTTGCTGCCTAGCCACTTCAATTGCAGCGCTGTAATCTCCATTGATTATTAAGTCTGAGAATTTTTTTGAGCCCGTTACGTTGGTCCGTTCACCAACATTAATAAACAAAGAATCTTCTCCAATATTGCATGGCTCAAGTCCAGACAGACGCAATTTTTTTTCGATCTCAGGGATAACACGCGGTGCGAAGCTATCCACTTTTTCTTTTATCGCTGCAATATGCTCTGGTGTGGTGCCACAACAACCTCCAACAATGTTAATCCATCCTTCTTTTGCAAATTCCGAAATCAGCTCGGAGGTAATTTCAGGGGTTTCATCGAACCCTGTTGGGGCCATAGGATTTGGAAGTCCAGCATTTGGATAAATGCAGATTGGCACATCACAGATTTTATGCATTTCCTCCACATAGGGTCTCATTAAAGCAGCTCCAAGAGCACAATTTAATCCAACGCTAAGCGGTTTTGCATGCCGCACACTATTCCAAAATGCCTCTACAGTTTGACCTGAAAGGATTCTACCCGATGCGTCTGTTACCGTTCCTGAAATCATTATAGGTAGGCGTTTTCCTATCCGATTGAAAACATCTTCAATCGCAAATAGGGCTGCTTTTGCGTTTAGGGTGTCAAAAATGGTTTCTACTAAAAGAATATCTACCCCACTCTCAATCAAGGTTTTCACTTGATCTGAATAGGATTTAAAGAGTTGATCAAATGTTATATTTCTAGCACCTGGGTCACTCACATCTGGTGATATAGATGCGGTTTTTGGAGTCGGCCCAATAGCCCCTGCGACGAATTTCCTATTATTTTTGGAACTAAATTTCAGGCAGGCCTCTTTCGCTATACGTACGGAAGCCATATTCATCTCTTTAGCTAAAGATTCTAAGCCATAATCAGCCTGCGCTATGGAAGTGGCCCCGAAGGTATTAGTCTCAATTATATCCGCTCCTACAGAGAGAAACTTTTGATGGACTGCCTTGATGATATCTGGTCGGGTAATTGAAAGTAACTCATTATTACCTTTAAGCTCAATACCACCAGCCTTTGCATTTTTAATTGTTTCCCGGATACTGGCCCGAATATCGGAATGTTGCTGTCCAGCGAAGTCTTTTTCATCCAGTTTTTCTTGCTGAAGCATGGTCCCCATGGCACCATCCATAATAACAATTCGTTCGTTAATTAAGGACTTAAGTGCTGATTCACTGTCTGTGTTGACGTTTAGGACATCTTTTTCATTAAATGACATTTTTAAACCTATTTGCTTTTTCTATTGTTCCAATATTCCAAACCCTGCGCATTAAGGGACAAATCTAAACTTAAAAGATTTCCAAATTCTCGCTTAGAAATGTTCAAATTCACCTTCTTTGCTTTTTTATACAGAAGCTCAAACAGCTTCACTCTAATTCGTTCTTGTTGATTGTCATGATTATTTCTTACCTGGTGAGTGATCGTGACATACTCGTCTATCTGCTTTAGAAGTTCGTAACCATTTTTTTCTATATTCATTATCTTTGAAAAATGAGTAAGGAAGCAGGTTTTTGGTTTTTGCTCTAAAATTTTTTTTATAGTTGCATCAAATTTTACAGGCTCAAATTGGGTGGGTGTTGACGAAATAAAGATAAACTCCCCATTCTCATTGGTAAGTTCAGGATATGCTATCCCGAAGGCATCGCCTGTAAAGAAGGATTTAGATTTTTCATCAAAAATAACGATATGATGGTTTGCATGCCCCGGGGCATCGAAGATTTGCAATCTTCTATTTTGAAAACGTATGACTTCCCCTTCGCCCACGGCAACTACACGATTTTCATCTACTGGGATAAGCTGTCCGTATTGGTTTTCAGCTTCTTTTTCCCCATAGACACTTATAACTGAAGCCCATAATTTCTCTGGGTTAACCATGTGCCGAACACCTCTTGGATGCACAGCTAATTGTGCATTTGGACACATTTTCATAAGTAATCCAGCGCCCCCTGCATGATCAAGATGAACGTGAGTTAAAACAATCCACTCAACAGATTCAAGAGAAATGCTCATGTTTTGGAGCGTTTTTAGAAACCTCTTTGCTGAGTGATTAGTAGCAGTATCAACAATCAGGATCTTATTATTTTGATTGACAAAATGAATGGCAGCGAAGTTTTTTCGAAAATAATTTGCGTCAAAACAAAAGATATTTTGCTCAAAGGAAGAAATAAGATTAGTCATCGATTAGCTTTCCCGGAGTAAAACGCTCTTCCTCAGAGTATGGGAAAACATCCTCGAAGGATCCGCTTTTTATTTTTTCTTGCTGCATTTTCCAATAATCTGGGTTGAGTAATTCAGAGTGATATTTTAGAAAAGGCTTTTTAATTTTTTGATTACTGAGGAGGAACGTCTCGAATTCCTCAGGGAAAACATCATTGGGACCTACGGAATACCATGGTTCCCCACTCAGCTCGTCTTCTGGGTTTTTAGCGGCAGGTACTGACCTAAAAATACATTCAGTAATGTATTGAATTTCATCGTAGTCATAAAAAACTACCCTCCCATTTTTTGTCAGACCAAAATTTTTGTAAAGTAGATCGCCGGGAAAAATATTCGCGCTCATTAATTGCTTTATCGCGTTACCATACTCAAATATTGCTCTGTCTACTTTTTCTTCATTCCCTTTCTCGATAAAAACGTTTAACGGAATCATTCTCCTTTCAATATACACATGTTTTATAATCACATGATTATCAATTAGCTCAAACATGTTGCTCGCATGAGACTTTAACTCACTAAGCAATTCAGGGTCGAATCTTTCGGCTGGAAAATCGACGTTAGAATACTCCCATGTATCCGCTAATCTACCCACCCTGTCATGATGCTTCACGAGTTGGTATCTATTCAAAATATGTTCCCTTGAAACATCCTTTTGTCTTTTGTCTTTTATAATTTTGAAGACATAAGGAAACGAAGGTAAGTTAAACACCAACATCACAAGTCCCTTTATCCCCTCTGCCAAAACAAATTTGTCACTTGAGTTGTTCAGATGATGTAAAAGGTCTCTATAGAACAGAGTTTTACCTTGTTTTTGTAAGCCCAGCATCGTGTAAAGCTCACTTGTTGGTTTAGATGGCATGATAGTTTTTAAAAAGTTCACGTACGCCGAGGGAACCTCCATATCGACCATGAAATAAGCCCTGGAAAAAGAAAATAAAACTCCGAGACTTTCTTGCCGGAAAACAATGGTATCTAAAAACAAATCCCCGTCTTTGTTTTTCAAGATAGGGATTGCGAATCCAGTTGGGTCACCATCCGAAACTATTCGGCCGATCATATACGCTCCCTTATTTCGAAAAAATAATGAGCGCATAACATGGATTTGAAAGTCTTTAGTGGGTTGAATTCCCTGCAAGATAATAATAGTTTTTTTGATCAGTAGTTTTATATCTCTTCCAATATTTTCCCAGGTTCCTTTAAGCCCCACATCTCTTGTAATAGCTTTAAGGGTCATCCGTAACCCTAGAGATCTAGGATAATAAACTCGATAGGATGGGGGTTTTGAGTCAAGGTACTCAGTAGATATTGAGGGTCTGACGAATAGATAATCGTGATTTTGAAAATAAATTCTATCTAAAACCTGTGTTGCAATCGAATTGAAAAAAGATTCTGCTAATTCAGGTTGTTTATGTTCTGTTAAAAACATGATGTATGCTTTTTTTACTTCAGGCCAAAACAAATTTTCCTTTATCTCATTCCCATATTTGACATCTAGCACAGTTGACGTTTCCTTTACTCGAAGGTCGTAAAAACTAATTCGCTCGCTAAGTAGCTCTCTTATTCCAGAATATTCCGAATTTTCAAATTTACTTTTCGCGAGTTGAGAATTCGTTCTAAATGCTAAGTAGTGTTTGTCGAAACCCTCTAGTATAATTTTGGCAATAGATTGAGCTGAACTTGTCGTCATTTTTGCAATGAAAAACCTTGGGTTGTCACAGACCTATCTTTTCCTATACTCATTAATAGCCCTACTCCGATACCAAGCGTAATTAAGGCAGTTCCACCGTATGATATCCAAGGCAAAGGTACGCCCACGACGGGTAAAACTCCTGTAACCATACCAATATTTACGCAAGCGTATGTAAAAGTCATCATGGATAATGTTCCTCCTAGTAGTCGAGCAAAATCTGTTGGAGCTCCGATGGATATCCACAAACCCCTAAGTGTGATCCCTGCATAAAGTAGTATTAAAAGAAGTGAACCAAAAAATCCAAATTCTTCAGCATACCCAGAAAAAACAAAATCAGTTGATCGCTCAGGTATAAAAGCTAATTGAGTCTGAGTTCCCTGTAACCACCCCTTACCAAAGATTCCCCCAGAACCTACAGCTGTTATTGATTGCAATGTGTGAAAACCTGCTCCGAGAGGATCTCTCATTGGATCTAAAAGGGTGCATATTCGTAATTTTTGATATTCTCGAAGCCCTGGCCATGCCACATTCTCGGCACAAAATTTATCGCCGAAAATAAATAGAGTTAATAAAAAAACTACAAAAAGCGTAAGGCCAATTACAATTATCCTCCAGGGCAAACCCGCAAAAAAGAGAAGAATTGTTCCTGAAATAAATAATAGAATTGCTGTTCCTAAATCTGGCTGTCGTAAAACCATGATCAATGGAAGCAAAAATAATAATATAACGAGCGCCCAATTACGTTTAGAATTCAATCCTTCTGATTTTTGTACAAACCACGCGAGTAGCAATGGTAGCGAAATTTTTAATATTTCAGATGGCTGCCCAGTAATAAAACCTAAATTTATCCACCTTGTGGCGCCATTCACTGTTTCCCCAAAAAACTCTGTAGCGATTAAAAGTAAAATAGTCGTAACGTAAGCAGGAATCGCGAACTTCTCAATTATTACAGAGGGAACATGGCTTAAAAGAATTATCAGTAAGCCAGCAATAAGTATATTTCTTACATGCTGATAAAAACGTATAAGCTCGTCATGGCTAGAACTGTATACGGCAAAACAACTTATAATTGAAACGGCCAGAATCATTATTGACAATGGTTTATCAAGGTTTTTAAAAATGAAACTTACTGGTTTTGGTACTATTATAATTTGTTCTACTCCAGTGGTTTTTAGCGTTTCTTCGCTAGGTAATAGTCAAACACTAATTTTGCTATAGGGGTAGCAGTGGTAACGCCAAATCCACCATTCTCAACCACGACAGCTATAGCAATTCGAGGTTTGTCCACTGGCGCGAATCCTATATACAAGCTATGATCTTTTAACCTCTCTGGGACTTTTTCCGAATCATACTCTTCGTCTTGCTTGATTGTAAAAACTTGGGCTGTTCCCGTTTTTCCGGCAACGGGAAAGGGAGAGTTTCCGAATACTCTAGATGCTGTGCCTAATGAATTAACTTCCACCATTGCATCGATTACGAAGTCAAACCACTCTTGTTGAATATTTAGTTTACCTTCTATGATTGGTTCACTATAAGTAAATTCACTATTACTGAATTCACGGTTACCTTTGAATAGTCTGGGTTTGACCATTATTCCACGGTTTGCTATTATCGCAGTCGCTTTGGCCATTTGTAAAATTGTAAAGACATTATACCCCTGCCCTATGCCTATTGATGGGGTTTCTCCCTGTAACCATGGCTTTCCGTGTCTTTTTAATTTCCATGAGGAGGAGGGCAAAATTCCTCTCGCCTCTCCGCTAAGATCCACGCCAGTCTGTTTTCCAAACCCAAAAGGCGATATGTGCTCATGAATTAGATCAACACCCATTCCTATAGCCAGTTTGTAATAGTAAGTATCGCTTGAAACTACTATAGATTTTTTCATGTCCACTTGACCATGACCCCCTTTAGAGCTATCCCTAAATTTGTGGTTGCCTAATACGAAATAGCCAGGGTCATTTATAGACTCACTAGGATCCTTGGCTCCCGATGATAATGCCGCTAGCGCCATAAATGGTTTGTAAGTTGAGCCCGGGGGGTATAGCCCTTTAAGTGGTCTATTAAGAAGAGGCTTGTCGAGAGATGTATTCAGTTCTTCCCAAATCTTTTGATCAATCCCATCAATAAATGCATTAGGGTCAAAATTAGGCATTGAAACGAAGGCAAGAATTTCACCCGTTGATGGCTCAATAGCAACCAATCCCCCTTTTCTCGTCCCAAAGCTATTCTCAACGAGCCTGTGCAATTTAGCATCAATCGTTAGAGCAATGCTTTGACCTGGCACGGGAAGACTATTGTTAAGTTCTCTGATCATTTTCCCCCCAGCTGTAACTTCAACATGCTGGTATCCTATCTTTCCACGAAGAAGGTGTTCGTAGCTTTCTTCAACACCAAGCTTGCCAATATGGGTAAAGCCTCTATATTGCTTGGCGCTATTTTGTTTTTTCTGTCGTAATAAGTCATCTTCTGAAATCCTGCCGATATGGCCCAAGACATGAGAAGAACTTAGTCCTAAGGGATAACTTCTTATTAAACGTGGCCTTACTTCAACTCCGGGTAAATTTTGGATTCGCGTGACTAGTTTTGCAACTTCAATGTTGCTAAGTGGACCCCTTAAAGGGAGGCCGTCGTATGATCGAACCTCCTTTTGTAGCCGTTCAAATTTTCTAACATCATTTTTCGTTATTTCAATAACTTCTCTGAGTTTTTGGATAGTTTTCTGAAAACCTTCAATTTTGGATGGTTGCAATTCGAGGTAAAAACCCGCATCGTTTCTTGCCAGCACTGTAAGGTTCCTGTCGAAAATCATCCCTCTTGGAGCTTGCTGGGGAAGAAGGATAACCCGGTTATCCTCAGCCTTAGAAGAATGTTTTTCGTGCTCCACAATTTGAAGCCAGGCGAGCCTTAACAACAAAAATGCTAGTGTTATTGAAGCCACCAATGCTAGGGAACTTGCTCTTACTCGAAAAACTTTTTGATTTTCGCGAGAGAAAATCATATCTTTACTCTTGGACTTGAGGGCCGAGCTGTCAGTGCTGAACTAGAACGTCTGTTAATTAATTTCAACATTATCCACCCTACGAAGAAAGCAGTGATTGACTCCAAAACTGGCCTAAAGACAAACCACCAGGGTGCTGTAGTTCCGTCTGCGGCATAACGAACTACTGCATCGATGAAAAGAGCGAAGGCAAAAATCGGCAAAAGATTGACAGATTGGTTTGTCAATGTATACCAGCTTAATCTTCTTTGAAATACATTTGTAGTGAAGCAAAGGATAGAATAAAGAAGCGCGTGCTGGCCCAAAAACGCTCCTGTGTAAACATCCATAATTATTCCAATAAACCAGGCAAAAAACAGGTTAACCTTTCCTGGCGTGTAGATATTCCAGAAAACGAAAATGACTGCTAAAAAATCAGGCCACGGGAAAAATTTTGTGGTAGGAATAAGGTTCCCGGCAAACGCAATACAGATAGAAATATAAAAAATTTTCGCACTGGGCTTTCTACGTAATAAGTTATTCGGCTCCATCTTCCATCTCCTTTTTAAGTAGAACCATAACTTGATGCTGCAAACCAGCGTTCGATGCAACTCGGCCGACTACTTCAGGAAATTGTCCCGCCTCGGCTGGGCTTACACTGATTATGTGACCAACCAATATTCCGGGGGGGTACACACCTCCCAAACCCGAAGTGATGACCTCATCGCCAACTTTGATTTTGGCGCTTATATCAGCAAACTGTAACTCAAACGTTGCCCTGTTACCCTGGCCTTTTGTTATGGCTATCACCTCTGAAGCAGGCAAGGAGACTGGAACTGAAATATTCGAGTCTGAAACTAGCGTAAGTTCTGCAGAGGTATTATATACTCTGCTCAGCTGACCTAGTATTCCTCGAGCAGTGATGACTGGATAGCCAACGGCTAATTCGTGAGATTCGCCTTTGTTTATCACAACTTTGTTGGTATAAACGTCAGGCAATTCATATCTTATCTCAGCATTTACAAAAGAGGGGTCCAGTTTAACCTGCAATCCTAATAATGCTCTGAGTTCCTTATTTTCATTTTCTAATTGCTGAATTTTTAGCATTATTTTTGCGTTAATTCTTAAATCATTCTCAAGCTCATTGATCTTTTTATTGAGAGACAAAACCGTAGAGGCATGTTGGGAAAAAGAAACAAAGGCATCTCGCGGTAATAGTAAAACTTCAATTACTGGTCTGGTAATGGAAAAAAAGGCACTTCTAATTTTGGTAATAAAGTTTAAATTTAAGTCTAGAACGATCAAAGTCATCGACAATATTAAACAAATAACGAAATTTATAGTTACAGAGGAACCTTGTTTGAAAAGTGGCGGTGGTGTTTGTGATAGGGACACAGCAACTATTTACTCGGTGGCAAGCAGAGGGGCCAATTCGTCCACCCTATCTATTGCCTCCCCACAACCACGAACAACACATGTTAGCGGGTCCTCAGCTAGGTAGACTGGCAGTCCAGTCTCCTCCATTAGGAGTCTATCTAGATCCCTAAGTAATGCGCCACCACCTGTTATAACCACCCCTCTCTCAGCTATATCGGCCGCTAATTCGGGCGGAGTGTTTTCAAGAGCATTTTTAATCGACACAACTATTTGGTTAATTGGGTCTGTGAGTGCTTCAAGAATTTCATTGCTGGAGACGGCAAAGGTTCTCGGGATCCCCTCCGATAAATTTCGCCCTCTAACTTCCATTTCATGGACTTCACTTCCGGGAAAAGCCGAGCCAATCTGTTTTTTAACCATTTCTGCAGTCTGTTCCCCGATCAACATCCCGTAATTACGTCTTATATAATTTACTATGGCTTCATCGAACTTATCTCCTCCGACCCTTACACTTGCGGAATATACTAACCCTCCCAAAGAGACAACCCCTATTTCACTAGTTCCTCCTCCAATATCCACAACCATGGAACCGGAGGGTTCCCCGACAGGCATCCCGGCCCCTATGCAGGCCGCCATGGGCTCCTCAATCAAATAAACTTTTGAAGCCCCAGCAGATAGAGCAGACTCTCTAATTGCCCTCCTTTCTACTTGTGTTGAGCCACATGGTACGCAGATTATTACTCTGGGGCTGGGAGAGAACATTTTTTTTTGGTGAACCATTTTTATAAATTGTTTCAACATCTGCTCTGTTACGGTAAAGTCAGCAATAACCCCATCCTTCATTGGCCTTACGGCTTCTATATTACCCGGAACCTTACCCAACATTTGTTTTGCCTTGGAGCCTACAGCTTCAATAATTTTTTTCCCTCCGGGACCCTCCTCCTGCCTAATTGCCACTACAGATGGTTCATTAAGCACAATACCTTTACCTCTCATGTAAATAAGTGTATTTGCAGTGCCAAGGTCTATCGCAAGGTCTTGAGAAAAATATCCGCTTAAAAAACCAATCATAATGTCCTCGTTTTTAATTCTTTCATCAAAATATAATTATAATTAAATAAAGCAATGGAGATTATCTTTATATGAAATTACATAACCGAGACATACAAAAACTGTTTGCTTTGTCTAAGCTTACTATCAACAAAGATGAGGAAGAGTCTTTAAGTCAAGATTTATCCTCAGTCTTGTCGTGGGTTGGATCCTTACAAAGTGTAAATACTAAACATATTCGTCCTATGATACATCCAGTTCCATTGAACATGTTTTGCAATGATGACATTCCCCCAGAAAATATCTCCTTGGACAACGCTCTAAAAAATGCGCCTGAGTCGGAAAACAATCACTTTCTGGTGCCGAGAGTTATTGATCAGGCTTGAGTTGAAAAGTTTTTAGATTATTGTGCAAGATATAAGATTACTACGAAAATCTCTTGAAACCAAAAAAATTGGTGTATTAGAGTTAGTAACAGATCTCTTGCGAGAGTTCGAAGCCAATCATTTAGGAGCGGTGCTTTGCGTAAATAAGGAGGAGTCCTTTAGACAGGCAGAGGAGGCTCAAAAAAAAATTGATGCTGGTATTTCAAAACCTCTACTTGGTATTCCGTGTGCTCACAAAGATGTTTTTGTTACCGAGAAATGGCGGACAACAGCTGGATCAAAGATGTTAGTGGATTACCTGAGTCCATTTGATGCAACTGTAGTAAAACGAATCGCTGAATCAGGTGCAATCTGTCTTGGCAAATCTAGTTGCGACGAGTTTGCAATGGGCTCTGCAAACCAAAACTGTGCCTTTGGTCCGTGTTTAAATCCTTGGGACAAGAAAGCAATTCCTGGAGGTTCCTCAGGAGGGTCAGCAGCTCTTGTTGGAGCAGGACATGTGTCTTTCGCAACCGGTACAGATACTGGTGGCTCCATTAGGCAACCTGCTGCTATGTGCGGGGTTACAGGGATAAAGCCTACATACGGACTGGTTTCTCGTTGGGGTATTATTGCCTATGCGTCAAGTTTGGATCAAGCGGGTCCGATAGCAAACTCTGCCTATGATTGCGGGTTGGTTTTAAATGCTATGGTAGGTTTTGATCCCAGAGATTCAACTAGTCAAAGAACTGAGTCAGTTGACTATTGTGCGTTAATTAATGCTGGTAATGAAAAAACTGGGAAAAAGCCTCTAGAAGACGTAGTTTTAGGAATTCCTAGGGAATATGCTAAAGCTATTTATTCACAAGATGTAGCTACAGCGTTTCAAGAATCTATACGAACATATGAGAAACTGGGAGCTACTGTTAAGGAGGTTTCTCTGCCGCATGCAAATCATTCTGTCGCGGCTTATTATGTTATTGCCCCTGCAGAAGCTTCGTCAAATCTGTCACGATTTGATGGAGTTAAGTTTGGTTTTAGAGACTCTCAGGCCAAGACACTCGACGAGCTATATTTTGACACCAGGTCCGAAGGTTTTGGAGAAGAAGTCAAAAGGAGGATACTTGTCGGAACCTTCGTTTTATCTCATGGTTATTACGACGCGTACTATAATCAAGCTTCTAAAGTTAGGCGTTTAATACTCAGTGATTTTAAATCAGCTTTTGAGGGTTGTGATTTTTTACTTTCCCCCTCTTCTCCTGTTCTTGCCTGGGATCTGGACGCACAACCTGATTTTGGAACAAATTTTAATGCGCCAGAGGGTGTTCCGAAGGAATATTTAGCAGATTTATTTACGGTTGGCGTGAGCCTAGCAGGCCTACCCGCAATATCGGTTCCATGCGGTTTTGGAGGAGGTCAATTTGCTAGACGCCCAATTGGTCTGCAAATAATCGGACCTCACTTTAGTGAGCAGAGACTCTTAAAGGTAGCAGATATATTTCAAACTGAAACAGGTTGGCATACTATGAAGCCCTCTTCTCCAACAAAGTTTGAGGAATAATGAAATGGACTGGGATATTGTAATAGGCTTAGAAACACATGTGCAGTTACTCACCAAATCGAAAATTTTTTCTAGAGGTGGAACGCGATTCGGTCAAACAGCAAATACAGAGATTGATTTCGTGGATCTTGGTTTGCCCGGGGTTCTACCGGTGGTAAACAAAAAAGCCTTAGAATCAGCAATCTTATTTGGAGTTTCGGTTAAGGGAAAAATTTCTGAAGAGACAGTATTTTCTAGAAAAAACTATTTTTATCCAGACCTTCCAAAAGGTTATCAGATTAGCCAGTTAGATAAACCTATCGTTTTGGGAGGAAGTCTTGAAGTTATTCTAGATAGTAAAAAAAGTTTTACTGTACCGTTGACACGGGCTCATCTAGAAGAAGATGCAGGGAAATCGAGTCATGAGGGGTTTGGGAATCTCAAATCTGGTATAGACTATAACCGAGCTGGAATCGCACTTCTGGAAATTGTATCAGAGCCATCGATGTCATCAGCAGATGAAGCTGTTGCTTATGCCAAGTGTTTGCACAATCTAGTGACATGGATTGGAATATGCGACGGTAATATGCAAGAGGGTTCATTTCGGATGGATGCTAACGTGTCTGTTAAACCAAAAGGGACGGAAGCCTTGGGTACACGGTGCGAGATTAAAAATCTGAATTCTTTTAGGTTTCTTGAAAAGGCCATTAATTACGAGGCGGATCGGCAAATACAATTATTGGAAATCGGTGATCAAGTTATCCAACAAACAAGACTTTTTGATTCTGTTGATAATAGGACCAAAGAAATGCGTAACAAGGAGAATTCGGACGATTATCGCTATTTTCCGGATCCAGATATTCCATCGATAATCATCAGTAAGGAGTTAATCGATTCCGTCTCTAAACAAATGCCGATGTTGCCCGCGCAAGTAAGAGAGTCTCTAGTTACATCTTTTGGCATAAATTATGAGTCCGCTGACATTCTTATATCAAAAAAGAATTATTTAGACTTTTTTAATGAAGTCCTAAATAAAAGTTGTGAGATTACTGGATTAGAGATTGGCAAGGGTCAGGATGAAGGGCAAGTCGCGAAGAAGGCAGGAGTTATTTCTAAATGGATGCTTGGAAAGTTGTTTGCGCAACTTAATAAGGAAGCGTTGGATATTACACAGTCAAAAATCACATCATTTGAATTGGCCGAAATTTTGCACCGTCTTGAGTCCGGCTCCCTATCGAACCAGACTGCTACAAAACTTTTTGACTTAGTTTGGCAAAGTGAAGATGAAAATATCGATGATCTAGTCAAGAAACATAATCTAACTGAGATTGAAGATGGCAACCTACTTGAAGAGTTAATTACTGGTATTTTGAATAATAATGAAAAAATGATTTTTGAATTTAAGTCTGGTAAAGAGAAAGCCCTGAATGCTCTTGTAGGCCAAGTAATGAAGGCTTCAAAAGGAAGAGCGAACGCACAATCTGTGAAGAATAAAATAATTGATGCAATAGCAAAGATTTAATTTATTTTACGCAAGATCCGTATTTTTGAATGTAAAGATCAATCTGTTTTGCATTATCGCTGTCTATCCGTCCGCAGTTTTTTAAGTCCGATAAATCTGCAAGGGAGAACACGGGAACGCCCGTCATTGCCATGATCTCCTCAGTCGTGTTTTTGAAGTTCTCAGAGTCACTACTTTCTCCTCGTTCCATTCTATCCAGAGCAACTAATATTCCAGAGACATTGCCGTTCTGTTTTCTGACAAATTCAATAGCTCTTTTAGAAGACAACCCTGCTGAAATTACATCGTCAATAATCAAAACATTTTTACCATTAACGTCACCTACTATTTGCCCTCCCTCACCATGAGTTTTTTCTTCTTTTCTATCGTAAGCGATTTCAAGATTGAGACTATAATGATATAAGGTGACAGTAATGGCACTAACAAGTGGTATTCCCTTATAAGCAGGACCGTATAAACAGTCAATACTTAATTTATGGTGTTTAATAATATAAATAATTTTTTTTGCGTAGAAGTCAGCCAGCGTAGCAAGAAGTTTTCCATTTGAGAATTTTCCTGTGTTGAAAAAATATGGAGAGTCTCTTCCCGCCTTAGTTTTAAATTTGCCGAAGCTTAAAACATTGCTAGATAATACAAATTCAAGGAAATTACGATCATTGTCACTATTCATCTTAAACAGTAAATGGGGGGTTCAATTTCTATGCAAAAAGTAAAAAAAGTAAAAGTCATAACTCTAAACGTTAATGGTATCAGAGCAGCAAAAAAAAAAGGACTATTTCAATGGATCGTTTCACAGAATCCCGATTATGTATGTATTCAGGAGGTGAGAGCGCAAGAAAAAGATTTGGAGTTGAGTTACTTTAATATAGATCTGGTAGATTTACCATTAGGGGGAACTTATTTTTTTTCAAAGAAACCCGGTTATGCTGGTGTGGCAATCTTTTCAAAGAAAAAACCGACAAATATTGTTGCTGGTATTAACGTTACAGAGTTCGATGATGAGGGCCGAGTTTTAAGAATAGATTTTGATAACTTTTATGATTCTGCCCCTCGTTTTTCGTTAATTAGTATCTATTTCCCCTCTGGGTCGGCATCGGAAATTCGACAAGAATCGAAATATCGTTTTTTGTCGGATTTAAAAAAAACTTTACGCAGTTGGAGTGAGGAACGGACCTTATCTGGTAGACAGTTTCTTATATGCGGAGATTGTAATATTGCTCACAAGGAAATTGATTTAAAAAACTATAAACAAAATAAAAAGAATTCAGGGTTTTTGCCCGAGGAAAGAAAGTGGCTCTCTGATGCTCTTGATGAAGGGTGGAAAGACGTTTTCAGGCAAATACGGCCGGAAGATGTTGAATTTACATGGTGGAGTCAAAGAGGTAGAGCCCGTGAAAACAATGTTGGATGGAGAATCGATTATCAGATTGCTACAGTAGAACTTGCTAGTTCATGTAAAAACATTTGGGTTGAAAAAGAGCCAAAGCTATCAGACCATGCCCCACTTATTGCTCTTTATGATTTATAGTTTCCTCGTAAAGAGGTGCCACTTTCGGTAATGTTTTCTCCATTTCATCAATCCTACTATCTCCTGAGGGGTGAGTCGATAGCCACTCTGGCGGACCGCCTTTGTTTGCTTTCATCATTTTTTTCCAAAGTGAAATTCCAGCGTATGGATTAAAACCAGAGCGTGCTGCTAAATCTAACCCAACCACATCTGCATCGTTCTCATCTTCTCTGGAAAATCTAAGACCTAATAACTGTCGTCCAAAACCAATTATCCTTTGCTCACTTCGACCTAGACCAAGAGTCGCAGATAAAATTTCTGCGCCCAAGTCTGTTAATTGGGCTAAAGCTATTCTGGCTCTCGCATGTTCTCTTAACGCGTGCGCCATTTCGTGACCCATTATCATAGCAATTTCATCGTCAGTTAGCTCTAGCTCTTCTACAATACCGCTGAAAAAAGCAATTTTACCTCCTGGTATACAGAACGCATTCAGCTGCTTGCCCTTAATTAAAATCACTTCCCAATCCCATTCCAGAGCATCAGGGTTCCACAAGGTAGCATTCGGTTGAATTCTTTCTAAAATATTTTCCAGTTTTATTAAAAGGGGATCATCATTCGATGCAAGTTTTTCTTGTTTCTCAGCCGCAGCTTTGATTTTTTCATATTCTTTTTCGGCGGCAATGATGAGATCTTTTGAAGGTATGATATGCCTCATATTTGAGGTACTTTTTACCTCGACGGCATCTTCAGGGCCAGATAGCCGTTTTGGGCCGTTTGTTGTTGCGCAACCTGCCATCAGAAAAAGACAAGAGGTAACAAAACAAAACCTTAGTAATTTTTTATTTTGCATGATGTTTGTTGTAGACTTGATGTCCATGAATATACAAAAAAAATTATTTTTCGACGGAACTAATGGCAAGCTTTTATTCTTTACTACATTTTTAGGTTTTGCAAGTGGTCTACCATTGGCTCTATCTGCAGGTACGTTGCAGGCATGGTTGACTGTTGAGGGAGTTGATCTTCGTATCCTTGGTTGGTTAAGTCTCGTTGGACTTCCATACACATATAAGTTTTTTTGGGCTCCTATACTCGATCGCTATCAAATGCCGATAGGGAAGACATCTAGAAGAAGGGGGTGGTTAATTTTTTTTCTTTTTGCTATGTCGATTACATTGTTTTTATTTTCACTCATTGATTTTTCGAATAAATATGCATTGGTATTTATAGCCATTCTTGCAATCTTGTTAGCCTTTTTTTCCTCTAGTTTTGACGTAGTCTTTGATGCATGGCGGACTGAAATTTTGCCTAAAAAAATTATGGGATATGGCGCTGGATGGTCTGTCATCGGATACCGGTTTGCAATGATTGCATCGGGAGCATTAGCTCTAGTTATTGCTGAATTATATTTTGGATTCTCTGGTGTTTATTTCTTATTTGGTTGTGTTGTGTTTGTTCTTGCGATGTTTGTCTTTCTATGCCCTGAGGAGAAGACCAATACCTCACCAAAATCTCTCAAAGAAGCTTTTAAAGAACCTTTTAAAGAATTTTTTTCTAGAACAAGCGCTATCCTGATCTTGGTGACCATTATCTTATATAAGTTAGGAGATGCGTTCGCATTGTCTCTATCAACTGCTTTTCTTATTCGAGGAGCTGGATTTACACCAGCTGAGGTCGGCGCCGTAAGTAAAGGAGTAGGATTATTCGCAGTTTTATTCGGCGGTATATTAGGGGGTTGGATTCTCTCAAAAGCTAGCTTGCTCAAATGCTTGTTTTGGTTTGGGTGTTTACAGGCAATTACAAACCTTGGATTTTGGTGGCTCTCAATTGGCAATCCTGATCTTACCGATATGGCGATCGTCATAATTCTTGAAAATCTTTCCGGGGGGATGGGGACGGCAGCCTTTGTCGCACTCCTTATGGTGCTATGTAATAAAAAATATACAGCTACTCAGTTTGCCCTCCTGTCGGCATTAGCTTCTATTGGACGAGTTTTTGTAGGTCCCTTAGCCGGTGAAATCGCTTTTAATTTTGATTGGCCTATATTTTTTTTATTTTCCTTCGCTTCCTCGATCCCTGGAATACTTCTGCTATATGCCATCAGAAAAGAAGTTAAAAAAATTCAGTGAGGTTACGAATCGTCACCCATCATATGTATAACAACTTTCCTTACCTGATTAGCTATTCTATGTTCAAACAAAAAGATTCCCTGCCACTTCCCAAGCATAAGCTTTTTGTCAATGATACTTAAAGTTAGATTTGTTTGAGTGAGAGATGTTTTTATATGTGCGGGCATATCATCAATGCCCTCAATATCATGTTCGTAACGGTTTTTGTCCATTGGTGCGATTTTTTTATAAAACGATATCAAATCATTTCGAACAGCAGGAGATGCATTTTCTTGGATCAGTAAGGAACAAGAGGTATGTGGTATTGAGAGATTAATAAGTGCATTATTAAATTTTAATTCATCGACAGTCGTAGTAATATTGTCAGTGATCTCATAAAGACCTATACCATTAGTCATAATATCAATTGTGCAAATTTTTTGTTTCAATATTAAATCTCTTAAGCTTTTTTTTATTCCGTGTTTTTTACCAACAAGCATATGAGATAAAGTCTTAGCGACAGTTCTCTTCAATAAACTCTTTTGCACGATCGTCTATATGCTTTCTCTTCATTCGGTCCATCCTGTTAAGAGCACCTACCATTAGTGACAATCGAGGATTTTTTTGAAGAAACTTTTGATTCTTCTCGATAAAGTTCCAGTATAATCCATCCACAATGTCACACCATGGCCCTTTTTTATAATCACTCATCTTTACAATATAGTTTGATCCGCAAATATAAGGTTTAGTCGCCATCAATCCCCCATCGGCAAATGTTGCCATACCAAAGACATTTGCCGTCATTACCCAATCAGATGAGTCAACAAACATCTCCATAAACCATTTGTAGATTTCACGAGGATCAATTCCACATAGGTTCATTATGTTTCCAATTATCATCAGTCTATTTATGTGATGCGTGTATCCAAAATTTTGTGTGAATCTAATTGCATCATCGAGCGGTATTATCTGAGTAGTTCCATCATACCAACTTTGTTTTAATTTTCGAGAGTGACCAAAAAAATTACTTGTCTCCTGCAAATCACTTTTTTCTTGATATATTCCCCTTATAAATTCTCGCCATCCGATGACCTGCCTAACAAGTCCTTCATAAGAATTTATTGGAACCTTATCAATATATTTCTCTAATTCACATATTAGTTCACTCGGAGTTAAGAGCCCGTTATTAAGCATAGGACTTAAAGCAGAATGGAATATAAAATTGTGTTCCGAGCTGATGGAATCCTCGTATGGCCCAAAATCCTTAAATTTAGTTTTTAGGAAATCGTTTAGCCAACGCTTCACATCTTTTCTAGATACTGGCATCCATCGATTGTCCGTACTTCCTGGGTGCTTATGAAAAATAGTCTCGATCTGATTCTTTAACTTTTCTTCATAATCCAGTTGTTTTAACTTCAACAAAGCTGGAATCTCAATTGTTTTTGGCAGTTTCTTCCTGTTTTCTTCGTCAAAAGACCACTTCCCACCTACTGGTTTTTTTTCCTCGTCCAGAAGAATACCGAGTTGTTTGCGCTTTTCCTGATAATATTTTCCCATAAGAAGTTTGTTCTTTCCATTTGCAAATGTTTTGAAATCCTCCCTGGAAAACAAAAACATGGGAGAAGGAAGAATCTCTACTGTTAACTCGTTTTCTGTTGCAAATTTATTGATCCTTGCTTCAAAAAATTTATCTTCTATTTCAAAAAAAACTAATTTTTCTATTCTTTGCGTTTTAATGAGGCCACTCAATTTATTTTCATATTTTTCTCTAAAGGAATCGTCGTCTAAAGATTCATAAATTACCTTATGATTGTTCTGACGGAGCTCGACACAATACTCTCTCATGGATAGTAAAAACATCAGTATTTTCAATTTGTGGTGTTTAACATAAGAACAAAGTTCATAGTCTTCAGCCATGAAGATAAAATCAAACTTAATTTTCTTCAAAAACGTGGGATTGAATAATTGATTCCCTAAAATTATTAGCAACGTTTTGCTCATTTATTCACCTTCTTTGGGTTTTTCCTTTTGGGGTAACATGTTTTGCAAATAGTACAAACGGTTCCATCACATCCTCGAGCAGTGCAAAACTCTCTACCATAAAAAATTATTTGTAAGTGAAGCTTGTTCCAGGCATTTTCTGGAAAAACATTTTTCAGATCTCTTTCAGTTTGTACAACATTTTTTCCTTTTGTCAAACCCCATCTTTGTGCTAAGCGATGAATATGCGTATCCACGGGAAAAGCAGGGTAACCAAAACCTTGTGACATTACTACACTTGCCGTTTTGTGGCCAACTCCTGGGAGTGACTCTAGGTCTTTAAAATTGCTGGGAACTTCGGAGTTGTATTGTTCAACTAGAATTTTTGACAAAGTACTTATCGCCTCAGATTTTTTGGGAGCTAATCCACAAGGTCGTATGATTTTGTATATATGCTCTCTTTTAACTCCTTGCATTTCAGCAGGTCTTTTAGCGAGTTTAAATAAGTGTGGAGTGACTTTATTGACTCGTTCATCGGTACACTGTGCGCTAAGAAGAACTGCTATCAGGAGTTCAAAAATGCTATTATGATTTAGTGGGATAGGTGTATTCGGGTATATCATTTCTAAATGCTCCATTATAAATTCTGCTCTTTCGAACTTTTTCATACTTTTTTTATTGTCAGTTTTTTATAACTAGCGTAACTTTTCGATTTCATCTTCTCATTCACATAGACAATTTTGTCATTAGCAATATTTATGTTGATCACTTAATTCTTTTCAATCCTCTATAACTTTCATCTTCATCTGAAAGTCCGTACATAACATCAATAGTTTGTTCTAGTCCTTCTTTGCATCCTGAAAAAGAATTTAACGCTTCATATTTTTTACGAGCACCTTGCTTAGATTCTAAAACTAAAAAAAAATGATTTGAACTTTCATAAAGTTTAGCAAGATAATAATAAGAACATTCTTTTGAGAATACAGCATATACTTTTAGGGTTTTTTCATTTACTTCGATGTATTTATAGGGTTCGATGTATTCATCTCTGATTAGTTTGCTTCCGGAAATATCACATCTTTTCATCAATTACTGAACTCTATGTCAAAAATAGAAGATTGTTACTTTCAACTCTTGCTAAAAATTTCAAACTGATTTTCTGAGAAAAGTAGACATCTTAACCTACTCTACAGTAACACTTTTTGCTAAATTTCTCGGTTTATCTACATCATTACCTTTCGAGCTGGCCACGTGGTATGCCAGTAGTTGCAAAGGAATTACGTGTAGTATTGGGGAAAGAAAACCTGCGTGATCTCCTAGAGTAATTATTTTTGTACAAGAGCCTTCCTGCAACTCGAAACCCTGGTCAGCAATTATAAATAATTTGCCCCCGCGAGCCTTAACTTCCTCAAGATTATTTTTCAGTTTATTTACCAGGTCATCGTTTGGTGCAATAGCAATAATGGGCATGTTTTCATCGATCAGAGCTAGGGGACCATGCTTTAACTCCCCGGCAGCATAAGCTTCAGCATGAATATAGCTAATTTCCTTAAGTTTAAGTGCTCCTTCCATGGCAATAGGATAATGAATACCCCGTCCCAGGAACAACACATTCTGTTTGTTTTCAAAATATTTGATCCAGTTTTTTATACTTATCTCTTCATTGAGTATCGATGCGACTGCATTAGGCAAATGTCTGAGCTGCTTTAAAAATTTCCGTTCGTTTTGGATATTTATATGATTTTTCGTTTTAGCGAGTGTAAGCGCAAATACAAATAGCGATGCAAGTTGTGTTGTAAATGCTTTAGTCGAAGCCACACCAATTTCAAGGCCCGCCCGGGTGATAAACGATAAGTTGCATATCCGGATAAGAGTTGATTCCTGTACATTACAGATTCCAAAAATCCACTCTAGTCCTAACTTTCTGGCTAGCTTCAAAGCCGCAAGCGTATCAGCAGTTTCTCCTGATTGAGAGATACCAATCATAAGAGTTTTGTCTTTGAGAACACTTTTTCTGTACCTAAACTCACTAGCGATCTCCACGGAGACATGCACTTTGGCTAACTCCTCTATCCAATATTTTGCTACTAATCCTGCATGATAGCTAGTGCCACACGCAATTATGATAATTTGTTCTACTTCTTCAAAGATTTTTGGCGCATCGTTGCCAAAAAGAATAGGGGTTAAAGAGTTTTCATCAAAAAAATTTTCCAAGGTCATTGCGATGGCGTTTGGTTGTTCATAAATTTCTTTTTGCATGAAGCTTGTATGCTCACCACAGGAAACCTTATCGCCAGCAATATCTAATTTAGTCAAATCTCTATTAATTTTGTTGAGGTTCTCATCATATATCGTAAACTCAGATCCGTTTAAACAGACGAGTTCTAACTCTTCTATAAATACAATATGCGTCGAAATGCCAGATAGGGAATTCGGATCAGATGATAAAAAATATTGATGGCTTACCCTATCCATTCCCAATACGAGAGAGGAAGAACTCTTTGTACCTGAGATAGTATTAGGATCCTTATCGCAAATTGCGACTAATGCATAAGCTCCTATTAGTTTTTTTCTAACAGAATTTAAAGCTTCTTTTAATGAGGAGAATTTTTTTCTCTCTAAGTGAAGCAAATGTGCGAGGACCTCTGAATCGGTTTGGGATTCAAAAGAATATCCATGTTTTATGAGTTTCGCTTTCAGCTCTTTGTAGTTCTCTATAATTCCATTATGAATTACGCAAACTGAAAAACCATCTTTTATGGATAGATGAGGATGTGCATTTAATTCATTTACTTTTCCATGGGTAGCCCATCTTGTATGAGCAATCCCAATATTAGAATATTTTGTATCTACAATTTTTTCTAACTCGGAGACCCTTCCTACAGATCTGTATCTTTCTATCTTGCTATTTTCAAAGCATGCAAGTCCTGCAGAATCGTAACCTCGATATTCTAATTTTTTTAGGCATCCAATTAAATCCTGTACGATATTGCCTTTCTTAATTCCTGCAATAATCCCGCACATAGTCTAATTTTTTTTCCAATTTTTTATGGTAGTCTGCTTTGCACGTCCAACATTTAAGCTTTTAGCCGGAGCATCAATTGTGATGCAACTGCCAGCTCCGATTGTAGCGCCTTTCTTGATTTTTATTGGAGCTACCAAACTAGTATTAGATCCTACAAAAACATTATCTTCGATCGTGGTTTTGTGTTTATCTTTTCCGTCGTAGTTACAGGTTATAGCACCAGCGCCGATGTTTACATCTTTTCCAATTTCTGCGTCACCGATATAAGATAAGTGGCTCGCCTTGGTGCTACTTCCAATAACGCTATTTTTTATCTCAACAAAATTACCAACACGACAATTCTCCCCGACTACTACTCCATTTCTTAATCTGGCGAAAGGCCCAACAGTACTATTCTTTTTTATTTCACTTTCTTCGATAACACTAAATGCATCGACTCGAACATTATCCTCGATATTGACGTTTTTAAGAATTGTATAAGGTCCGATTTCTACATTTTTACCAAGGTTAATTTCTCCGTCAAAAACACATCCCGTGTCAATACTTACATTAGCTTTGAATTTGATATCTCCTCGAAGATTAAAATTATTGGGGTCTTTTATTTGCAACCCTTTTTCTAAATAGAATTCAATTTTCTTTTGGCTCAATATTACTTCCGCTTCTAATTTCTGTTTAATTGTGTTTACTCCAAGAATTTCCTGAGAATCCTCAAGTTCTAATGAACTAATTGCAAGGTTATTTTTTACAGCTTTCGCCACTAGGTCGGTAAGATAAAACTCATTTTGTTTGTTGTTTTGTTTTATCTCTTGGATTAGCCCTTTCAGAACTTTCGTATTTATTAGCATTGGCCCAGCAAATATTTCCATTATTCTCCTCTCTTTTGTAGAAGCGTCAGCTTCTTCCCTGATTGATAAGATTTCCTTCCGAATATTTCTTATAATTCTTCCATAGCCTTTTGGTTTCTCTATTTTTGTGGTTAAGATTCTAAAACATGAGTTTTTTGCAAAATTTTTAGCAAATCGCTTCAATGATTGGTTAGAGAGGAGAGGAACATCGCCGAATAGGATAAGAGTTGGTTTGTTAATTTTTAAGAGAGGAACTGCGGATCTCAAAGCGTCACCAGTTCCTAAGGGTTTTTCTTGAATTGCAAACTTAGGTTTTAGTTTTGTGTGTGCGAATTGGCGAACCGTGTTCTCGATCTCTGTCCCATTTGGAGGAACAACAACAATAATATCTGATTCCTTAAATGGAGCAATAGCTTCAAATACATGGCAGATCATCGGCTTGCCACAAATTTGATGGAGGACCTTGGGAAGAGCACTTTTCATGCGCCTTCCCATACCTGCTGCCAATATTACGATATTCATTCGCGCACGCTTGATTTAGCCAAAAAAACAGACCCCAGAATCATTCCAACTATACTCAGAATAAGGCCTATTAGTTGAGGTTCAATAGGCAAATTCAACTCTAATAATTCAAGAGCTAACCACGATGTGACTCCCAACACTATTGCTAAACCTGCGCCAGAACTGTTTGCCCGTTTCCAGAATAAGCCTGCAACAAGTGGTGTAAATGCACCGGCAAGGGTTACTCTGTAGGCATTCTCTACCATAGTGTGGATTGTGTTATTAGATGAAATTGAGTACATACACACTATAATAATGAACACAAATATAGTGATTCGGGTCGCCATCATAAGCTGATGTGGTTCGAGCTTTTTACTAAAATAGCTCACGATATTTTGCGTAAATAAAACTGATGGTGCCAATAAGGTTCCCGATGCTGTACTCAATATCACGCTCACAAGAGAGCCGAAAAAAATAATCTGCAGCCAACTTGACGTGTGATTTAAAATCAAACTTGGCAGGACTAGTTGAGAATCAATTTCCATTAATTTGGAAGTTTCGAGGGGGTCAATGATAAATGAAGTATATGCCAAAAGAAGGGGCACCGAAGCGAAAATCAAGTAGAAGATGCCTCCGAACGTAGTCGCCACAGAGGCAATGCTAGCATTCTGTGCCGCATTCGCACGTTGAAAAACATCTTGTTGTGGAATAGAACCCAGAGCCATGGTTAAGAAAGCGGCGATCCAAAGAAGGAATTCTAACGAATCTATAGAGGGTAAGAAAAGCAGTTTCCCATCTAAATCGGCTTTGGCAATGACAGCTCCAATACCTCCAGCAAGACTCGTTGTTTCTGCTGTGGCAAGCACCAAACCAACAACAATTACAATCATCTGGAGAAATGTCGTCACAGCGATGGACCACATCCCACCAACTATTGTGTAACAAAGAACAATAAAAGCGCCCAATAGAATCCCATTTGTATTGGAAATGCTGTCATTGGAAAGCAAGGAAAAAACTAAACCTAAGGCAGTTATCTGTGCAGCAATCCACCCCAAATAAGAAATAATAATAAGTGCCGAAATTGTTAGCTCAATGTGCCTGTTATACTTTTTGCGAAAGAAATCACCCAGGGTGAGCAAGTTCATCCGGTAGAGTTTCTTTGCAAAAAATAAACCGAAAATGATTAGACAGGCTGCTGCTCCAAATGGATCAGAGGCTAGTCCGATGAGGCCTTCCTCCAAAAACGTGGCTGAAATACCAAGAACCGTTTCAGCACCAAACCATGTTGCAAAAACCATGGCAAAAACTATTAAGAATGGAAGATTCCTACCAGCCCTGATAAAGTCATCAGCAGTTTTTGTTTTTCTTGAAAAGTACAGTCCGATCAGAACGGATAACAGAATATATAAAAAAATAAAGTTAAGCACCATAATTAAAAGAGATGATAAGGCCAATAAAAATAAGAATTATCAATAAATGAAACACAGTATTTGCTTTAATCCAATATTTTAAATCTTTATGCAGCTCGTTGAGCTCAAGAATCTTCTCTTTTTCCAACTGGTTATATTTTTTTAGCTGGTCGACTAATTCAAAACCAAGTTTAGGTATTTTTGGCAATTCTGAAGCCCAGTTTTCCGACTCTTTCAAAATTTGATTTTTAAACGCAGAAAACCCAATTTGCTCACTCATCCAGCGTTCTAAAAACGGTTTCGCTGTCACCCATAGGTCTAAATCAGGGTTCAACTGTCTTCCTAACCCTTCAATGTTTAAAAGAGTTTTCTGTAGGAGTACCAGCTGGGGCTGTATTATTACATTAAACTTCTTTGATGCCTGAAATAGCCTAAGTAAAACTTGCCCGAGAGAAATTTCTTTTAATGGTTTGTCAAAATACGGCTCGCAAACAGTTCTAATAGCTGATTCCAAAGATTCTACTCGTGTGTTCGCAGGTACCCAACCAGAGTCTATATGTAACTGTGCCACCTTCCTATAGTCTCTTCTAAAAAAAGCTAAAAAATTTCTGGCCAAATAATTTTTGTCATAATCTGTCAAACTTCCAACTATTCCAAAGTCTAACGCTATATATTTTCCGAAATAAGTTCCTTTTTTTCCGATGAGAATATTTCCTGGATGCATATCAGCGTGAAAAAATCCGTCTCTAAATACTTGCGTGAAAAATATTTCAACACCATCATGAGAAAGCTGTATTAGATCAATATTAGACTTTTTTAACAACTCAATTTGGTTGATTGGAATGCCATCAACTCTTTCCATTACAATCACTTCTGATGAACAAAGCTCCCACACCATCTCCGGGATTTTCAAAATAGAACTTTTTGCGAAGTTTCTCTTTATTTTCGATGCATTCCCCGCTTCATACAATAGATCCACTTCATCATGAAGATAAGTATCGAATTCAGAGACAACCTCAATCGGCCTTAGTCGCTTCGCCCCGGGCACAAAAAACTTAATAAGTTTGGCGACAAGATATAGTAACTTCAAGTCACGTTCAATATTCTGCAATACATTCGGTCTAAGGACTTTAACAGCAACAGAGTTATTATTCTTTTTGAGTTTTGCCAAATGGACTTGCGCAACTGAAGCACTCGCTATAGGAGTCAATGAGAATTCGGAGAATAGATCATTTAATTTTTGTTTGAAGGATTTTTCAATAATTGATACAGCAATTTCTCCAGAAAAAGGCTTTACTTTATCTTGAAGAAAAGCTAGTTCGTCAGCCAATTTATCGTAAAGGATATCTCGTCTGGTTGATAGTAGTTGCCCAAATTTAACAAACAGAGGACCGAGATTTTCCAAGGCTATTCTGAGCCTTTTCTCCTTGGAGAATTGTTTGTATTTATTTCCATTAAGTATGCTAAGAAGAAATATAATAATTTTGATAACCAAAGGTGAATTTGTACCCGTAAAATCAGCAAGGTTAAAACTTCTAAACACCCATAAGATTTTACATATTCTTAAAATATTTGACATGAAGCAACGTTAATTATGAAAGTTAAAAAATATTTTTTCGAAGAACTAATACAGTACACTAACCGGACTACGCAAAAGTTTTACCCGGGTACTTTGTTTTAATTAAATTATCCTCAAGTATCGTCATTATGGACATTTCTCACTTTAGTAGTAGCTAATTATATGTCCATTTGTATTCAATATCATAGAATTTCTTGAAGTACCTTGTACTACCTCTAGAGTTTAGTGTTCTACTTTTGAACAATGCGTTACATAACGAAATTATTTCCATGACACAAGTTCAATCCCTACAGCATCACAATTTTCGTAAGCATTCTTCTTGGCGATTTTTATTCTTGCAGCTGTCACATTTTTTTGTTTTATACAAAAACTAGAAATTTCATTTATGAGCGTTTCCTGGAGATAAAAGTGTTGCCTGTTAACAATTTTCTTTATGCCTTTTCTAATAGTGTCATAATCAAGGACTTCACTTATAGAGTCTTCTTTAGGAGATGCCGATGATAGCGGGAAATACATTTCGATACAAATTATTACTGATTGTTTTTTCTGCATCTCATGCTCATGAATCCCAATAGAAGTTTGAAATTCTAATTTATCAAAGAATATGCACAAATGATTTGAAAGCTTTGGATGATTAATTAGGCTCATTAAACTGTAAACATCACGTCTCTATTTGAAGGGGCAAGGTGTTGTCCTCCGTCAACAATTAAATCTATACCGGTAATCGCAGGATTCGCCTCTAACCAAATAACAGCGCTGGCTATATCTTCAGGAAGGCTTGAGCGTCCAAGTGGAGTTTTCTTGTGTCCGTGGTCGAAATTTATTTTACTCTGGTGCTCTGACTGTAAAGTAATTCCGGGCGAAATTGAAACAATCCTAAGCGTCGAGGCCATTTCAAGGGCCATCAGTTTCGTTGCCTGATATAAAGCATATTTAGAAAGAGTGTACGAGAAAAAATCGGGATTAGGGTTTGAGATTTTTTGGTCTAAAATATTTATCACCAATGATTTTTTGGAATGGTTTTTATTTATGTCAAATAGGGCCTTAGTAAACAATACGGGGGTAACACAATTGCAATTATAAGCGGAAATTAAATTCTTATTTGAGACCGACTTTGGACAATCATATTGAAATTCTGAGGCATTATTCACTAATAAATCCACTGAGCCTAATTCAGAAAAGATTTCCTCGAGAATCTTTCCGTATTCCTTCTCATTATCCAAAGGGAAACTAGCTTTAACGATTTTTGCTTTAACGCCTAATTTTACAATTTCTGCTTTCAACTCTTTTGCTTCTTGATGTGATTGATTATAGTGGATTACAATATTCCATCCACTGGCCGCGAGCTTTCTACACAACTCTTTTCCAATCCGTTTCGCTCCTCCAGTTATGACGCATGTTTTATTCATTATTTTTAGTTTACATGTAAAAATTTACAAACAATATGGTTTTACAAAATTTAAAGAATTTTATTAAAAAAAAAGGAGGGTGGATCCCTTTTGATAGCTTTATGTTCGAATGCCTATATGGCAATGACGACAGTTATTATATGAGGAAGAAGGATAGTTTGGCTGGATTGCCTTTCGGATCATCTGGCGACTATGTAACGTCTGCATCTTTGGGCCATTGGATGGCTAAGGCATATGCAAACAGTTACGCAAGAATCATTAGTGAAACACGCAACATTGATAAGGAAGTATTCACAATTAGAGAATATGGCCCTGGTAATGGAGAATTGGCGGCTAAAATTCTTATTGAGCTTTTTGATCAAGATATACTACCAAAAAAATATGAAATGCTAGAAATAAGCCAGAGTTTTATTGAATTTCAAAAAACTAAAATCACAGATATTCTGAAGCAATACAATGAATCTCTTTATCTTAGAGCTAATAAGATTCTAAAGTGGAAGCTTGTTGAAGTTGATTCTGAAGAGTTTGCTACCAATACTGATATTGAGCCTATTAACGGGTTGGTAATTGCAAATGAAATTATTGATTCTTTTCCGGTTAAAATTGCCCTGTGGCAACCTAACGATGAAATTTTAGAACTCGGCATAAAAATTAACGATGAAGGCGATTTAGAATTTCAAAATCGTTTACCTGATGATCAATTAATAGAAAAGGTATTACACCGTAAAAATCAAGCAAGGCAAAATGGTCACTTTTGGACAACTCCTAGGATGTTAGATATTTGTCCTCATACAGAGCGCTGGTTAAAAATTTTGATGAGTAAACTTAATTATGGTGAATTGATTCTTTCGGACTATGGTTTAGAACGATATGAGTTAGATAGCGATCATCGAGTTGAAAGTAATGTTACGGCATTCTTTAAGCATACTCAGATTTCAAAACTGAATGAATGCCTTAAGAACGTTGGTGGTCAGGATTTAACATACTTAGTAGACTTTTCGCAGTTATCGGAATTTTTTTTGGACCAACATGATTGTCACTTTAAATTAAAGAGCCAGGCTGCTTGGTTGATTGATTCGGGAGTTTTAGATCAATTTGCTCGAAATCAAGATTTTTTGTGTAAAAGTCACCAGATGATAGAGGAGGTTGGCAATTTGCAAAAACTTTTATCAGACAATGAAATGGGGCAATCATTTCTTTTTTGTCATGTTTTCAAGAAAAATTCTTCGTAAGCATAAATTCTTGTAATTTTTCTATTCGATATTCCCTAATTGCTGATTTTATTTCTATTGTTTTATAATTTGAATCAATTACCGATTTTAACGAAACCTGCGATAGAAATTCGAAACAACTAGTTAAAATTTTTTTTTGTTCTGGGTGTTTGTAAAAAGAAACACCCAGAAAATCAGCTAGATTTTTAGGGTTTCTAAATAGGTTTGCTGTCTCGAAAATATCTAAAATGAGGCCATACTTATCATTGTACATGTTGTGCGTGTCAACATAATTTTTGCGACAGACTTTTGTTCTTTTCAATACATTTATTGCAGTGTGAACTGCCTTTGGAAAAGTACAATGAACATTTTCTAAGTCCTCATTTTGGAATATGTTAGCCACTATCCATTCAAGTGAGATTTTATTCGTTTTAACACTTTCAAGAAATAAGTGGAGGTCTGTACTGAAGTGAGAAGATCCTGTAATTTCCTTCCATGCGCCGCAATCTAAAAGAAAATTGATCATATTAATAGGCTTAGGGCCTCCAAAACCTTTTGAAATTTCAGTCCAAATTCGTTCTTTTGATAGGGCTAATATTTCCTTGCTTTTGACAATCTCTTTACATAACTCATATGTATCCTTATGAACGTTAAACTCAGTAAGTTGAGCAAGAAATCGACCTAATCGTATTACTCTGAGCGGGTCTTCTACGAAAGCCGGACTTATATGCTTTATTGTTTTATTAGATAAATCTTTCCTTCCTCCAAATGGATCGTGTAAGTTTCCGCACTCGTCTACAGCCATAGCATTTATAGTAAAATCTCTCCGTCCCAAATCTTCTTTTAAGGAAACTTCTTTGCCTGTAAAAAATACGAATCCTTTATAGCCAACTCCACACTTCCTTTCCTTTCTAGCCAATGCCAGTTCTTCATTGGTTTTTGGATGCAAAAACACTGGGAAATTTTTCCCAACGGTCTTTAGTCCTTTTTTCTTAAAATAGTCTAAGTCTGCTCCAACAAGAACAAAATCTTTATCTGAAAAACTTTTACCAAGTAGAAAGTCTCTTACAGCCCCGCCTACGCAATAGATACTGACAGTTTCAGGAAGTGTCCTGAAAAAAGAATCGTCTGCTTTTTTAGGGCACAAGCCGACCAGATCTTCCACTCTATTTACGCTTTGAGAGAAATTTAGGGGCAACTTTGTGGATACTGGTGGGATATTCCAGTTTGAAAATTAACTCCTTATTTTTTGTTGCAATCGAAGGAACACTCATTGAAGCTATATTGTCTCTTGACATCAACGTCGGACCAGGCATTTTTTCCAGAATAAACGCCTGGATTAGTCCTATAAATTTCGGTAGTGGAATAACCATCGCTTTTCTTCCCGAATAAATCCCTGAAAACTTAATAATCTCATACAGTGTAAAGATTTCGGGCCCAACACATTCATAAGTATCAATTTTTTTCGTTTTAATCATGTTGATGCATCTTAAAATTATTTCAATAAGATCGTTTATATAAATGGGTTGAAATTGCGTCTTTGTCAATGCCATTGGCATTATTGGAGAGTACTTCTGTAGTTTTGCAAAAAGGTTCAAAAATGAATCTCCTGGCCCAAATACAACCGAAGGACGCAATATGACTGAGTTGCCTTTGAATTCTTCGAAAAGTTTTTCGGCAGCATATTTTGATCTTAGATATTCAGACGGAGCATGTTCTGATACTCCTAATGCACTTATATGTATTATCTCTTTAATATTTTGATCGTTACATGCCATAACCATATTCTGTACTAGTTTGACATGCGCCTCATCAAAATCCTTTCCCCATGGGTACCCCTTTTTTGAATGTAGTCGGCCGACTAAATTAACAACAATATCGCTACCTTGAATAGCTTTGCTAATACTAATCTGGTCATTAGTGAACTCAAAAACATTTAAGTTAGAGAGCATCCAAATTGGTCTGGCGTTTATCCGTTTCGTTGTCAAGACATTGACTAAGAAGCCATTGTTTGAGAGAGATGTTGCAAGAGCTTTTCCGATAAACCCGCTCCCGCCAATAATTGAAATGGTTTTTCTGTTATCGTTTAGCATTGTTGGCTCTTATAGTTAAAGTTTACTTAAAATTTCACTAACATTTAAAATAATATTCTTTTTTTCAATTCTTCTCTCCAACATTATATCTGCAAATAGTTCTTCGTAGATTGCGCTACTAATAATGACCGTTTGGACATACTCCCTTGTCTCTTTAAAGGGGATTGATTCAATAAACATAGCAGGACTTGTATTGTATTTGCTGAAATTTGCATGCCATTTCTTTGCCCTAGAAGGCCCTGCATTATAAGCAGCTAAACTAAGAGGAATAGAGCTATTAAATTGATTTAAGAGCTTATTTAAATATTTTGTTCCTATATAAATATTTTGAGTTGAACTAGTTAGATCTAGTTCACTTTGATTTTTGTTGTATGTTTCCAAAGCTGTCTTAGGCAGGATTTGCATTAATCCAATTGCGCCAGCGGATGATTTAATTTCTTTGTTAAATCGTGACTCTTGTCTAATCAATCCCATCACTAGCCATGGAGGAACCTTATTTCCTTTGCAAGCTTTAATGACAGCATCCTTATACACAAGGGGATATCTTAACTTGAACCCTATATTTGCCTGACTGTAAATTGCTGCTGAAATACTCCGATCATATATTTGTATATCCGATAAATACGATGCCAAACTCAACAGTTCTTGAGTTGAGAAGTCTTTAATAAAAAACCTCCACTCGGGAAGTGCTATGGAAAAAGTTTGCGACTTAAATAACTTTAGAATGTCCTTGAGGTGATCATTTTTTGCCCAAGAAATATTATTTTCGCTCAGTACGGGGTTGGTTAAGACGAAAGAACGATTGGTGGTCTTGTACTCTTTACTTTTATTTACCTGGTAATTAGCGAGATAGGCGTAAAAATTCTGCTTATCCGTTAGATCATGAAATTGTTCTTTTGCCTTACTAAATTGACCTTTTTTATACGATCTTACTGCCCCCCAATACTTCCAGTTATCCTTTTTTTTCGTTTCGTCTGGAAAGCTTGTGTATGCCTGGTGGAATATTTTAAAATCTCCTTTTCTTAGGGCCATTCTAGCAACAATCTCTAAGGTGCTAGAGGGGTGTTGTGCGACTGAATCAAGTCCTTGAATTAAAAGATTCCAGGATTTTGAGTGTGTGATGCCAAAAAATGCCGTCCCTAATTGAAGGAGCAAATAAGATTTTTGTTGGCTACTAAATTTTTTTTCATTGTTCTTGAATAATCTGTATGCTCCCCGACTATTTCGCCTAGATTTATGGATAATTTTCAAAACAAGTGATTCATTGGCTTTAACGACGTTCTTATCAAATCTTCTCTTCAGGAGATCGAGGATTTGTAGAGAAAACTTTAAGTCTCCGCTGTTCGCAGCATATCTCGCTCGGTCAATATAAAATCTTGATCCCAATTTTTTTTTTGATAGCCATTCTTTTATTAGCCACTGGCATCCTGTGGATGTCTCGTTTTCTACTACAAGTCTCTGGAACTTCTCCGGATCGATTTCCAATCCAGTATTTTTTAGACAGGTCACTGACGTAACAGTGTCTTTGAAACTAGCGTTTGGAAGATTCATTACCTTATTTTTTAAGTGCTCAGAACTTCGAACAATTTTATCTAGCTTGTTTAAGTAACTTTTGATCAACTTTTCTGAAAACTGGTGG
Source organism: Burkholderiaceae bacterium (assembly GCA_004214155.1). GTDB lineage: Bacteria > Pseudomonadota > Gammaproteobacteria > Burkholderiales > Burkholderiaceae_A > UBA7377. The sequence continues at coordinate 92,961 of SGYQ01000003.1, forward strand.
TCTGGGTTTTCTTTGATGAATTCGTGTAACTTTTTTTCTACTAATGGAGTGTCAGGATTCCTAGTAATTGAATGAAGTAAAGTCTCATAATGCACCCATCGGGTTAAGACATCTGATTCAAGCTTTCCTTTTAGTTTTTCCAGTTTGTTAAACTGCTTTTGGTTTATAATGTTGTTTAAGTGATCAACGTCCGAACTGGAGGAGTTACTAGTCTGTATTGTCGTAAGGTTTAAAAAAAAAAATAAGCCTACACTAACAATAATTTTATCCATCTGTAGTGAACTCAATCCCAGATAAAATATCGATTATTGGTTCAGATTGATTCATTGAATAAAAATGTAACCCTGGACACCCAGCTCTTATTAAGTCCTTGCACAATCTGGTTACAACGTTTATTCCGAAATTATAAATTTTTACTCTATCGTCACCAAAATCAGATAAGCGATGCTTTATCCACTTCGGAATCTCAGACCCACAAGAGTCGGAAAACCTTGCAAGTTGGCTAAAGTTAGTGATTGGCATAATACCTGGAACAATTGGAACACTTACTCCACGCGATTGAACCTCATCCACAAATGAAAAATAGGCGTCCGAATTATAAAAATACTGAGTTATTGCTCCATCTGCTCCGGCGTTTACTTTTTCAACGAAATAGTCGATATCTTGTTCGAAACTGGTGGATTGAGGGTGCTTTTCAGGGTATGCAGCAACTTCTATTTTAAATTGGTCTCCAAACTCTCGCCTGACAAATCGGACAAGGTCAACTGCATTTTTGAATTCCCCCAGACCACCGTATCCCGATGGTAGATCTCCCCGCAAAACTACTAGCCTGGAGAACCCATCATTTGAATAAGTTTTTAGTAATTCGAAGATCGATGCTTTGTCAGACCCGTAACAAGAAACATGGGGTACTCCTTCTTTAAACCTTTTTTTTAACTCTCTCGCAGCAGTTAGGGTACCTTCCCTGGTGGAACCTCCTGCGCCATAAGTAACAGACGCAAAGCCGAAGCCAACAGGGACAAGTTCGTCCGCTGCCTTGTTAAACCTAGATATTCCTTCCCCCGTTTTTGGGGGAAAGAACTCCACGCTTAATTCCAACATTAATATCTGTAAGCCTCAGCCTTGTATGGACCAGAAACCTCTACTCCGATGTAAGCGGCCTGATCCTGGGATAACTCAGTTAGCTCCGCCCCAATAGATTCTAGATGCAAACGAGCAACTTTTTCATCCAGATGCTTAGGTAAAACGTAAACTTTGCCTGAAGCATACCTGTCTGGATTACAAAATAGCTCTATTTGAGCCAGGACCTGGTTAGCAAAAGAAGAACTCATCACATAACTTGGATGCCCTGTCGCACAACCTAAGTTAACAAGCCTACCTTTAGCTAATAATATTACTCTTTTACCATCTGGAAAGATTACATGATCCACCTGAGGCTTAATTTCTTCCCACTGTAAATCTTCTAAATCGCTCACGTCAATCTCATTGTCAAAATGGCCAATATTACAAACGATGGCTTCGTTTTTCATCGCTTCGATGTGTTTTCTGCCGATTACTGATTTGTTTCCCGTTGCGGTAACAAAAATGTCAGCTTTATCAGCAGCATATTCCATAGTTACTACTTTGTAGCCCTCCATAGCTGCTTGAAGCGCACAGATAGGGTCAACTTCAGTAACCCAAACTTGTGCAGAGAGAGCCTTCAATGCTTGTGCGGAACCCTTTCCAACGTCGCCATAACCGCAAACTACCGCCACTTTACCCGCAATCATAACATCAGTTGCCCTCTTAATACCGTCGACAAGAGATTCCCTGCAACCGTAGAGGTTATCGAACTTGCTTTTTGTTACTGAGTCGTTAACGTTTATAGCTTTAAAGGCAAGACTTCCTTCAGCAGACATTTCATTTAGGCGCAAAACACCCGTGGTTGTCTCTTCTGTTACGCCAATCACGGTCTTTAAATTTCTGTCATAGAATTCTGGGTCAATTTCTAATTTTTTCTTTATAGATTCAAACAAAGCCTCCTCTTCTTCGTTGCCAGGGCTCGAAAGAACACCAATATCCTTTGCAGCTTTTGAGCCTAGATGCAGTAACATGGTCGCGTCTCCGCCATCATCAAGAATCATGTTACTAGTCTGATCGTTGTCCCACTCGAATATTTTATGCGTATAAGTCCAATATTCCGTGAGTGATTCTCCCTTTTTTGCGAATACTGGAACTCCGGTTTCCGCTATAGCCGCTGCAGCATGGTCCTGAGTTGAAAAAACATTACAAGAAGCCCATCTAACTTCAGCCCCTAGATCTGTTAATGTTTCGATAAGAACGGCAGTTTGTATAGTCATGTGTAGGGACCCTGAAATTCGGGCGCCTGCAAGAGGTTTACTAGCGGAAAACTCTCTGCGTATTGCCATTAAGCCAGGCATTTCAGTCTCCGCTATGCTAATTTCTTTCCTGCCCCAACCAGCTAGGGATAGGTCAGCTATGACGTAATCACTCTTTTTATTGCTATTTAAAACAGCACTCATAACACCTCCTATATGAAGATGAGCGCCGTTATATCCACGTTTTTTTTGACTAAGCCTGGGAGTTTCATCTCGCAGCGCTCCTTAGTCAACCTCGCATTCTACCCTTAAACGGGAACATTGTAAACATTAAACATAAACGAGTTACTACAAGTAGAAGGTCGGAATATCTCAATAATTCCTTAATAATTTAAAGGCAAAATTCCTTTAATTTTTCTTGTTTGTCAGTTAATTCCCAATTAAAGCCTTTCTCTTCCCTTCCAAAGTGACCATATGCTGCTGTCTTTCCGTAGATTGGTTTCAGTAAATCTAGCATGGTAATAATTCCTCTAGGACGTAAGTCGAAGATTTTTCTTACCGCGTCTTCAATTAATGAATCCGACACTACTCCAGTTCCCATAGTGGAAACGTGTATGGAAGTGGGATTTGCCACTCCGATTGCATAACTTAGTTGGACTAGACACTTTTCTGACAAACCGGCACTTACTATATTTTTTGCAACATATCTAGCCGCATATGCTGCCGACCTATCAACTTTAGATGGGTCCTTACCTGAGAACGCACCACCTCCGTGTGGAGCCGCCCCACCATATGTATCAACAATAATTTTGCGTCCGGTAAGACCACAGTCACCTTGCGGTCCTCCTACAACGAATCGTCCAGTAGGGTTAACAAGATAAGTTACATTTTCTGTCGACAAGTGTCTCGGCAAGCAAGGTTTTATTACCTCCTCAATTACATATTCCTCTAACATTTTTTGTTCAACTTCTGGTGCATGCTGGGTCGATAATACAACTGTATCAATTGCAACAGGGGCTCCATTATCATATTTTATTGTTACCTGTGATTTTGCATCTGGTCTTAACCAGTCCACCTTATTGTTTTTTCTTAAATATGCTTGTTTCAAGACAAGTTGATGAGCTGTATCTATAGCAATTGGCATTAGATTTTTAGTTTCGCTACATGCATATCCAAACATTAAACCTTGATCACCTGCACCTTGATCAGCAGAATCCTCAGTGGCATCTTTATCAACTCCTTGAGCGATATCACCACTCTGCTCATCGTATGCTACTAAAACAGATGTACCTTTGTAGTCAATTCCGAATTCGGTATTGTCATATCCAATTTGTTTAAGTGTATTCCTGGCAATGCGAATATAATCAACATCCGCTGTAGTGGTAATTTCGCCAGCAAGTAAAACTAGTCCAGTGTTACATAGTGTTTCAGCCGCGACTCTTGCGTTTGGATCTTGTTCAAGAATAGCGTCAAGAATGTTATCAGAGATTTGGTCTGATACTTTATCTGGGTGTCCTTCTGAAACCGATTCAGAAGTAAATAGGTACGAATCTGCCATTTTTTACCTTTTTTGGTTGTAAGATAACAAGGGAACGTCTTTTAATTATTATAATTTGAAAAACATCACTATAGCCGTCATTAAAATTAGTTTCAAATTTTTTGGAGTATTACCGTTGCCGGTTTTAAGATGGTTCGGTAAAGGTTTTGGTTTGTTGATGTGGGTTTTGTCAAAAAGATATCGTAAGCATTTTGAAGATAATTGGCTTCAGGCCAAAAAAGCCGACGAAACGGGTAGGATGGACAAATGTTCTATCCTAAAAGCTGTTGGAAATTCTGGACAGATTTTTTTTGAAACAACAAAGATATGGACACAGTCGGATATAACATCGTTAGTTGAAACAAAAGGTGTTGATTTAATTCGAGAAACAATCAAACTAGGAAAAGGACTTATTTTTTTAACACCGCACTTAGGATCTTTTGAGTTAGCCCCAAGAGTCGTTGGTAAATTTATGCCTTTAACAGTAATGTATCGTCCTCCAAAACGCGATGACTTAAATGAATTATTAGTTTACTTTAGAGATTTCCAAAACGTGAGCATGGTAAAAACTAATTATTCCGGTGTGAAATCATTAATAAAATTTTTAAAAAGTGGGAATTGTATAGGTATTTTGCCTGACCAAGTTCCTGATCGTGGAGCAGGGAAGTGGACTCCTTTTTTTGCAAAGCTGGCATACACCAATACTTTAGTAATTCGACTTGCAAAACTTACATCTGCTCCGATAGCATGGGTTAGCTGTGTTAAAAGTTCAAAAGGATGGAAGTTTTCGGCGGAAATTTGGAACCAAAAATTTGATAAAAGTACAGACGAAAACGAAAGTTTAATAGAATTAAATAGGAAAATAGAGCAGCTTATTTATGAATATCCTGAGGAATATTTGTGGGGATACGATAGATTCAAAATGCCTAAGTAGTGATTTTGTAGATGATTTATGAATAAAATTAAGTTTTCTAAAATGCAGAGTTTGGGAAATGATTTCATAGTAATCTATGAAATTCCGGAAATTTCTGAAATATTTGATTTTAAAGACAGCCATGTTAGGAGAATGGCTGATAGGAAAAAAGGAATCGGGGCTGACCAAATTTTACTTGTCAAAAAATTAGATAATTCCGAGGAAAAGTTTCAGTACAAAATCTTTAACGCAGATGGCGGAGAAGTTGAGCAGTGCGGAAACGGAGCGAGATGCGTTAAAAAATTTCTATTTGATAAGGGTTTTTGGACAAATAATAATCTGATATTGGTAGCCAGGAAAAATGAGTTTTCTGTCCATTCGAAAAATAATAAGGATTTTATCGTAAGTTTAAAGATTCACGGTACTCAGCCAGATGATGTGGGACTTGATACAACTGTCTCCAAAAAGATTGGAAAAGGGACGCACCCTTCTTATGAGATAAAGCTAACTGAAGATTTCTCGACGAATCTTCAGTTAGTTTCTATGGGTAATCCCCATGGGATTTGTTGGGAAGCGTTTGATGAAAACCTCAGCCTAAATCACATATTTGCGATGATAAATGCTACGAAAGCCTTTAGTAATGGCGTAAACATAGAATTTTGTAAAAAAGAAAGCAGAAAGGCGTTGTCGATGCGCGTTTTTGAGAGGGGAGTGGGAGAGACTGAGGCATGTGGAAGTGGTGCCTGTGCGGCAGTAGTGTCGGGGATTTTGAATAGATTTTTATCGGCAAATGAACCCATAGAGGTTAAAATGCGACAGGGTTCATTGTTTGTTAAGTGGGATGGTGACCTATTGTCTCCCGTCCTATTGTCGGGCCCAGCAACCACAGTTTTCGATGGAGAGTTTTATGTGTAAGACAAACCAACGTTATTGAAATAGAGATTAATGTGAAAAGCTCGATTGAGGAGAAAAAAGTCAGAGAATTTTTGCTAAGTGAAAAAGATTTTTTTCTCAGAAATGAAGACTTATTATGTCTCCTTAAGTTATCTCATCCAAATACTCGAGGTTCTGTGTCATTACTTGAAAGGCAGAATGGATTACTGCGAAAATCGTTGGAAGAAAATAGAAAAGAGCTCGACTCACTCAAAGAAATTGCTACACGAAACCATGAAACACTGAATAAAATTTTTGAGTGGGTTTTAAACATTGTATTTTATACCTCCAAGAAAAAAGATATTTCGAGTTTTCTCAAAATAACCCGTGAAAGTTTTAACTTGGATATTGTTTCTATACTTTTACTTAAAGATTTAAAGGACTTCAAAGAGCTTGCATCGAAGAAAAAATCTCGTTGTAGGGATTCAGAGCTATCTTGCACTATAAAAAAGTTAAAGGCATCTTTGATTACAAGTTCTAACAGCGAGATAGTATATTGGAAAAAGTTTATTAAGAGAGGTAAATTTAGCTACGTAAGGAGTTCTGGAGCGGAATACGCTGGCATGGCAGTTTTGCCATTGAGGAGAACCAATGGAGGAAATGTGCAGGGCGTATTGGTTTTGGCGTCGACAGAGACCAAGAGGTTTGATGAGAACCTAGGAACATATTTTTTGAGCATCATAGCTGAATTTTCATCCTCTATAATTTTAGAAAAATAAACGCTTTGGCTAGACTTGACAATCGTTCTAATGAATTAGTTGATGAATACCTTAAGAGTTTCATGAGTGATTATCGGTCAGGTTCCGAAAACACTATTAGAGCCATCAAGAGTGATTTAAGCCGTTTTCTTGCGTATAGTCACAGCAAGAAAAGTCTGTCCGGCGAGAAAGTTTTTACAGAGGGCTTTGTGCTTGAGTACATAGCGGAACTCAGAAGAACCGGACTATCCGATAGATCACTGAGCCGTCACCTATCGACATTGCGAAAGTGGTTTTCGTGGTTGGAAGTAGTCGCGAAGGACCCTAAACTCAAGATAAGCCTAAGTCACATAAAGGGTCCCCGTTTACCTAATTTACTTCCGAAAGCACTCTCTGTGGATGAGATTGATTCGTTCTTTTTACAAAGGAAGAAATCAATAAAATCATGGATTGATTGCAGAGACGTAGCGCTTTTTGAGTTAGCATATTCATCCGGAGTTAGGGTTTCTGAGTTGGTAAGTATCGACGAACCCGCCGGAAAAAAAAGTTTGGGCAGTTTGAGCCTCGACAAAATGGAGGTTGAAGTTCTCGGAAAAGGTGCAAAATGGCGTAGGCTACCAATCGGAGAGAAAGCAAAGGATGCAATTGAGGTTTGGTTACAATATAGAGAGCAAGTTTTATTTGAAAAAGGCGATTACACCAGGAAGAGCATTCCTCTTTTCGTTAATAGGTTTGGAAAAAGATTGTCGGTTAGAGGCGTTCAAAGACGATTTAGTATTCATTCACTGCAGTCAAGCTCGAGATTATCTATTACTCCACATATGTTGAGGCATTCATTCGCCAGTCATATCTTACAATCAAGTAAAAACTTGCGGGCAGTTCAAGAGCTTCTGGGACATGCCAATGTTACAAGCACTCAAATTTACACAAAGTTAGATTACCAATTTCTATCCGACGTTTACGATAAAAGCCATCCCAGAGCGAAGAAAAAAAAATAGCTACAGAATGCATTGAATTCTCAAACAATGCTAGTCTCTATATTTGAATTAGATTATCATTAATGTTTAAAAAATGGGCGGTTATGCCTGGTCGTAGTAAATGAAAAGAAAAGATAAAATTCTTACAGAAAATGAGTTACTTCGAGATTCTCCGAATAATTATATGAGCGAGAGTCAGCTTAAGTTTTTTAAAAACAGGTTAGAGTTATTAGCCAATGAGCTTTTGCAAAATGCTGATGAGACAACAGAGCATTTGCGTAGAACATCTCTTGTTCCAGATCCGGCTGACAGAGCAAGCATAGAAGAGGAGCACTCTCTTGAATTACGAACCAGAGATAGAGAGCGAAAACTTCTTAAAAAAATACAAGAAGCAATCTTAAGAATAGATAAAAAGGAGTATGGATATTGTTTGGAAACTGGAGAAGAAATTGGTCTGGAAAGACTATTGGCTAGGCCAACAGCTACACTTTCTCTAGAGGCTCAACAGCGAAGAGAAAAACGTCAAAAACAATTTGGAGATATTTAGAAATTGGAATCCGTCAGTAAGAACCATCCTCTACATGATGGTGCTAACTCTTCGATAACTGCAAAAAGAAAAGCTACTGTCTTATCTCAGGCTCTTCCTTACATTAAAAAATTTAACAACAAGGTTGTAGTTGTAAAACTCGGAGGTAGTGCCCTAACGGATAAAAATTTAATTTTGTCATTCGCTCATGATGTTACATGGCTAAATTCCGTGGGCATAAAGGTCTTAGTTGTTCATGGGGGTGGTCCTCATATAGAGAAACATTTAAAAAAATTAGGAATACCTGTGAATTTTTTTGAAGGGACCAGGATTACAGACTCAGAAACATTAGATGTTGTTGAAATGGTGTTGGCAGGTAATGTGAACAAAGAAGTAGTTGAATTAATAAACCAATCGGGAGGGAAAGCTGTTGGTTTAACTTGTCAAGATGGTAATTTAATCAAGGCTAGAAAAAAAAGAGCAAAAAGAATTGAGAATAATGTTTCTGTCGATTTTGGGCTGGTTGGAGATGTTGATAGTGTTAATACAGATTTATTGCTCACACTTATGGGTGATAATTTTGTACCAGTAATTGCGCCTATTGCATCCGGTGAAGGAGGTGAAACATACAATATAAATGCCGATGTAGTAGCTGGAAAGTTGGCAGAACACCTAAAGGCAGAAAAGTTAATCCTTATGACTAATACGATTGGAGTATTAGATGGAGAAGGGAACCTAATTCCAGAGATGAATGGTTCGACCATAAAAGATTTGATTAAAAAAAAAGCTATCAGTGAAGGGATGATACCAAAAGTTCAAGCTGCGCTGCGAGCATCGGAACTCGGTGTAGAAGCAGTTCACATCATCGACGGACGCGTTGAAAATAGTCTTCTTCTCGAGGTTTTAACAGACAGTGGAATCGGTACAATGATTCAGGGCTGATTGCGTGTATTTAAAAAAAACTAACAGTAAATTTGTATGGTTGATTGATTTAGATGACACACTTTTCTTCTCAGGAGGGAAGGTTATGTCAACTATAAATTCCCGCATGACATCATTCATACAAAGTGAGTTGTCAATTGGTTTTGAAGAAGCAAACATATTGCGAGTTGAATATTGGAAAAGGTACGGTACTACAGCAAGAGGGATGCAAGAACGCCACGGTGTTTCGTTTCAACCATTTCTTAGTTTTTCTCATCACTTACCATGTTTTGAACATTATATTAAGTTCAAGCCCTACGTAGGGAGAATCTTGGGTAGTTTGATTGGTAAAAAATATGTTGTAACTAATTCTCCTAAAAATTATGCTGTCGAAGTTTTGAAGAAAAACGGATTACAGAAATATTTTGATGAAATCTGTGCTTTAGAAGGTATGTGGATAAATAGTCAATTGCGGTGCAAACCTGCGAGACTATTGTGGCAACGTATATTAGACAAGACGGGAGCAAAAAAAAACCATCATATCCTGGTTGACGACACCCTGGCGAATTTGAGAACAGCAAAAAATATGGGCTTTAAAACAGTTTGGATGCGCGAATACTTTAACAAAGGGCCAGTTCATACTAAGCAAATTTCTAATCGGCCAAGGTACGTTGATTTTATGGTGTCAACGATAAAAGATCTTGTAAGAGTATCAGGAAAAATTTATTAATTACCTGCGCCTTTTCTGATTTATTGACCTATGAACAAACATTACAGTTTGTGTTTTTGGTCAAATTTATTCGATCAAAGTTTAATGAAAGTGCGTTGAGCAAAAGTAGCTTTCCAGTTGTTTGATTGATTTTTAATAATGTTTTAATTGCCTCTCCTGCTTGCAGCAGGCCTACAGTACCCACTAGCGGACTGAAAATACCAAATGCACCGCATGGATCGTCTGTGAATTCTTGGTTCTCTTCGAATACACAAGCGTAACAAGCTGTGTTTCGTTTTAACGAGTTCACTACCATAAGCTGACCGGACCAGCCTACAGCTGACCCTATAACAAGTGGAATTTTATTTTTTACGCAAAACTTATTGATAACGTGACGAGTTTTAAACCGGTCTGTACAGTCTAAAACAATGTTACAGCCTGAACTTAGTTTACTTAAGTTGGTTTCGTCGGCTATCTCTTCGATAGCATCTACATCTAATGTTGGAACAATCTTTTTAAGTATCCTTTTGCCAACAATAACTTTGGGAACATTTAAGTCATTTTCACTAAATAATATCTGACGAGGAAGATTGCTGATATCAACCTTATCTGGATCAACCCATCTTATCTTTTTAACCCCAGCGGTTGCTAAATACAATGCTGCCGGACACCCTAAACCTCCTGCCCCGACAATAAGTATACGTGATTCTAACAGGAACTCAATTGAGTTTTCATTGAACTCGTTTAGAAGTAGATGCCTACTGTTTCGTAAAAGGACGTGCTCATCAACCATTAACTTTTTTTAGCGCGAAAGCCGGTTGCTAGGAAAATTTTTCTGGCACGTCGTCTGTTTTTACCGGAAGCCCTCTCAACAAATTGATAGCCTGCTTAAGTTGAAAGTCTCTATCTGAGCCAAATTCGATTGGATCCTTCAATGCCTTCACTGAGTCGTTTGACTCGTCATCGTTTTTCTTTACATTGGTGGATTTTTTTCCGGAATCTAAGTGCCTGGAAAGATCTGCTTCACGCACTCTATTCCGATCAAAAACATCCCCTGATTCTGTCTCCTCAACCCAGAAATCGGGTTTAATACCTTTTGCCTGAATCTTTTGCCCTAAAGGGGTGAAGTACCTAGCGGTAGTTAACTTAATTGCTGTGCTGTTAGAAAGAGGGAGTATAGTTTGAACCGAACCTTTACCAAAAGACTGAGTGCCGAGTACTTTAGCTCGCTTATGATCTTGTAGAGCTCCTGCAACTATTTCGGATGCAGACGCCGATCCACCATTGATCAAAACTACCATGGGTAAATTTTTAGCTAATGGACTCAAAGCTGTTAAGGGATCGTTAGAGGCTCGGGCGTAATCCTCAGGACGGGCAAAAAATTCTTTCACTGAATCAGGCTGCCGGCCATTAGTGTATACGACTTTAACCCCCGTTTTAAGGAATGCGGCCGATACTCCAACCGCAGCATTTAACAGTCCTCCTGGGTCGTTTCGTAGATCTAAAACCAGGCCTTTTAGCTGCGTATTATTGGTCTTTGCAGTCTCAACCAATTTGTTGAAGTTCTTAACCACACCACCAACTGTTTTTTCTTGAAACTGAGATATTCTCAAAAATCCAATATCATTTTCGACGAGTTTCGACCTGACGCTTGTAACTTGGATGATGTCCCTAATAATTTCGATAGAAAGAGGACTGTTTTCACCTTCTCTCAACACGGTAAGTTTGATTTTGGTTTTAGGCTTTCCCCTCATCAGCTTTACGGCATCCCCTAAACTCATGCCTTTAGTAGCCTTGTCGTCAATTTTCGTAATGAGATCTCCGGCCTTTATACCTGCTCTAGCTGCGGGGGTGTCTTCGATTGGAGCCACTACTCTTATGAGGCCATCTTGAGCTCCGACTTCTATGCCCAAACCCCCAAACTCCCCCTGAGTTCCCACTTGTAAATCGCGAAATGCCTCCTGGTCAAGATAACTTGAATGAGGATCTAAGCCAGAAAGCATACCACTAACCGCCCCCTTTATGAGATCACTATCTTCTACACGATCAACGTAATTCGCTTTGATAGTACCAAAAACACTGGCAAATTTTCGTAAGTCATCAATGGGCAAGCCGCTCGAGGGCTTGTCGGCGGAAACGTTCAACCCGATACTCAAAATCAGACCTGCGATAAGGCCCATCAGTATCAGGATAATAGATCTAAAATTTACTCTGGTAAAAGCCATAGGTCCCCAATTATATAGGTTTTATAAACTAGAGACAGTATTTTTTTTTGTTTGTTTCTTTTTATGCTAAAAAAGTTCGTGAAACAACATGGAATGATTCGTCAAGCTGAAGCTTTATAGGAGTTGCTCTGGGGATATTTACTTCTTCAATTTCTTCAGCAGAAATTTTTTCTAAATACATTAGTAAAGCCCTAATAGAATTTCCATGAGCAGAAATGATAATTCTTTTGCCCAACTTTAAATCCTGCAAGATTTCCGTGTCCCAATATTTTTTTACCCTAAAGACAGTTTCTCGCAAACTTTCGCTTTTAGGAATTAGGCTTTTTTCTAAATCTGCGTACCTTTGGTCTAAGCCATTCCAGTTAGCATTGGCTTCGTCTATCAAGTCGGGCTTGTAATCGTAAGACTTCCTCCATTTTTTTACAGTAAGTGCACCGTGTTTTTTTTCCATTACGATCTTATTCAAGCCAGTAAGTTGGCCGTAATGTCTTTCATTTAAATGCCAATCTTTTTGAACAGGAATCCATTCTTGTTCAAGCTCATCCAGCACAATCCACAAAGTTTTTATTGCCCTTCTGAGAAAAGAGCAATGTGCTTTGTCAAATCGCATTTTCATTTGTTTCAATAATTGACCGGCTTTCCTTGCCTCTAGCTTCCCTATTTCAGTAAGATCGGCGTCTTCCCAACCAGTAAATAGATTTTTTTCATTCCATACGCTCTGGCCATGTCTCATGATTATTACACTAGGGTTATCTAGGGTTTTGTAAATTGAATTCACGGTATTTTGTAACACAGACATATCATTTTTGAGTTTATAATAACAGTTTATTTGGCGGAGCATTTTTTGGATTTTTTTTTTGATAATATTCTTTTAATAAGCATTGCGTTTATCAGTGGGAGTCTTCTTGTCTGGCCTTTGCTAACTAAAAACATCGGTGTAAAAAGACTGGGTACTGCAGAAGCGACAACTATGCTAAATCGGCAAAATGGCATCCTAATTGATTTACGAGAGGATGATGATATGTCGGGTGGTGTGATTCCTCAGGCTGAGCGTATTCCGTCCTCTATTTTGCTTAAAAGAAGAGAAGAGTTTGATAAACACAAAAAAAAGTTTCAGGATAGAAAAAACCAGAATAAACCAATTATTTTGATAGGGAATAAGGCAAGTACAGTGTCGGTTATTGGAAAACTACTTAGGGACAATGGTTTTGAAGAGGTATTTTGCCTTGATGGTGGAATTGAGAGCTGGATTGAAGCCGGACTTCCAGTTCGTTCAACCGAGAAGTAAATTTTTTAATCGATTGCGGGCTTTGGCGCAAGCTGCAAATAAAGGATAAAGGAAGGAATCAAGATATGGCAGAGGAAAACGCCTCAAAATCAGAAAACGGGGCGAATGCCCCTTCGTTTAACCTACAGCGAGTGTATTTAAAAGATCTCTCTGTGGAGATCCCGCATGCTCCCGGAATTTTTTTGGACAACACCCCGCCCAAACTCGAATTCCAGGTGGATTCTAAGGAACAGGAATTAGATAACAACATGGTTGAGGTGAGCATAAAGTGTTCAGTAAATTGTCGAGTAGGAGAAAAAGTTGGATTTCTTATTGAAGGAGAGGAGGCAGGCATTTTTGAAATAAAAAATGTCGAAGATTCACAGAGAAAGCTTTTAAAAGGTATCACATGTCCTAATATAGTCTATCCGTATTTGAGGGCAAATATTGCGGACGCTTTACAAAGAGCAAGTTTTCCGCCAGTGCATCTTACCGAGATCAACTGGGAACTTTTCTATCAGGAAAAACTAAAAAAAAGCAGCGAGAATGTAAGTAATTAGAGCTATTAGACAGAGTAATTCTCAGCGAAAGATTAATGGCTGAAAGGAAAGCTGCTCTATTGGTTTTGGGTGCTGGGGCCTGGGGAACTGCTATCGGCTCACGGCTTGCCAGTGACTCCGGGGCGAATGTGAAGCTCTGGAGCAGATCTGAGGAGTTGGCTAAGTTAATTAATAGGTCAAGGGTCAATCAAGACTATTTACCAGGAATACAGTTGTCTGAAAATTTAACTGCCTCCTCAAATCTTGCAGGGCTTGTTAGTTGGTTAAAGAATGAACCAGAGGACACAATAAAGTGCTTACTTCTTGCCACACCCTCAAAAGCGTTTTATCAAATATGTTCAAAACTTCGACAGTTTAACCTACAAAATCTAATTTTTGTTTCTCTGTGCAAAGGAATTGTTTTTTTTGAGGGTAAAAACTATTTTCCTTCGGAAATCATCAAACGGTATTTTCCAAAGAACGATGTTTGCATTCTCTCAGGCCCAAGTTTTGCGAATGAGGTTGCTCGAGGCCTACCCTTCGCAATTTCATGCTCCAGCGATGATATAAATCTGGCAAGAAAATTATCCATAGTGTTTAACAGTGAAGGGATGCGAGTTTATGCAATTTCAGACAATATTGGAGTTGAAGTATCTGGAGCGATGAAAAATGTTCTGGCTTTAGCATCAGGGGTTTCTGATGGGTTGGGTTTGGGCCTTAATGCTAGAGCATCATTGATCACTAGAGGAATGGCGGAAACGGTAAGATTGGGTGTTGCTTTAGGAGCGGAGAAAGATACATTCCTAGGTTTAGCGGGTGCGGGGGATTTATTTCTGACAACTACGGGAGAGTTATCAAGAAACAGGAAAGTTGGAAAGAAGATAGCTGCGGGAGGCAGTTTGGAGGAAATCTTATTAAACCTGGGTCAAGTCGCAGAAGGTGTTTCTAATGCACCAAAACTTTTGTCCCTAGGGAAGGCATTAAAGGTCTCTCTCCCGATAACACGAGAGGTTTGCCTTTTACTAGATAAGAAAAAAGATGCCAGAGAGGCGCTTAACTCGCTTCTTAAAAGAGAGCCATCAGATGAATGAGATGTTATTTTTTGGTCTTTTAGTTTTATGTTTTTAGAAAATGGCTCAAGTCCTTCGGCCCCCTATTTTCTTCGAAAAGATAAATTCTTTTTTTCAAAGGAAAATCCGGTATATAGCGAACAAAAAGCTTTTCTAGAGGAACATATTTCGAACCTCTTTTTTAAAAAGAGGAGGCTTTTGAGCTTAACCAGTATCTCAAAACAGATTGCAACTACAAAGTTAACAAAGGAATTTAAAGAGTCTTATAACCTTGGGTTGGTTCCAGAAACAAATCAGAATAAGCTAATAAATACCTACCGTGGAACAAAGACAGATACTGTTCACAGGCTAAAATCTATGCTCTTCACAAAAGGCCTATATAAACAGTCTGTTCATTTAAATTCCGATAAAACGATACCGTTTAATACAGGTTTTTTTTCTTGTGTTCTCGCTTTGCCCATGCTTCCCGTGGAGGACAAAGAATTTTTTTTTAAAGAGGTTTTGAGGGTTTTAAGTGAAGATGGATTGTTTGCATTTGCCTCGTTAGGTCCGGGAACTTTACGAAACTTTCATAAGAAGTTATCGAGTCTGGGAAAGGGCTCCAATTGTGAAGTGCCTGTTGATAAACATGATTTGGGTGATATTCTCGTTAAATTGGGTTTTGACAGCCCAATTTTGGCTTCATCCGATATTGTTCTGAAATATTCTGATCCGGGTAGAGCTTATGAGGAGATGAGGAGATTTTTGTATTTGTCGCCTGCATTTAAGAAGAATTGCGCGGCACAAGGACGGACCTTAAAAAATATAATCCTGCAATCTTTTGAACAATGCAAGGACAGGAGCGGCAGTATTGCGTTAAACATTGAATTGATAGCTGGTCATGCATGGAAGGGGAAGAAAGGGAACAAACGCGGTCGCGAGACAGTCGATACAAGTGAGTTTCCTGTTTTTTTTAAAAGTGAGCAATGAATATAGGAGTCGCGGGATGGGATTAAGCAACGTAGTTGTATTGAATATCCATAAAAGGAGTATTGAAATCAAGGGTTATCCCTATTGTTAATAGGTCGTATCGTTAGCACACTATCCAGATCGCGAATTCTTGACTAGAAAGAAATGTTCGGACGTATGATATACTTCGTTGAGGTGTAGTTTGGCTTGGGTATTAAAGAAAAACTGTGTCCTCTCTCCCAGACAATTTGGGATGTGCTTGGGATTTGCTGGAATCATTTCACTAGGGATTGGATTGGCATGGGCCAGCATGGGTTTTTGGATTGTGTTTTTGTTTGTTTTGGCTGAATGTGCGGTTCTGGTAATCGCATTTTTTTGTTATTCGTTACACGCGGCTGATTTTGAGAAGGTTGTTTTGACTGAGAAGGAAATTTTGTTTGAGTTTGAAACCGCTGGCAAGAGGGAAACCCAGAGGTTGCCTCGTTTCCACGCAAAGGCAAAGATGACGGAGACGGGAAGAGGGAAGTTGGTGGAGTTTAGCTGGGGAGCGAAGGCTATCAGAGTTGGGAAGTTAGTCGACCTGAAGAGCAGAGAAAAATTTTTTGGTGAAATAAAGGGCTACATATGTTAAAAGCAAAAGAAATTGTTATAAGATCATTTATGGGAACACTTGGGGTGATTTTCGCCTTTCTGGTTTCCTCCTTGCCAGCATTCGCAAACGATTTGAATACCAGGTACAATCTACGAGAGCCGGTGACTGCATTAGCCAGAGACCTGTATTTTATGCATTACGTGTTACTTGGCATTTGTTTAATAATATTTGTTGGTGTCTTTGGTGTAATGTTTTACTCAATGTACGCCCATCGAAAGTCAAAAGGTTATCAGCCCGCCAATTTTTCCGACAATCATACTGTGGAAGTGCTTTGGACGGTTATTCCGTTTTTAATCGTTGTTGGCATTGGTGTTTATGCAACGCCAGCTGTAATGGCTCAAAAAGATACCTCTAACGCTGATCTGACGATTAAAGTTACTGGTTATCAGTGGAAATGGGGTTATGAGTATCTAAAAGGGGAAGGGGAAGGTATCAAGTTCTTGTCAACTCTGACAACTCCCTACGAACAAAGAATAAATGCTGCTCCTAAAACAAATGATTATTTACTTGAAGTCGATAACCCTCTCGTTGTTCCAGTAAACAAGAAAGTTAGAGTAGTTATAACTGCGAATGATGTTATTCATGCATGGTCCGTCCCGGCACTCGGCGTCAAACAAGACTCGATACCTGGATTTGTCCGCGATTCATGGTTTAAGGCTGAGAAGACTGGATCATATGTCGGCCAATGTTCTGAACTTTGCGGAAAAGACCATGCATTCATGCCTATCGAAGTTAAGGTTGTGTCAGATGAGGAGTATTCCCAGTGGGTTGGATTGCAGTTAGCTGGTGAGACCAAAAAAGTATCAATTAGCTCTGCAGAGCCAGAGAATGCAGATGTTTTATCGAAAACCGATGTCGCGACTGCTAAGCCCGCGACCATTTCAATGAGTAGTCAGGAGGAAGTCAAATGAGTGCAGTTTTAGGACCACAGGATCATGCCGATCAACACGACTCGCATGATCATCATCCCACAGGTTGGAGACGTTGGTTATTTGCAACCAACCATAAAGACATTGGCACAATGTACCTTTGGTTTAGTTTCAGTATGTTGCTTCTTGGTGGTGTACTTGCGCTAGGAATTAGAACTGAGTTGTTCCAACCAGGGTTACAGTACGTCCAACCTGAGTTATTTAACCAACTAACCACTATGCACGGGTTAATTATGGTTTTTGGGGCTATAATGCCCGCATTTGTAGGGTTTGCGAATTGGTTGGTTCCATTGCAAATAGGTGCTCCTGATATGGCTTTTGCACGAATGAACAATTTAAGTTTTTGGCTTGTGATTCCCGCAGCCTTACTGTTGCTTGCGTCATTTTTTGTTCCAGGAGGCGCTACTGCAGCTGGATGGACGCTTTATGCGCCATTATCTATTCAAATGGGTATGGGGATGGACCTAGCTATTTTTGCTGTTCATATCCTAGGTGCTTCTTCTATTATGGGCAGTATCAACATAGTTACGACCATTTTAAATATGAGAGCTCCGGGCATGACTCTAATGAAAATGCCTTTATTTGTTTGGACATGGTTAATAACTGCGTACCTTTTAATCGCTGTTATGCCGGTATTAGCCGGGGCTATCACGATGATTCTCACGGATAGGCATTTTGGAACAGCATTTTTTAATGCAGCTGGAGGTGGTGACCCAGTGATGTACCAACATATATTCTGGTTCTTTGGGCACCCTGAAGTGTACATCATGATTCTTCCAGCATTCGGAATCGTCTCCGAAATCATCCCAACTTTTTCACGGAAAAAGCTCTTCGGGTATAGTTCAATGGTCTATGCAACAGCATCGATAGCGATATTATCCTTTGTTGTTTGGGCCCACCATATGTTTACTACTGGCATGCCTTTAACGGGGCAGCTTTTCTACATGTATGCAACGATGCTGATAGCTGTGCCTACTGGAGTGAAGATCTTTAACTGGCTAGCTACCATGTGGAGAGGTGCTATGACTTTTGAAACGCCTATGTTGTTTTCAATTGGTTTTATTGTTGTGTTTACCATTGGTGGGTTGACGGGAATCATACTCTCAGTTGCACCGCTAGATATTCAGTTACATGATACGTATTACGTAGTCGCACACTTCCACTACGTATTGGTAGCCGGCTCACTGTTTGCCCTGTTCGCAGGAGTGTATTATTGGTTACCTAAATGGACTGGACATATGTATGATGAGGGACTAGGTAAGTTACACTTTTGGCTATCAATGATATTCTTTAACGTAACTTTCTTTCCAATGCACTTCTTAGGTTTAGCAGGAATGCCTCGACGTTACGCCGATTATCCTATGCAGTTTGCGGACTTTAACCTTGTAGCATCCATCGGTGCATTTGGATTCGGATTCGCTCAATTAGTATTTTTATACTGCGTTATTAAGTGCATTAACGGTGGTGAGAAAGCTAAGGATAATCCATGGGATGCCGATGACGGGTTGGAGTGGACTGTTCCCTCACCAGCTCCCTTTCACACATTTGAAACTCCACCAACTGTAAAGTAGGTAATTGAATTGGGTTTTTTAAATGAATTGGGTTTTTTAAAATATGGATAAGGACACTGCTGGTCAAAACGGGAAAAGAGGCGGGGCCAACCTAAGGGTTGGTCTCACTCTGGCCTCCATAGCTTTTGTGTTTTTTCTTGGCGTAATTGCTAAATATGTGTTGGTGCCATCATAACTATGCAAAGCCAAAAAAGAACCAACAAACTAACATCCTTTAAGCTTGTCGTTTTAACATTTCTAATGTTTGGCTTCGGATTTAGCTTAATTCCTTTTTATGACGCTATATGCGAGGCGACTGGAATAAATATTCTGGCTGCGAAAGAGAAATCAGATGTTAAAGTTGAAGAGATTGACGCTACAGCGGTTGATTATACGAGACAAGTGACCGTAGAGTTTGACTCCAATACGCATGGTCCCTGGACCTTTGAGGCCGAAAAATCCTCCGTGATGGTGCATCCAGGAGAACTTGTGGTTGTTGAGTTTGAAGTTACGAATCCTTCTACGATGAAGTCTTCTGGTCAGGCGATTCCTAGTTATGCTCCATTAAAGGCAGGCGCTTACCTTAAGAAGCTTGAGTGCTTTTGTTTTGAGCAACAGGTCTTGCAAGCTGGAGAAACAAGGATCTTTCCCGTGGCTTTTGTTATTGATAGGGAGATACCAGAAGATATAACAAACATAACTATGAGTTATACATTTTTTGAACTTCTTTCAAACAATCATTATTATGAACATATACAGAGTGTCTCGAACAAAGGACTCGTTCTTGACCGAGGTGACTTAAGAGTAAGAGTACAAGAAACAGATCACATATTGAATGCGTCGTAAATTTTAGAGAAAAAATGAGGAAATTATCATGTCAACTGCTGTGAAAGATTCATCCTACTTTATTCCTGCCCCATCCAAATGGCCAGCAGTTGGTTCCGTATCGATGATACTTACGCTTTTTGGGGCTGCAGGGCTTGTCAATGCTGTGCCAAATTCCCACTTTGTTCTCATTGCTGGGTTAATTGTTTTGGTTTACATGTTTTTTGGTTGGTTTGGTCAAGTTGCGAGTGAGTCAGAAAAGGGTGAGTACGGAGCAAAGGTAGATTTGAGCTTCAGATGGTCCATGGGTTGGTTCATTTTCAGTGAAATAATGTTTTTTGCTGCATTTTTTGGAGCGCTGTTTTACGCCAGAATTATAGCAATGCCTTGGCTGGGTGATCTGGATCACCAGTCTTTCCTTTGGCCAGACTTTAGTGCTCAATGGCCTAACACCGGTCCATTGAGTGGTGCTTTTGAGCCATTTAGGACTATGGGCCCCCTTTGGGTCCCCACAATAAATACGGCTTTACTTCTTTCCTCTGGAGTTACCTTAACGATCGCACATCATTATTTACGTGAGGACAGTCGGGGAAATTGCCTTTTGTGGCTTGGTCTTACAGTAGTGTTGGGATTTGTATTCTTAGGCTTCCAGGCTTATGAGTATATGCATGCTTACGCTGATCTTAATTTAAAACTCACTAGTGGCATTTATGGGTCTACGTTTTTCTTATTGACGGGATTTCATGGTTTCCATGTTTGTGTCGGAGCCATCATGCTTCTCGTTGTATGGGCACGGCTCGCTAGGGGACATTTTTCGTCGGAGAAACATTTTGCATTTGAGGGCGCAGCCTGGTACTGGCATTTTGTTGACGTGGTTTGGCTTGGTCTATATGTTTTGGTTTATTGGACGTAATTAAAAAATAAACGTACACAGCGTTTACTGATTAGGTAAAGATATACCGGTGGGGTCTATGAGACCGGCGAAATGAGCTATTAAAATCATACAAAAAAGCAAAATAGAAAATAGTACTCGTAGCGCCAGGCCTTTTAGTAAATTTTTTGAACTACCCTTGCTGCTGACCAGATTGAATAGAGCTTTGCCTAAGTTGTAGATAATTAGACCGAATATTATGAGGATTAATATTTTTATCATTTAAAAATAGATTAAGTGGACATCAATAATTTCAATTATAAAAGCCTAGTTTTCTACATCTTATCCGCCCTTTGTTTCTCTTTGGCTTATTGGCAGATAACGAGGGCTCAATTTAAAGCGGATATGTATAAAATCCATTCGAATCAGAGCGGTGCGCTTCCTGTAACTTTAAGCTCTAACGATTATGATAGCTTATCTAAAGAAAAAGTTGAGACTTTAAAACGTAATACGGTAAACATTTATGGAGCGTGGGTGCCAGACTCAACAATATACATCGACAATAGGCAAAGCAATGGTATCCCGGGAGTGCATGTCATTTCTGCTTTTGCTCTCGAAGGCTCAGATTACTTCATATGGGTCAATCGTGGATGGGCAAAGAAAGCCCCAGGTGAGATTTCAAATAATGAGGAGTTTGTAAAAGGTTCGCTTTATTTACCCACTAAGATATCTACTGCTCTTGTAAGTGGGCGAATAGAGACAGATTTGATGCAGAGAATTGAGCTGTCAAATAATGAAGACATAATGAAAAAAGGTTTTCTTTGGCAAAATCTAACCTGGGACCGACTAAATACTTTTGCTGAAGAAGCTACGTCACTTTCAAGTAAACTAGCCCTCCCTTTTATTTTATGGCGAAACAATATCCCATCTGATTCGGGGTTAAAAAAAGCAGAAATCCAACTAAAGGCCGACGAAAAATTTAAACATTTGGGATATGCTGTACAATGGGTTTTTTTTGGCCTCCTATCCGTTGGTCTGGCGATAATGATACGTAGGAAAAACATAAATGTTAAAAACTCAAACTAAGAAAAATTTGACCTTTTGGTTAATAGTGACCGTTTGCGCTGCCCCAGTCGTTCTTGCTACGCTCACGTATTACGTCTTCAAACCCTCTAAACTGTTAAATTATGGAGAGTTAATAGAACCTCCTATTACATTCGATACCTTCACAATAGAGGAGATTAGTCGGCCGACCACTGAGAGCGCGCTAATTGATACAAGTGCTTCAATTGACTCTGTCACTAGTTTGGAGGCTCTCAAAGGCCGATGGGTTCTTGCTTATATTGCGCAAGGAGATAAGTGCGCTGAGAGGTGCAAAGATAATCTTTATTTAACAAGACAGGTCAGGCTCATGACCGGAAAAAATAGGTTTCGGGTAGAACGCATGTGGATTACTTTCCAGGGAAACTCATCTATACCTGACTCAGATAGAGGAGAGTTTGATGGTCTTTGGATGTTTAAAACTGATGTTAATCAAACACCTTTCAACGCTGAGCCCGCTTACTTTGTCGGAGTTTGGATTGTAGATCCTCTGGGTCGCTTGATCATGAAATATCCAATTGGTGCCGATCCCAAAAAAGTTTACAAAGATCTATCTCGGCTCTTGAAAGCATCTAGGATTGGGTAAGTGCTATGGCCTCAGTAATTAATTCATCTAGCAGAAATTTTTTTCAGTTTTTGAATCTAACGAAACCTAGAGTAAATATGCTGATAGTGTTCTGTGCGATGATTGGCATGTTTATGGCCTGGAATACTGAAGCTTCTCAACCATTTTCGTTGCAGCTTTTTTTCTGGGCTACTCTTGGAATAGCGATGCTCTCCGCTGCTGCTGCTGTTGTTAATTGCCTTATTGAGAAACAAATTGATGCAAAAATGGCAAGAACAGCTTGGCGTCCGCTGCCATCAGGAAATTTGACAACCAACCAAACGTTAGTTTTCGCTATATTGCTCGGTGCTAGTGGCTTCATGTTGCTGATCACCTTTGTTAACAGTATTACGGCATATCTCACTTTGGCTACATTTGCTGGGTATGCATTTTTATACACTGTAGTTCTAAAACCACTGACCCCTCAAAATATCGTTATTGGAGGGGCGTCTGGAGCCATGCCTCCAGTTCTTGGATGGGTTGCTGTTAATGGAAGTGTGAGCCCTGAGGCGTGGCTTTTATTTCTAATTATCTTCGTATGGACACCTCCCCACTTCTGGGCCCTTGCTCTTTACAGGGTGGATGATTACAAGAGGACAGGTTTGCCAATGCTTCCAGTTACACATGGATCCAAATTTACTCGATTACAAATTTTATTGTATGCCTCTTTATTGCTTCCGGTAGCTATATCGCCTGTCTTGGTAGGGATGAGTAGCTATTTTTACTTGATAGTATCATCTGTTGCAACTATTTATTTTATCATCCTTTGTTGGAAACTTTATATTGAGTACTCGGAAAAGTCCGCTAGATACGTATTCCGTTATTCGATTTATTATCTCAGTTTAGTGTTTTCTGGACTTATCATTGATAAGCTTGTTATGCAGATTTTTGTTTAGCTAAATAAAATTCAATGAACACTTAATTTCTCTTTTAGTTTTTTAAACGCCGCAGTTTCGATCTGCCGAACCCGCTCTGCTGATACTCCTAACTCATCGGCTAGCTCTTTCAGCGTTTTAGGTTTTGTACCTTCTTTCAATTTAAGCCATCTCGCCTCTATAATTTGTTTGCTTCGATTATCCAATTCCTTTAACGCTTCTGTGACAGTATTTTTAATTTTAAACTTTTCCTGATCGTTTGATAAAATTTCATAGGGGTCTGCTCCGCTTGCTTTAAGACTTTGTGATAGTCCATTTTCTTCCTGAAAGTCGATTGATGAATCTGAATAAGACAGACGCATATTCATCTCCTCTACATCACTATTCTTTACTTTCAGGGTCTCGGCAATTTTAGCCACTTGATCTTCGGTAAGCGAATCTGAACAATTGAGCTGTCTTTTTAAAGATCGTAAATTAAAAAAAAGTTTTCTTTGTGCTTTTGTTGTAGCAATTTTTACAATCTTCCAGTTTCGTAGAATAAATTCGTGAATCTCCGCTTTGATCCAGTGAATTGCAAATGAAAACAGCCTTGCTCCATTAGCAGGATTAAACCTTCTAACAGCTTTCATCAACCCTACATTTCCTTCCTGGATAATGTCAGCTTGAGAAAGACCATAACTCAAATATTGTCTTGATACAGACACAACTACCCTTAGGTGCGCTAAAACAAGTTTTTGGGCTGATTCAAGATCACCTTTTTCAAATAGGTTTTCAGCAAGCTGTTTTTCCTCTTCTTTACCAAGCATTGGTATTTGATAAACAGTAGCTATGTAAGCATTAAGATCTCGATTGGGACATAAACTAGCATTGGTAAGACTATTCATTAAGCTTTTCCTTGGTTCATTAGCACTCTATTGCTGAGAGTGCTAATTATAAACTAAGTTCACTCTGGATAGCAAAAAAAAAAGCAAATTCAATCGAATTTACTGTATTTTAAAAGTGCACTTCTTTTACACTTATATGAACTTTAAATTTCCAGTAATCATAATAGATGAAGATTTCCGTTCTGAGAACACTTCCGGATTTGGTGTGCGTGCTTTAGCGGAAGCTTTAGAAAATGAAGGGATGGAAGTCCTAGGATTAACCAGTTTTGGCGATTTAACTCAGTTCGCTCAGCAGCAGTCTCGTGCATCAGCATTCATTTTGTCAATAGATGACGAGGAGTTCGGTGATGGATCTGTTGAGGAGATGGAGGCCGCTTTGAAAAGTATTAGGGCATTTATCTCGGCAATAAGATTTCGAAACAACGAAATACCGATTTATTTATACGGTGAGACTCGAACTTCAAAACATATCCCGAATGATGTCTTAAGAGAGATGCATGGATTTATTCATATGTTTGAGGATACACCAGAATTTGTTGCCCGGCATATAATTAGAGAAGCTCGTTCGTACATGGATTCTTTACCCCCTCCATTTTTCAGAGCTCTTGTAAATTATGCGCAAGATGGTTCGTATTCCTGGCATTGCCCCGGGCATTCTGGTGGTGTTGCTTTTTTAAAATCACCAGTTGGCCAGATGTTCCATCAATTTTTTGGTGAAAATATGCTGCGGGCAGACGTTTGTAATGCAGTCGATGAAATAGGACAATTACTTGATCATACAGGGCCTGTTGCCGCCTCCGAATTAAATGCAGCTCGCATATTTAACTCCGATCATAGTTATTTTGTAACAAACGGGACATCAACATCGAATAAGATAATTTGGCATGCGACAGTAGCTCCGGGGGATATTGTGGTCGTTGATAGGAACTGTCATAAAAGTGTCCTACATGCCATAATTATGACGGGAGCAATCCCAGTATTTTTAATGCCTACGAGGAATAATCTAGGTATTATTGGTCCGATTCCACTAGAAGAGTTTCACCCTGAGAACATACAAAAGAAAATTGACCAGAATCCTATTGCAAATTTTTGTCTAGGACCGAAAGAAAATAGTGGTAAAGATCCAAAAATATTGACCATTACCCAAAGCACGTATGACGGAATTTTATATAACGTTGAAATAATAAAAGACGTATTAAATGGCCATATTGATACCTTACATTTTGATGAAGCATGGGTTCCGCATGCTGCTTTTCACGATTTTTATAAGAACATGCATGCTATCGGCGAAAATAGACCAAGAGCTAATGATACGATAATTTTTTCCACACAGTCCATTCACAAATTATTAGCAGGAATATCTCAAGCATCTCAGATTTTAGTTCAAGATTCAAAAACAAAACGATTTGACCACAACATTTTTAACGAAGCATATCTTATGCACTCCTCTACTAGTCCCCAGTACTCAATTATTGCTTCTCTGGATGTCGCAGCCGCTATGATGGAGCCACCAGGGGGGAAAGCATTAGTTGAAGAATCAATAATTGAAGCTTTAGATTTTCGTCGCGCCATGCGTAAGGTTGACAAGGAACTGGGAGATGGAAATTGGTGGTTTAAAGTGTGGGGTCCGAATGACATTGGACCTGACAGCGAAGGCATGACGCACAGAGAACAATGGTTATTAAATCCCGAAGATGACTGGCACGGATTTGGATCCGTACACGAAAATTTTACCATGCTTGATCCAATAAAGGCGACGATAGTTACACCTGGGTTGAATTTGTCGGGTGAGTTTAATGAAGAAGGAATACCAGCATCGATAGTAACGAGGTATTTATCTGAACATGGCGTAATTGTTGAAAAAACTGGATTATATTCTTTTTTCATAATGTTTACCATAGGTATCACCAAAGGACGTTGGAACACTCTCCTAGCAGCATTACAACAATTTAAAGATGACTATGACAAGAATCAGCCCATGTGGAGAGTATTACCTGAATTTTGTTCAAACTTTCCAAATTATGAACGGGTTGGATTGAAGGATCTTTGTTCTCAATTACACGATGTGCATAACCGAAATGATGTAGCAAAATTGACTACGGAAATGTATTTATCAAACATGGAGCCGGTCCTACGGCCAGCCGATGCTTTTGCCTCATTAGCAAGAGGGAAGACGGAACGAGTACCAATAGACGACCTGGAAGGTCGAGTGACTACATCACTACTTACGCCTTACCCACCAGGGATACCGCTTCTTATACCGGGGGAAAGATTTAATAATGTAATTGTAAGGTACCTGCGTTTTGCTAGGGAATTTAATTCCTCATTTCCAGGATTTGAAGCAGATATTCACGGTCTCGTTGTAGAGCGTGATGAGTCGGGTTGTAAAAATTACTTCGTCGACTGCATCAGCGATAAACGTTAAAAGTTAGCAGGATCTGTTCCGACTATCCCAGAAGCGATAATCTCTGGGTTAAAGTCAACTATATCAGTGATCTTTTCTCCATGGCCGACAAATAGGATGGGAATTCGTTCTTGTTCTGAAAGTTGCAGTAAAAATCCCGCCTTATTTGTTCCGTCAAACTTGGTAAGTATTATTCCAGTTATGTCTATTGCTTCCTTAAACTGCTCGATCTGAGAGACCGCATTCTGGCCCGTATTTGCATCGATCACAATCCACGTGCGTTTCTTCGACCGGTCTTCTGCTTTGGAAATTACCCGTTTAATTTTTTTTAATTCTTCAATCAGATTTTTGTTATTTGGCAATCTTCCTGCAGTATCAATCAGTAATATATCAGTCTTCTTTTTTTTTGAGGCTTGTATAGCTTCGAATGCAGCAGCAGCAGGATCAACTACCTTGCTTTCTAATACTTCTATTGAATTTTTCATCCCCCATGCTATTAATTGTTCATTAGCAGCTGCTCGAAACGTATCGCAAGCGGCTAAAGCGACCGTAAAGTTTTGACGCTGGAAATAATTTGCTAGCTTTCCTATGGTAGTA
The DNA here is from genome assembly GCA_004214155.1 of Burkholderiaceae bacterium. GTDB lineage: Bacteria > Pseudomonadota > Gammaproteobacteria > Burkholderiales > Burkholderiaceae_A > UBA7377. The sequence goes on from SGYQ01000003.1 coordinate 119,834, forward strand.
GTTTTTCCGCTTCCATTGACACCAACAATCAGTATAGGAACTAATCGGTTTTCGTTTTTTGCCTCTGAAAAACTCGCTTCTAAATTATCCACGTCAACTAACTTATTCAATTTTTGTTTGATAATTTCTTTTAATATCTCTGTAGTTTCTTTTCCCCCATGAGATTTTTTGGTATTTTTCATTCTTTTACTAATGTCTTTAGTTATTTCGGCTGCTAATTTCGGTCCTGTATCGGAAAGTATCAAGATTTCTTCTAAGTCCATTAGTTTGTTTGTGTCAATGTGATCTTCTGCAAAAACTTCTTGTACTTGAGTTCTTAATTTTTTTAGACTCTCCCAAATTGAATTTTTTTGTGTAGTTTCACTCTTATCGAAACTATTACTCATTGTGTTAGTCCTTCTTACCATGATTTAATAGAACGCGTTTCATTAAAAAATTATTAGGATACGTTTAGTATGAACCACTTAAAAGATCCCAAAAGATTATTTTTTTATTGTATATTTTTATACAGCTCGAGTGTTCTCGCGTTCTCTAATTCCCCTTCTGCCGACAAAATTTTAGCCAATGGTCTCAGAGTTTTGGTTTTTGAGGACCATTCCGCTCCGACCGTAATTCAAATGACAATTGTTAGAGCCGGTTCCATAGATGAGGTTGACGGAAAGTCTGGCATAGCGCACGTACTTGAACACATGATGTTTAAAAGAACAGAAACAATGGAAGAAGGCGAGTTTAGTAGAATTGTCGGAAGCTTAGGTGGGCAGGAGAACGCTTTCACTTCCAGGGAAATTACTGGATATCATCAGCAAGTCCACAAGGATCATCTAGAAACCATAATTAAATTAGAGGCAGATAGGATGCAAAATCTGGTTTTTAATCAGGAGGACTTTAAAAAAGAAATTCAGGTCGTATTACAGGAGCGGCTTTTGCGAACCGACGATAACCCTAAAGGCCGAGCATATGAAACGTTATTTGCTCAGGCTTTTCAAGCCTCACCAATTCGTAGGCCGATCATCGGTTGGCGAAATGATATTTTGAGCTTAGAGCTTTCTGATGCTAAGGAATGGTATGACCAGTGGTATGTTCCGAATAATATAACGGTGATTATTGCTGGCGCCGTTGAGAGCAGTAAAGTCGTAAATCTCATAGAGAAATATTATGGGGAAGCTAATCAGGAAAGCTTGCCGCGACGAAAGCCGCAAACAGAGCCACCACAGGTTGGGCAAAGGCGAGTACAACTGAGCGCTCCCGCAGAAAATAACTTTTTTTTAAAGCTCTGGAAGGCTCCGGTCATTTCAGAAAAGTCAGGTGACATGGTTTACGAAAATCATAAGGTTAGGCAGGTCGTTGCCATGGGCGTACTGGGTGTTTTGTTAGGAGATGACGATACGGGGATATTGATAAAGAAGCTTGTTAGAGAGAGTCAAAAGGCTGTTTCTATTTCTATCGGTTCTTCATGGATGTCTAGAGGACCCGGCTACTTTGTCATCGATGCCACACCATCGGTCGGAGTCTCCATTGAGGAGCTCGAAAGTGAGATACAGCACGAAATTAAAGATGTATTACGTGCGCGTTTGCCCGAAAAATATTTAAATATGGTGAAGAGGCGTGCAAAAGCGGACCAAATTTATCAGAAAGATTCTCTAATGAGCCAGGTTCGTGAAGCATCTCTTTTTATTACGAATCAGAGAAGTCTCAACGACTCAAAAAATTGGTTAAAAGTTCTTGAGTCAATAACTTTTGAGGACGTAGTTGAGGTCGGTAAACTGATATTCGACGAGCAGAAATCAACAGTTCTATTGTTCTATCCGCAAAAATTAAAAGATAACAAACTATGAGAAAAATGAGACTAGTATCTTATTTTTGCAGGATTTTAATTTTTTGTACTCTATATCCAATTTTTAGTGTCCAGGCTCTCGATAAAGCGCAAGTAGGAGTCGGTCAAAGCTTAAACATAAAAAGTTGGAAAACGGATAGCGGTAGTTCCGTTTTTTTTGTCAATTCTCAAAGGTTGCCAATGATTGATGTTATGTTAGACATTGATGCAGGCAGTAGATGGGATCCTTCTGGTCTTGAAGGGCTTGCATCTCTGGTTGCTGGCATGTTGTTTAAAGGGCATCATTCAGATGGAAAAATAATATCTGAGGAAGAAATTGGCGAGTTTTTTGTTCGAAACTCGATTATACGTTCTGTCAGCACAAGTAGGGACAAAGCCTCTATTTCTATTCGTTTCTTAAATGAGCCTGAAGTCATTCAAAAATTAGGTCGTTTTTTACAAAATGTCCTCTCAAAGCCAGAATTTAACGAATCGATTCTTGCTCGACAAAAAAGACGTAGTTTGCTTGCTTTGAGAGAGAGCTTGACTAGGCCTCAGCAACTCGCTCTTAGAAATCTTTGGGATAAGATGTACCCTGACCATCCATATGGGCGTAGTGTAACAGAGCAATCTTTGGGTAATGTTAGTCGAGAAGAAGTACAAACTTTTTTTCGCAAATTTTGGACGCCTGAAAGAATGACTTTTTCCATTGTTGGTGATATAGAAGACAGGGAGTTGGAGTCTTTCTTAGGAAACATAACTAATTTTCAGTCGAAAAACTCTTTTTCTAAATTTGAAGAGAAGCTAGAGAGGCAAGAAAATTTCAACTATAAAAAAATTCTGCCGCCAGTGATTTTCCCGTTGGCAGAAACTCTTATGATTGATCACCCTGCAGAGCAAAGTCATATATGGATAGGTGCACCTATGCTGGCAAGGCATCAAATAGAGGATATCTTTCCTTTCTTCGTTGCAAATTATATTTTGGGTGGTAGTGGATTTGGATCCAGACTTACATCGGAAGTTAGGGAAAAGCGTGGGTTGTCTTACAGTGTTTTTTCGGGTTTTAGCTTACTAAAACAGAAAGGCCCTTTTTTTATAGGACTGCAGACTGGCAAGCAAAACACTACCGTTGCTTTGAAAGTAGTTCAGGAAACGCTCACTGATTTTGTTAATAATGGCCCTGACGAGCTCGAATTGGAAAAAGCTAAAACCGGATTGATTGGTGGTTTTGCTCTTAAACTTGACTCAAATAAAAAAGTATTAATGAATCTATCTCAGATTGCTTACTATGGTTTGCCTTTAGATTACTTAGACAATTGGGTTGATCGGATAGCTTCGGTAACGAAGGAGGACGTGAAAAGAGTTTTGAGGACATACTTCGTATTTGAAAATATGCAAACAGTGATAGTTGGGAACTAGAAGAAACACAACTCGCATCACGGGAGGAATCTGGAAACGAACTATTGTTCCAGTCCTGGAGGATAGTTCGGTTAGACCGACTCTAAGTAGGATAAGGGAAACGGTGTTTAACTGGTTACGCCATGATATCGATATAGCTGAGTGTAACGTGTTAGACTTATTTTGCGGTTCGGGCGTATTAGGTCTAGAAGCGATGAGCAGAGGAGCTGTATCTGCCTGTTTTGTAGACCACAACATGGAGTCTTTAGTGGGTATAGGAAGCCTTTTGAAAAGACTAAATGCCAGCCGTAAAGCTACATTAATAAATGAAGAAGTCTCTAGCTGGTTGGGGCATAATACCGGCAAACAATATGACCTAGTATTTTTAGATCCGCCTTTTGCTCTTGAGAATCCTGCCATATACCTTTCGAAGGTTAATCATTTAGTTAAAAAAAATGGACTTGTATACCTAGAAAACAAATGTTCCACGTCAATAACTCTTGATTCTGAGGTAGAATGTTGGAGGTCGGGTAGAGCTGGAACCGTCTATTATGGGCTATATAGAATTTTGTGAACCATCTAATAAAGAGTTTTTATGACTATTGCTGTATACCCAGGAACATTTGACCCGTTGACTCGTGGACACCAAGATATTGTGAGAAGAGCTTCGGGTCTGTTCGAAAAAATAATTTTGGGCGTTGCGGAAAGTCCAAAGAAAAACCCCTTTTTTACTCTGAAGGAACGAGTGTCAATCGCCGAGGAGGTTTTTGACAAGAATCAACAAGTAACAGTCTATGGTTTTACCGGTCTACTAAAAGATTTCTTATATCAACATAAGGCTAAAGTAATAATAAGAGGTCTTAGGGCGCTATCAGACTTTGAGTTTGAATTTCAGATGGCGGGGATGAACAGGCATTTGATGCCGGAGATTGAAACAGTTTTTTTGACACCATCTGAGCAGTTTCAATTTATATCCGGGACAATTGTCAGGGAAATTGCGGTTCTTGGCGGTGATGTGTCTGAATTTCTATACCCAACTGTGCGATCACATTTGCAAAAAAAGTTAGAAAGATAAGAATATTTGTTCAAAATGGAAAATTTAATTAAAATAATTTTTATATTTCCAAAAAAAAACTATGGGGAGTAGCCAAGTTGGTTAAGGCACCGGATTTTGATTCCGGCATGCGAGGGTTCGAGTCCTTCCTCCCCAGCCATATTGCGTGTCTAATGTGAAAAATAGGTTTCCATCTTCTGAGTCTACACCAACGAATGACCTAATGGTTTTTACGGGAAGTGCTAATCTGCAACTTGCTAAAGATGTATCTAAAAATCTTGCTATCAAGTTAGGTAAAGCAAGCGTCTCGAGGTTTTCAGACCATGAGATTTCTATCGAAATTCTTGAACATGTCAGAGGAAAGGATATATTCGTTTTGCAGTCAACGTGTTTTCCCTCAAATGATAATCTTATGGAAATCCTGTTAATTGTGGATGCCTTGAGAAGGTCCTCAGCCGGAAGGATTACTGCCGCTATACCTTATTTTGGCTATGCAAGACAAGACAGGCGTGTTCGTTCCTCCCGAGTTCCAATCAGCGCTAAGGTTGTTGCAAATATGCTTGAGTCTACGGGCGCCAACAGAATCTTAACCATGGATTTACACTCAGACCAAATCCAAGGGTTTTTTGACATTCCTGTTGATAATATTTATGCAACACCCATAATGTTAGGTGAAATTTGTAAAAATGATTTCCATGCTCCCATTGTGGTATCCCCTGATGTTGGAGGTGTTGTGAGGGCAAGGGCGTTTGCGAAAGAGTTAAACACAGACCTTGCGATTATTGACAAAAGAAGGTCTAAAGCAAATGTCTCTGAGGTAATGACTGTTTTGGGAGACGTTTCCAACAGAACCTGTTTGATCATGGATGACGTAGTCGATACAGCTGGTACTCTTATCAGAGCGGCAGACGCATTAAAAGAAAAAGGAGCAGTCGCCGTAAATGCTTACTGTACTCATCCTGTGTTATCTGGTGAGGCAGTGAGTAGGATTGAAAAATCAGCCTTAGATCAACTTGTCGTAACAGATACAATTCCATTGACAGATGAAGGTTCGAAGTCAAAAAAAATCAAACAAATAAGCTGTGGTGGCCTGCTCGCAGAGACCATACTAAGGATTTCAAAGTCTGATAGTGTAAGTACGTTATTTCTGGACTAAAAAATTGGAAAAGGCTACTGATTTTAGGTAAACTATAAAGCTATTTAAATTCTGATAGGAAGAGTTATGCAAGGTAGTGTTACCGAGGTCATTGCGGAAAGTCGTGAATTGAATGGGTCCTCTGCATCAAAAAAGTTAAGAAGGTCCGGAAAAGTTCCTGGAATTGTTTATGGATCGGACGAGAAACCCATTTTAATACAATTAGACCACAATCAAATCTCACTTGCTTTAGACGTTGAATCCTTTCATTCCTCCATTTTGGAATTGAAAATTGGGAAATTGAATCAAAAGGTCCTTCTTCGGGATTATCAGATGCACCCCTTTAAAAGGCAAGTTAACCATATCGATTTCCAACGTGTTGATGAAAAGAAAAGAATCCATACTAACGTCCCCCTGCATTTTATCGGAGAGGAAGATTCCCCCGCCGTTAAGATGGCTGGAGGATTGATATCCCACGTCTTAAACGAAGTTGAAATAAGTTGTTTGCCCAAAGACCTTCCAAGCTTCATAGAAATTGATTTATCTGATTTGGAAATTGGCAACTCTCTTCACATAAGTCAACTAAGTTTTCCGGATGGTGTAAATCCGGTACTGCACGGACAAGATGACCCCGTAGTCGTTACGGCAATTAAGCCTAAGGGAGCATCTGCAGAGGATGAGCAGGAGTCTGGTCTAGGAGAAACCGATTTGCTGCCTGACGGTAATGAGACTAATTCAGGGGAGTCTGACGAAAGCTCCAGCTAAATTTCGTTGATTAAAATTGAACACGAAGTGTATTATTGCTTTAGGGAACCCAGGGCAGGAATATAGTGACACCCGGCATAATGTCGCACAAAGAGTATTTTCTCAGCTAGAGAAACATTCGATTTTAAGTTGGGAAACTAAACAAAAGCTTTATGCTGAAATCTGTTTTTGGGATCCTAAGGGGACTAAACAAAAGTTTATGCTGGTTAAGCCTACCGTTTATATGAATGAGTCCGGAAGAACTGTCAATAACGTTTGCGCATATTTTAATATAAAATCTGATGAAATTTTGGTAATTCACGATGAACTAGATTTAGCTCCTGGTGCGGCGAAAATACAATTTGGAGGTGGTGCTGCCGGGCATAATGGAGTTCTGGATATTTACAAATCCTTTCGAAATCAAAAGTTCAAAAGGCTACGCATAGGTATTGGGCATCCAAGGGATCTCGGCCTCCATCAGTCCGTTTCAAATTTTGTGCTACAGAGACCTAGCGAAGAAGAGGGTGAAGTGATAGGTAGGGTTGTCAAGTTTTGCTCGAATTTTTTAGTTGAAATATGTCAAATGAGTGCTATTGATGCAAATTCTTATCTTCAAAGGGGGGTAAAGGAGTGGGACTAAAGTGTGGTTTTGTAGGTCTTCCAAACGTTGGCAAAAGTACATTATTCAATGCTTTAACAAAATCGAATATTGCAGCAGAAAATTACCCTTTTTGCACAATTGAACCTAACACTGGTGTAGTTGAACTACCAGACAACAGATTGCATAAAATTAGTGACCTTTTGAATCCAAAAAAAACTATAAGCGCTATTGTTGAATTTACGGATATCGCTGGCTTAGTTGCAGGTGCCAGTAAAGGAGAAGGGTTAGGGAATAAATTTCTAGCAAATATAAGAGAAAGTTCTGCAATTATCAATGTAGTTCGATGTTTTGAGGATGAAAATGTCATACATGTTAACGGGCGGGTAGATCCCCTATCTGATGTTGAAACGATCACTACAGAGTTAGCCCTAAGTGATTTAAATACTCTTGAAAAAAGAAGCGTCAAGCTTGAAAAAATGCAAAAGTCAGGTGATAAAAAGGCAAGATTTGAATACGAATTAGTGAACAAGTGTATTGAACCACTTAACAATCGTGGTTCTCTAAACGGAATTACCTTTGAAAAACAAGAAAAAATAGTTTTGGCCAGCTTCAACTTGCTGACGCTTAAGCCAATGATGTTTGTTGCAAACGTCAGTGAAAATGGATTTTCAGATAATAAGCATCTGTCTGACCTTAAGTCCTTTGCAAGTAAGATGAATATTCCCGTAGTTACAATTTGCGCCTCATTAGAATCCCAGCTAGTTGATTTTAACGAAAACGAGAAAAAAGAATTTTTAAAAGAATCTGGTATGCAGGAACCTGGATTGAATCGTTTAATCAGAGAAGCATTTGGCTTGTTGGGGTTACAAACTTTTTTTACGGCTGGGACAAATGAGGTTAGAGCATGGACTATAAAGAAAAACTCTACAGCGCCAGAGGCTGCTGGAGAAATTCACTCAGATTTTGAACGGGGATTCATTCGTGCTGATGTTATTAGTTATTCTGACTTTATAATCCATCGATCAGATTCAGCTGCCAGGGAGGCAGGAAAACTTCGCTCTGAGGGGAAAGAATACGTCGTTAGTGATGGAGATGTAATTCATTTTAAATTCAATGTATAGCAAGAGTTACATATTATTGTTTTAAATCAATAATTTACACACTAAAAGTACTAAACTAATCAGTTTAGTACCGTAATTTTCCCAATCTTAAAAGTTAGTACTAATTTATAGACGTGCAAAATATCACTAAAAATGGTGTATGGGTAAAGATGATTATATTTTAGTGATTTTTAACTAATAGTAGATGTACAAAGAATTTGGGGTTGATATGACCTATAACAAATCAAGTAGAATAACGATATGAAAGTTATTCTCCTTACTACACTCTTATATTTTCCATAAATGGTTTTGCATTTAATTGGAAGAAGGTTAGTGAAAATATAGATGGAACTTCCTATTACGTTGATTTTGATAATATAAAAAAACATAATGGAATTGTTTATTATTGGTTATTGAATGATAATCTTGAACCAATAAAAAGTTCTTTGGGTAATGTTAATTCATCAATTGGTAAATTTAAAGTTGATTGTGGAGAAGAAAAACAAATTTGGTTGAATTCAACTTACTATTCTCAATCAATGGGTAGAGGGAAAATAATCACCGAAACAACTCCTAATGATGTTCAATATCCAAAACCAAAAGAGGTTGGATATATAGTAATGAAATTTGCATGTGATAATGCAAGGTAAAAGATTTGGGGATAATTGAAGAATATTCAAACTCCAACAATCTTATAACAGTCTCAAATTACCGAAAGGAATAAAAAGGTGATTTGCTATCTTTGTAATATTGATAAGACAATTGAGGACTTCATCGTTAGAAAAGATGGTTTGCGTTATAAGATGTGTAAGAGTTGTAACCTTGAGGTACAAAAGAAAAGATTAGAAAACAAAGGTAAAAGATTAAATCATACTGACGAACATAGAACGTGTTACAAATGTATGAGATTACTTCCTAACAAAGAGTTTACAAGACGTGCGACAGGGACATACTACTCTGCTTGTAAGGATTGTAACAAATATGAATTTGCACACAAAAGAAGAGTAAGATTATTAGAAGCAGGAGGAACTTTCACACAGAAAGAATTTGATGAATTATTGAAAAAGTATACTTCTTGTCCTATGTGTAAACGCAAATGGAGTGATATTCCTCTTCCAAAAAATCTAAAAGTGCCATGGACTGCTGATCATATAATTCCTATAAACCCCCCACATGGACAGCAACAAGGTACAAATCATATTACTAATATCCAACCTCTCTGTTATTCCTGCAATTCAAAAAAAGGTAATAGGGTTTTATAAGTCATCAAATATCAATGTTAAGAAAGCATAGATATTCTTAACACTCAAACTAACTAATTGAATTAACGAATATAAATTTGGATGTAAGAAAGTTGGTATTTCTATTGTTAAGAAAACATTGGTTTATTGATAAATTATGACGAAACTTATATTCACAGACAGAAATGGAGTGGACTATGAAGTTAAAAAAGATGAGGAAGATGCTCAAACAAATTCTTGAATATTATGTAAGGAAGGATAAAATCCGGAATAATAGTTACATTATTATTTCAAACTTGGTTTACAAAAATCTTTTCAACAATCTATGTCCGCATAATCATGTGTATATAGATTTGCTTCGCACTTCCTCCCTACGTCTCTATAATGTGAACCTCTACACTCTAACTCTCCGCTACTGCCACTAAAATAAACTTCGCACTTTCTATTAGGTTTTTATGAGATAGATTAGATTTAACGTCTAGAATTAGGGGATAATTAAAAAATATGCAAACTCGAACTATCTATACCATCCCCTGATCAATATTGTTTTTTTTCAGAAATTTTTGATAGATTTCTTCATGATTTTTCTTTTCTTGTTCATCCATGTAAGTTGATTTAGATTCGTTAAAAGTTTTAATAATTTTCCCCAAATAGCACTTACTGCCCTCTTCTTTCTCGCCATTAAAATGTAAGAACCTAAAGAATCTCAACTCTAAATCAATCAAATTATGTTGGTCAATTTTCTTATTGATTAGTCTACTGTTAATCATTATAACCATTACCCATTTCCCTATAACAAATGTTCCAAATACTATTGTTAGTAATAATCCAACAACAATCATCTCAAACTGATTCATCTCATTTCCTCCTCTTAACCTTTTCTCTAATCCATTTTTCACTCAATCTACAACAACCTTTTTTTTAATCCAAGTCAGAAGTGTAATTACACTGCATTTTTTCTCTAACAAACTCTATTCTTTTACTTAAATAATGATAATAAGAAAAAATCCGTTCACCACCTAATTCAGAACCATCGCCACTAATTGATGGAATTAATCTTCCTTTCGTATCTTCTTTAACTCCCAGTTCTTCAAATCGATTATTTAAATACTCACTACTCATATCATCAGTGTCTCTTTGACTTTTCTCTATCTCACTTTATACCAAATATTTATCATTACCATCAACATCAGGTTTGTATTCGTATCGTATCTCTCTTAAGACTCTCATTATCATCTCCTTCACCACTTTTTTTTACGTATTAGAAAGCCCAACTAATAGACAAAATAAGTTTTACTTAGATTCCTCAATATCCATAATTTCTAAACAATTTCTATAAAACTCTGATTTTACGATTCTCGTAAAAAATTCGTTTATTATCTGAAATATGATTAACCTGATACTTAGCGATAGGAACGGAGTTGATAATGAGGTGAAAGACCCTCAGAGGTTATCCAACCATATATTCAAGGTTAATGGTGAGGATGCATTTATCCACGAGGAGGAAGGTCATTATTTTCTCGTTAATGATGTTTTTAGAGAGAAGATTCGAAATTTTTTATCCCAAAATTAATACAAAGTTAAATATATATTATGTGAATACACTTAACCTATTGATTTCATACAGGAAAATGTACCCTATTATATTCAATGCTTAATCCACTTTGCAAATATGGTATAAACAGTGCGTTTAAGACTAAACTATTTATCAGATTACTCTGACGGATCTTTTACTAACCATCGACCAGGTTGGCTTTATAAAATTCGCATTATATCCAATATTGTCTATTTTTCAGAATGCTAAGTTACTAAACTAGTTATGTTGCAAAAAGAATAAAATATTTGCTTAAGCTAAATAATTAAAGAGAAATGAAAATGAAACTAAACCAATTTTTGCACTTGATGAGTAGCATTGAAGAAGTTATGGAAAATGATGATGTTGATATCGTCGTAGTCGGTAAAGATAGTGGTGGCGGAAGAATAGGCGATTCTGATTTAAAATTTAACCATATAAATGATATTCAATTTGATAGGGAAAACAAGCAAATCCAAATTTATTACCACAATTTTAATGTCGTATCCTAACCTATTCACTCTTATAAATTTAAGCTTTTTCAAAAATTTAAAATTATGAAGAAGAACAGATCTTATGTTGGAAATGTTTTGTTGTTTTTACCGATGTAAGCAAGAAAAAAATAAACTCTTTTAGTCTCTTCCATAACTACTTATTTTATCGAAAAGGCTTTTGTGTTTTTCAATTAATTCGTCAAACCTCATCTTTTCCCTAAATTCGTTGCTAATTTTGTGAACACAAACAAATTCATGTACTTTTTTCATTACGCTGAATGTTTCATCTTCACTCATATTTTTCTCCTCTAATATATTATCAATTTTAATTTTCAGTTCATCTATTTTTTCTTTGCTAAAAACCCCATAAAGTTCTTTGTCATCCATATAACTTTCCTATCTAAACTTTTTTTAAAGACTTCATCTTGTTCTTCAAGTATCTTACTTTATTTAAAAATTATTAACTGCTAATGTAATGAAACCAATCAACACCTTTCCTCTTATACTAACTCACAAAGTAGAAGTTATTTCGTCCCTATATAGCAAATTAATATAAAGAACTGTTTAATAACGGTGTTTTTTTTTTGCATTTTCGTAGAATGGAAAAATGAAAATATATATAACTTTTTTGCTAATGCTATTTTCCATTTACGGGTTTTCTTCAAATTGGAAAAAAGTCGCTGAGAATGATGTAGGCAATTACTACATTGATTTTGAAAGTCTAAAGAATGAGAGCGGGTTGTGTTCTATTATACAGAACTGTTCGACTTTATTGAGCCATTCAAGGACGATTATTCGGCAATTAGTAAGTATGCTGTTGATTGTAAGAATGAAAATCAAAAATGGTTGAGCCTTACCACATTTAGCAAGGGAATGGGCAAGGGTGAATTCAATAATCAGTCCAATCCAAACGAAATTATTTTTCCGCAGTCGAATACTGTTTATTTTTTTATAATCAAAAACGTGTGCAATTACAGAAAATAATTATTAATGTGGATGATGCTTCTATTTTTCCCGCTGACGTATGAAGATATCGTGTCTTATCTTTACTCTCAACGGTAAGATAAAGTTTTTGCGTATTTTGCGTATTATGACTTTTATAAAATAAATCAGCATAGATAGCAGGTTTGTTTGATTGCTTTTTTGACAGAACAGCAATCAATTATGAATTCTATTCAAACAAATAGGTTCTAGGTTCTTTAAACCAGACACCACAGAACCCTAGTAAAAATGGTTAATCTTAAGTTGGTTTTAGCAGACCTTTAAGCTGCTTTAGTTGCTGTAATATTTACTGTAACTACAGAGTAGTCAACATGTTTGGGGATGTGTCAATATTTCATTAGCTGAATAGTTTTTCACTCTTGATATCCGAGCCCAGCTATATACTCGGCCATCACGCCAATTTCTTCCTCGCTGTACCGGTTTAACATGGAACTCATTGGAGGAAAGTTATTTCTTTCTTTGTTTTTGTATTGCAGTAATGTGGTTTTTAGATACTGAGACCTTTGACCTGCCAATCTTGGGATGTTGTATGTCCCTTCTAGCTCAGACCCATGACACCGCGTGCAATTCCCCTTTCGTACAAGGTTTTTGCCTTCCTCGTGAATTGCAGGATTGCTCTTTGGGTTTGGATTAGCCCATTTCTTACTAGCAAAAGCTTTAGATATATCAACAATTTCGTTGTCATCCAGAGTTTTAGCAATACCTTGCATTTGAGCATGAACTCTCAAATCCTTTTTCAAATCATGAAGTTGTTTCTCAATGTATTTCGCATGCTGACCATCTAAAATAGGGTTGGCAACCATTTTGTCATTGTGACAAGCAATACACGCAGCGACATCTGCGGTTCTCGCCGGGGCTGAAACAAAAACACAAATCGCAGCAAATGTAGAAACTAGAACTTTCATACATGTATTGTCAGGTCCAATGATAATAAAAATATATGAGTACTTTCCCTAAACCCTTATTTTTTTGGAACTAACGAACAAATTACTGGTATTTTCTGGGTTGCCGGCAAAAATAAAATGTTTATCCCCGGTTCTACTACCTTTCATGAAACTACAACGTTTTCCAACCTCGTGCTGATTGTTGTAATAGCTTTGAGATCTAGAAGTAAAAATGAATACTCAATTTGTCCATAACCGCTTTTGATGGTCAACAAAACCCGGTTTTTGTTAAGTAAAGAATGCGCACATTTCTGCAAAATAAAAAAATTTAGTATTTGAAATATAGTTGGAAAATGTTGTAGTTACTTACTAAACAAATAATTCTTGTGAGGGTATTTATTTTAATATTATTCATGCATTAGAATAAGCCTATGCGTTTAGTACTTTTTCACTTACTGTTCCTATTTTCAGCTAACGTTCTTGCAACTAACTGGCAAAAAGTCTACATAAATCCTATGGGAGAATCTTATGTCGATGTCAATAACTTACAAAAACGTAATAACGTTGTTTATTACTCGAGGTTGTTCGATTATACCCAACCCAGCCCCATTGGCGTAAATTCCTCTGTCAGTCAGTTTACAGTTGATTGCATCGGTGAAAAAATTACGTGGCTTAGTTCAAAATACTACAAAGGACGAATGGGAAAAGGTGAAGTTCTAAAAGAGGGAAACTTTAATAGGAGAATGTTTCCAAGACCCGACACTGTTGATTACATAACCATGAAATTTGTGTGTAACTATAAGCAACTAAATACGCATTACCAGGGAGAAATATTGAGAAGTTCCTATCTGGTAAAAAATAATAAACAGTTACTTAATAGTCTATTTGTCTCGAACCAAGACTGAAAAAAGATAGATGGCCTAGGCCTAAGAAGCTACAAAGAGACCATACCTTTTGACAATGTGCTTTCCGGATTCGAGTCTAATCAGAATTATCAGGAATTTAGGACAATGACTTGTATTCTTAGGTTATTTTTAGCAGTAAATTTGGCTGCTTTTCATAGAGCACAAGGTGTTGCAATTTCAATGAATAACCAGGTGAGGCAATTAAATTATGAAATTGAATAGTTCATATATCGAAAAAATATGATTCAAAAATATTGAAAAATTAAGGGGGGGGTTAATGTGACTCATGTATATGAAATTATGAAAATATTTCTATTGTCGATTATTTGCTGGTCATTTATTGATAGTCGACAAACGTCTATAAAAGTACTAGAGGCAATTGATCAAATAAAGGCTATTTCAAAAACAAATCATGAGATCATGATGAAAGAAGACATTGATCTAGATTCATTCATCAACAAGAAACTACAGGAGCGGTGAACGAGAAAGTATACCTTTTCCAACAAATTCTTATAATTTGGTACGAACATTGCTTGAATAAGGATGAAAGAGGGTTGTTTGAAAAATTCTCCATAGTATTTCTTTACCTAAAATAACTCTCTTTCCTCGATTATCGTCCATTCCTAATCAATTTAGACATAAGAGCAGCGTATTTTTTCTCGGATTCATCTAGAATTTTCTCTAAATCAGGATTTTCAGATATTAGGCGAATATCGTCTACAAGTCAGTGGTAAAAAACACCCGAGCCGGTATCATTCATAAGTGTCGTTGCAATATCCAGGCAATCTAGAATTTTCTCGGTTCTTTCATCGGTTACGATTACTTTGACAGGGAGATCTAAAAAGTGCTTTGGATCCATGCCGTCATTATGCAAATCGCTTTTTTCAAATTGTCAAAACATTTTGTAATATCCCCAATGGACAATGTTTTCAATTTTAATTTGTATATATCTCCTTTATGAGTAAAAATCGAGGATGTCTTATTCGAAGGGCAAAAAACCCAAATGCAAGTTTTTTCTTTGCTAAGTTCAAGCCTTTTTATACCTAGAAGATCGATCAATTTGTTATTACTCACTCTTTTAACAACAATTTTCACCGGGACTGTTGATAATTGATCCGAATATTTCGTGAGCTTTTCACTTAAAATTTCGCTGAAAAGCCTGTGAGAATATAATATTTCACCGACACAAATAGGGCTTAATCTTTCTCCGTTGATGCCTATACCTTTACGCATATAATTACATGACTAGGCAATAGATTATGAAACCTTTATATACTCTAGGCTAACATCCCCTTTTAAATCGATTTGATTTTAATTTATAAGATTTATACCTTAAATAAATAAATACCCTGAGATTCCTTGATTCAAGTACTTATTTAACTCTAAAATGTCGGTTAACCTATCTCATGACTCATGTAATATGTACAAGTAGTTTTGTTTTTTTTCAATTTGGAGGACAGGTTAAAAAAGCAATTCTCATCGAGGATATTGTTATTTATTAGGCAATTTAAATGGAAGAAGAAATCTCATCTGCTCAGATAAAAGAAAAAATTCATAAGCTCTACTCCCGAAATCTGATAGATCACAAGACTGCTCAAGAGATACTCTTAAAACTTGAACAAGAAAACAACTACGAAAAAAAGTTTTTTAAAGAGCTTTTAAAAAGATTCAATGAACGTCTTGATTTTAAGTTAGAAAGAGGAATGATAAATTTTCTGAAAAAGAATCTAAAATAATCTCAGAAATTAACATTAAATTTTGATCCGAGAAACCGTATGAACGTGACTAAACAAATCAAATCAAAACATCGTGTTACTGAATTTGGAGAAGTGAATACGTCCTTTCAGACTGTAGAAAATATTATTGATCTTGTTGGGAATGAGGCAATGAGGTATGATTCAAAATTCTTGGATCCTGCATGTGGGGATGGCAACTTCTTATTAGCTCTATTGGATAGAAAACTTGCTTCTTTCAAAGGGAAACCTTGTAAAAATACTACATTGTGTGAAGAAAAATTAATGATTACCCTTGGCTCAATTTATGGTGTTGATAAGCTGAAGGATAATATTGTGGAAGCAAGAATTAGAATCCTTAAGCGGTTCAGTGAAGCATATGCTAAATTGTTCGACAGTGAGGTAAAAAAACATACTATACGTTCGGCAGAATATATCGTTAGTAAAAATATTATTTTTGGAGATCTACTTACCTTAGAGAATTACGAATCTGGAAATGAAATAATTTTTTCAGAATGGCTTTTTAGTAATATGCAGATAAAGAAAGTTGATCACAGAATTAAAGATCTATTGAATTAACTTAGAACTTGAGTAAACATATACATTTTGACGTCATTATTGGTAATCCTCCATACCAGAAAAATGATGGAGGCGGTAAGGGAACAAGTGCAACCCCTCTTTACAATGAGTTTGTCGATATCGCGAAAAAGCTAAATCCAAGTTTTATTACTATGATTATTCCAGCTAGATGGTATACCGGAGGAAGGGGATTGAAAACTTTTAGAGAGGATATGTTAAATGACACGCGCGTGGTTGAGATTCATGATTTTCCCGACTCTAATGATTGTTTTCCAGATGTAGTTATTAAAGGGGGAGTTTGTTATTTCCTTTGGGCTAAAAATTATCACGGTGACTGCAAAGTAGTCACTAGAAAGAAAAATAAAATTATCAGTAAAAAGAAGAGACCTTTATGCATTAGTGGGCTAGGTTTGTTTATACGAAGGAATGAATGTGTTCCAATCGTTGAAAAGGTAAGATATTTTAAAGAACCGACATTTGATAAATTAGTTTCAGCAAACGATCCTTTTGGTCTTGATGCTCGTTTAGAAAACTCATATAGAAGAAATGTAATTAAAACCTACAAAACTCCTTTCACTGGTTGTGTATTACTTTACTACCATGGATGGAGACATAGTGGTCCTCTGTATATCAATAAGAATGTAATTCGAAGAAATCTCAATTTGGTGAATAGTAAGAAAATTTTAATTCCGAAGGCATGGGGGAGTGGAAATTCTAACATTGATAAATTAAAACCCTTTGTTGTCGGGCCCAATAGCTGTAATACTGAAACATATTTGGTGATTTTGGGGAATTTTTCAGACAACCAGCTTACCAATATCATTTTGTACACTAAAACAAAATTTTTTCACCATTTGGTTTTAATTATGAAAACCACTCAAAATGCGATGAGAAAAGTTTATTCTTTGGTACCCATTCAGGATTTTACCGAAGTCTGGGATGACAATCGGCTTTACGAAAAATATAATCTGACTAACCAAGAAATATCCTTTATAGAAAAAAATACGCTTCGGGCAGTTTAAAAGTTTTTTATTCTCAAGAGATTGAGTGCGATTCTCCTAGAACATTGCTAATAAAGATATATAAAAAAGGGCGTTTTGCAGATAAAATTTTTCTAACCTGGTAATTTTGCTAAATTCTAAAGATGGAGATAGTCAACCTAGATAAAATAAGAAAAATAATAAAGCTGGCAATATAGGTGAGCATATCTACAGTCTTTATAAGGAATCATATATAAACAAGCAAGAGTCGTGACACATTAAACGCGACTTTTGAAATAAATCCTTATTACGTAATACTTTGTTTTTAATTTCTTTAAAATTAGCCCTTTAAAAAGGTAAATACCGCCCTAAGCTCAGCAAATCCATTAAAGTATTCGCATAAAAAACCGACGAACATAAAAGGAATAACATGAAAGAAATTTTTATGATCGTAGGGATTTTCCGTTTGATTTTACTGTCAGCTTTGCTTTTCAATACATGTTACATGGTTGTTTTAGACCAAAAAATTACAAATGTTGGTTATAAATTGAATATAAATATACATGATATAAATTTTTTAGATTCTTTCAAAAGAATCGCTAATGATCTGGATGAGCAAATTGAAAATCACAGGAATAAATTTCGAGAATCCTTAGTGAAAAAAGGAATAGATGAGCGAAACAATATATTGATAAAATCTGATGGAGAGTTAATTAAAGAATTAGAATAGCACTAATTAATAAAATACTGTATCGGAAGAATCATGAGTAAGGCAATTCAGTTACTCAGTTGAAAATGCATTTATATAAGATTCAATTGCCTGCCAGGTTTTTGTTAATTTAATTGAACCACTTTATAATGGGTCGACGTTGTCGCAAGCGTAAACAACACTTTCTGTGAAGTTCGAATCATAGTTTGGTGATAAATCAAATGTATAAAACTCGAATTCGCCAAACTCAAAATCAAAAATAAAACCATAGAACCTCTTCCCTTTTGTCTCTGATGGCTCTTCATACTCACATTTTCCACCATTTAAAGTGAGGTTTTTTTTAAAATTTTTACTTTGTTTTTTATCATTTACACATAGTTCATTCCAGATGCCGTCCTCTTTTTGGAATATCTGAACATTTTTAAACCATTTTTTTTCTAATTTTAAATACGTGATTCCGAGCTCTCCTTCACACCTCATAAATTTCTCAACTCCAAAAATATGGTAACCACCAAAAACGTGGCTAAAGCATACGTTCGCGTTAAGTAAGAGTATAAGTAAAACGAGTTTTTTCATCAGCATCCTATTATTACAGTAATCTTTTCAAAGCTGAGGGTTTTTAAAGAAAACTCTCAAGATATATACCATTCTCTATTTGGGGACTCACAAGATTGATATTTTCTGGTGACTCTGCAAAGTTAATCATTACTTGGGGCCTGCTCCAAATGCCCTTATCGAAATGATCTTGGTAGTAAGCAACTTCCTCAGTACTCGCACCTCTTCCTAGAACGTTTTGATATAACGCGTTAATGTACACATTATCACTTGGATTATCGCCATACATATTTTTAAATTCAGGAGAGGCCATAAAATTAGACGCAATTTGTTGGATAGTTAAACCATTACTTTCCATATCATTAATATGGTAAGCCACACCAGCGATATCAGGAGTTCTGGCGAAAGCGGCCTGGTAGAGCCTATAACATTGACCTGCCGTTTGTCCCTGATCGATATCAAGTGCAAGTGTGCCGTTGCCGAACGAGATTCTGGTATAGTTTTCCAGAGAATCAGTTCCGAGGAGGCTGGATGAAACCGACCAAATGTCCCCATTGGTCCCGATTCTAGAGATAGTGATTTCCTCGTAGTTGAGGTTTCCGATGACAAAAATTGTATCTTCATCAGAAGCGGAAAACATTTCATTTGCAGAGGTATTTGCTATTGCTGGAACACTATCCTCACTGGAACTAGCAGTTTCGGTGTTGGTTGTAACTCCCATTGCATCTGGATAAAACTCTTCCAAATTCGAATACACTAAATATGAAGGGTTTGGATTTGTTTCGGTAGCTGGAGTCTGACTGTAAGAACCGAACTGTCCCCCAATTCCATCTCCTCCGTATATAAAGTGTAATGCCTGCACATCAAGTGGTTGAAAGTAGGAATACGGACCGCCCTCTGAATTATATGACATAAGGGTTACCGATGTTTTATCAAGGCTATTCGAGAGCGATATTCCTTCATGAGGATGTACCAGGCCCAGGGAATGGCCTAATTCATGCAAAAGCGTTTCATACCAGTAAGTCCCAGGGCCGTAACCACCCGAAGTCATATCCGCATCTGAATCCATGAAGAGAAATGATCGAATACTTGATTCGCCAATTTCTCCAGTTCTACCATTTACGGTCCAACCAATCGACGCTTCGCTCATCCCGCTAGTGCCTTCACTGAGGTTAGCGTTGTAAAAGAGTAGATCAGCTTGTGATGGATCATCTTCCCTCTGATGATTAAGTCCCGTGAATCTGTCAATATAAGTTAGAGCGGAATCAGTATATCGTTTTTGTTCCTCATTAAAATTTTGAACTTCCATATAATTTGGAGGAATATCCTGCGAAAGTTCATACGTATACCGGATAAGATTCTCATCATCACTAATCTTCATATTCCAGTTAACTATAGTATCTGGGTCAAAGATTAGGCTATCGATTTCAGAGTGCCCGCCACGAAGCGGACTATCCCTCTGATCGCTTGTAAGACTCATGTTGTGCTATACTCCGGTAGCTAAATTTAAAGCGTGTTTCTACATTTGATGATAATGGATTTTTAGAACTTTATGAATAATTTAACTGTTATAGCAAGGGAAAATTGTATCTACTGCAGGTTGGCTATTCGCCTTTTGGAGGAAAAAGGGCTAAAGTTTGAGTTATTGATGTTAGGTGTTGATTTTGAACACGAGGAATTCGAAAGCCTTGCTCCAGGGGCAAAGACTTTTCCTCAAATCCTTGTAAATGGTGTTTCTATTGGAGGATATGAAGATTTGCTAGAGAAAGTTGACAGTATATGCTGATGAAACTATTTATCTAATAAATGTTGATTTAGAGGACTTAACCCCAGTTTCTCAAAAAGCTTTATATCCTCGTTTTTATTGGTATTGTTTGTAGTCAAAAGTTTCTCCCCGTAAAAAATTGAATTAACTCCTGCGAAATAGCATAGAACTTGGGCTTCTTGTGATAAACTTCGTCTGCCTGCGGATAAACGGATTCTGGATTTGGGCATAAGGATTCTTGCTGTCGCAATTACTCTCACTATATCCAATGTTTCAACAGAAGAGTTATTCTGAAATGGAGTTCCTGAAATCGGAACGAGAATATTTATGGGAACACTTTCCGGATGTGGATTCATGTTTGCTAATACTTTTAAGAATTGCACTCTATCCGTTGGTGTTTCACCGAGTCCTAAAATCCCACCGCAGCAGACTTGGATTCCAGCTTCTCGCACGAGTTTCAGTGTGGCCAATCTATCCGAAAATGTCCTCGTAGAGGTTACGTTTTCGTAGTACTCGGGAGAAGTGTCTATGTTGTGGTTATAGGCTGTTAACCCTGCATTTGCCAATTTTTGTGCCTGGTCTTCGGTTATCATGCCCAGGGTGGCGCAAGCTTCCATCCCTAGTTTCTTAACTCCTCTTATAATTTCTAGTACAACATCAAATTCTTTCGTATCTGGAATTTGTCTCCATGCAGCTCCTATACAAAATCTGTCTGCCCCATTTTTCTTAGCAGTTTGAGCCTCAGCTAAAACAGCTTTAATTTCCATTAACTTTTTACTTTCTAATCTTGTCTTTCCTTTGTAGTGGGCAGACTGAGAACAGTACTTGCAATCCTCTGGACAGCCGCCTGTTTTTATATTCAGCAAACTTGACAACTGCATTGTCATTTCACCATTATGTTTAAGATGAACCTGATGCGCAGTATGTAACAGACTAAAGAAAGGCTGGTTATGAATGTCCTCAATTTCCTTTGCATCCCAGTCATGACATAACGTATCGTCAGGAGTTGTCTTTTTTTGTGCAATATTTTTTTTCATAAGTTTATAATTTTTGTCTTATTCTCTATTATTTTACGCATAGTTTTTAGATATGGGGCTTTTGTATGATTGATTACAATCAAAAATATTTTAATTATTTGGGA
The DNA here is from genome assembly GCA_004214155.1 of Burkholderiaceae bacterium. Taxonomy (GTDB): domain Bacteria; phylum Pseudomonadota; class Gammaproteobacteria; order Burkholderiales; family Burkholderiaceae_A; genus UBA7377. The sequence continues at coordinate 141,240 of SGYQ01000003.1, forward strand.
AAAATGGATCAGACTGCAAGGAAGACAATGGTTCCGTTAGACCTTGAGGGAGACAAATTTGTTATTAAAGATCGTAAAAAGTATATCAATTTTTCCAGCAATGACTACCTTTCTTTACGTACAAATCCAAGTTTAAAAAAAAATGCGATCATGCTAACCGAAAAATACGGTGTTGGTTTGGGCGGATCCCGGCTAACAGCTGGAAACCTTCATTTGATTGAATTGTTGGAAAAAAAGATAGCAAAATGGAAGAAAGCTGAAGCGGCCCTGATAATGAGCTCTGGATACCAATTAAACTCAAGTGTTTTGCCAGCTATATTTAATGATGATGTGTTTAGTCACAAACCTACCGTTATTCTTGATAAGAATGTTCACGCTAGTATATATGATGGTTGCAACAGATCTAAAATATGTTTGTTAAGATTTCGACACAATGATTTGGATCACCTAGAAAAGATTCTTGCAAACACCAAAATACATGGAGCTAAGTTTGTAATCACCGAAAGTCTTTTCAGCATGAATGGGACTATTCCAAATTTAAAAGAAATTGGTCGTATTTGTTCGGACAATAATGCTTTTTTTTTGGTAGATGAAGCTCATGCTATAGGCGTTTTTGGACAGAATGGTGATGGGTTAGTCAGTAATGCTGATATGACAATTGGTACTTTTGGCAAGGCATTTGGGAGCCATGGAGCCTTTCTAACGTGTTCACAAAAAATGAGAGACTATCTAGTTGCTACATGTAAGGGATTAATTTATTCGACTGCTCCGTCGCCTGCAAATATTGGCTCTATTTCAGCAGCACTTGATTTAGTGCCGAAGATGAGAGAATCCAGGGAGAAAATACACTTTTTAGCAGAGCATTTTAAAGATAAGTTAGTGAAACTCAATTTGAATATTTTATCTGAGGATTCCCACATTATATCAATCTCCATGAAGGATACTCCTACAGCTTATGGCTATCAAAAATTTTTACGTGACTCAGGCTTTTGGGTGAAGGCAATATTCCCTCCTACTGTTACTAAAAAAAATACATGTATTCGTTTTAGTATTTGTGCTTTTCACGATCTCGAGGATATTAACAGTCTGATATCTTCCTTAGCTTCTGTACCAATCGATAATGCCTAGAGTAGTCTTTGCGCATGGATGGGGTTTCGACAAAACGTTGTGGGTAGATACGATTAAAAGGTTTAAGTTTAATGATTACTACCTTCTTGACTTTGGGTATACGGGCAATAGAGATATAGTCAGCATCTGTCAAACTGAACCTTTAATAGGAATTGGTCATTCTTTAGGGTTCGCCTGGTTATTGCAGAATCTTGAGAACCCAGTTTGCTTGATCTCGATATCTGGGTTTGACTGCTTTTTTAAAATTTATGACTCGAGAGGTATAGAGAATATGCGGAGAAATTTGATTCGGAATAAACAGGCACAGATGCGAGCATTTCATAGAAGGGCTGGAACCAAATTAACCAACTTACCTAGCTTTGAAGAACAATATCTTATTGAAGGCTTGGAGCATTTACAGACCTGGGATTTTAACCATAGGCTCAAAAGCCTTAATATACCTATTTTTGCCATTGCTTCACAGAACGATAAAATCGTACCCCTTAGGCATTCAAAAAGAATGTTTGAAAACTGTTTCTTAAAAATTATTTCGAGTGGAGATCATGTAATTCCATTAAATAATCAACCTGATTATTTTAAATTTATAGAAAAGGTATTACGTGAATTTAGAATATAAGAGTAAGGTAATAAAATCATTTAGTGATAATGCAGAGAGTTATCATGACAAGGCAACAATCCAAAGAAAAGTTAGCAAATCGTTAGCTGCTATTCTTCCTAAAATGGAAAATCCTAGAATTCTAGAGGTTGGTTGTGGAACAGGAATACTGACTGAGTTATTGATAAAAAAATACCCAAATGCAAGTTTTGAAATAACGGATATTTCGGGATCAATGTTAGAAGAGTGTAAGAAGCGATGTGATCGGGGAAAAATTAAATTTTTTGAGATGGATGGTGAAAAGCCATTACAAAACCTTGGTCGATATGATTTGGTTGTGAGTTCAATGACTCTTCACTGGTTTGAATATCCATTAGTTGGGATACGGCGTTTAGCAGAATTAGGCCCACTTTTTTATGCAACAATAGGGGAAAACAACTTTTTTGAATGGCAGAATGCTGTTTGTCTGCATGCAGATAAGAAAGCTTTTTTTCCTGTCCAACATCTTCCCGGAATAATCAATGAGGAGTATTTTAAATTAAAATGCTCAAATTTTTCTGCTTTTGCAAAAGAGTTAAAGTCTATGGGCGTTATACTTAAACATGAGAAACAGGTCTTATTAAGTTATGAAAACTTGAGCAAGGCTTTAAAAACTTTCCGTCAAAAAAACAATGCTATTTCATGGCACATTGTTTACGGGATGATTAAATAGCAATTTTGACTAGAGACCTAGATTGTTGATTGTGTCTAGAATAACACTATAAGTTTTATCTAGATCTTTGTCAGAAATACAGTAAGGCGGCATTAAATAAACAGTCGAACCTATCGGCCGGATATTGAAGCCTTGTGATAAGAACAGAAATCGCAATTTTTCTGATAAAGAATTTTTATAGTTGTCGTCTTTAGACTTTATATCGAAGGCCATAATTGAACCAATTATCCTTAATTTGTGCACGGAGTCGCAGCTTACTAGCACTTTTAAGAAATCTAAGTGTTTTTGTTCTATGTGGGCAATTTTGTTTAACGTAAGTTCTTCCTGAAATAACTCTAAAGATTTGTGGGCTACTGCACAAGCTAGCGGATTAGCTGTAAAAGTATGTCCGTGGAGAAGAGTTTTGTTAATTTGTTGACTCAAGAAATTATTATAGATTTCGTCGCTACAAACCGTTGTTGCCATCGGCAAATACCCAGCTGTTAAGCCTTTGGAAAGACAGATAATATCCGGCTCGCAACCTGACTTAGTCGAAGCAAACATGTCCCCGAGTCTACCAAAACCTACAGCGACCTCGTCAAAAATCAGCAATATTTCATTTTCCTTAGCAAGGTTATGTATCTTTTGCAAATAATCTGTGCTGCAAATACGCATACCACTAGCTCCCTGAAGTAATGGTTCAATTATGATCGCACAGAGTTCTTCTTTCTTTTCGTTAATTAGTTTTTTAAAAACAGAAAGAGATGCGGCTTCTTTTTCTTCTCTTTCTTGATCTTCAAGCCACGTCTCAGGAAAAGGAATAATTTCGATAGAGAACAGGTAATCATTGTAAGCATTAAAAAAGCCACTTCCCTTGCTAACGGACATAGCTCCAACTGTATCACCATGATAACCACCATCGAGGGCTACTAATTTATTCTTACCAATGTAACCTTTGTTTTTCCAGTACTGCAGGGATATCTTTATTGCTACCTCTACCGCAGTCGAGCCATTATCGGAAAAAAAAACTTTATTTAAATTGTTGGGGAGCATTTTTACCAGTTGTGTTGCGAGTTGTATCGCTGGCCTATGACTAAAACCTGCAAACATAACATGCTCTAATTTTTCCGCCTGATCAATTAGCACCTGATTTAATTTTTTATGGGAATGACCGTGCGTGGTAGTCCACCAGCTTGAAATGAGGTCTAGAACTTCTTTTCCGTCAGTAGTATAAAGGGATGCCCCTTTGGCTCTTTCAACCACTAAGGGTTGTGGTTCAACCAGATGTTGTGTGTAAGGATGCCAAATTAAATCTTTATCCTGTTGACGCAAAGATCTCATCTAATCTCCCCCCAGGTTTGTGTGATAGTAATGTTTTCTTATCAAGAGTTTTTAAGGGTTCTAATTCAGAAACTACTGATACCCCAGAGTATTTTTCTATAGCTTCTCTATTACTTTGGTTTCTTTTACCATTTAATATTATTCCCAGTAAAGGTAGATTTCTTTTTTTTAATTCACTTACGGTTAGTAGTGTATGGTTAATGGTTCCCAGGCCACTTCTTGCAACCAATAAAATCGGTAAGCTTAGTTTCTTTATTATATCTATAATAAAGTACTTCTCGTTTATTGGAACTAATATCCCACCAGCACCTTCAACAATAACTTTCGTTTCTTTTCGCGGAAGTAAAAAATTTGCTAACTCTATCTTGATACCATCTCTTTTCGCTGACTCATGTGGAGATAGGGGTTGCTGTAATTCGTAGGCAGGGGGAAAAAAGAATGAACTATCGAACCCAGTGATTTTTTGTATGGTTTTAATATCTGGAGAATCCATCCCTGACTGGATAGGTTTCCAGTAGTGATATTTGTAATGCACCATTAGCCATGCACAAATAACTGTTTTTCCCACTTCTGTATCAGTTCCGGTCAGGAAAAAAGACAACTTTCCCCTCCAATTATAGAGTCTCTAAACGCTTATGAAGTTCTTCATAATTTTTCAATAACGTCCTTGAGAATTATTAACATTGATATTTTATAGGATATCATTTTTGCTCAAACTCATAACAAAGATATTTTTTCTAATTCTTGCAATATTAGATTGACCTATTAAGTACCTTAAATAAAAAAAGAAAATTATTTTTCGTGCAGCATTTGTATTTAAAATTAATTTATGCTAATTCTATGTATAAAACTAATCGCATTTCACGGGAGTTCTGTATGACTCAGGTAACGCTTTTAAAAGATTTTACGAAAGCAATAGTCAGTATTGAAGGGGAGGATATCGATGTAGAAGAACTAGGCGATCTTCCCTTATCAATTGTTGTGAATGGAAAAGTAAGAAATATTGAGAAAATTGAACTGAGAAAATATGTTTTTACAGTTCCTGATGATGAGGGTAAAAATTTACCGAGACCTCTGTTTTCTCTTGTTTGTGTGCCAGAGCTACCGGATGGAGAGCCCTTTTTAAGGAATCAAGAGTCTCAAAATCATCAATCAGAAAGAGAGAGTTCAGATTCAGCACAAGTCAAGCTGAGAGGATTTAATTATGAAGTACTAAAAGAAATATATTTGTAGTTTGTGGGCTTTGAAAGATATATTAGTAGCACTCAATTGAACAGCTCTGAAACGTGTATTGCTAACTTTTTTTCTCTCAAATCTTTTTTTAAACTATTGCACAGCATATTTTTGAAACTTAAAGCATTTTCTTTTGTAGGTAATCCGCAGAAAATGGTAGAGCCGGAACCTGACATTCTACAACTTTCAACTGGAATTCCAAATTTTCCGGCAATATTCTTCATACTTTGTAAGTATCGGCTGATTTCCGGAAATAGACTTACCACAGTCGATTCCAAGTCGTTGCAGCCGAAGGTAAAGAAGGGTTTTTGAAGTGATAGAATGTCGACTTTTTCATTCTCGCTAATTTTTGGTCTAAGAAAATGCTGCTTGGTTAATTGAAAATTTTCAAAAATTAACGCTGTGGAAACCTTTATATTCGGAGTTAGTATCACATAATACTTTGGCAAAAATTCCGAATCGCTAATGGCAATTAAATTTTCCCCTATCCCTGTCCCGAAACAATTTGCCTCTTCAATAAAAAAAGGAACATCAGCACCAATTTCTTTTGCTATGATTTTCAGATCCTCCCTGGTGTACCTTAAGTTCCAAAGTTTATTTAGACCCTTTAGGACAGTTGCTGCGTTAGAACTTCCCCCGCCCAGCCCGGCTCCAATTGGTATTCTTTTCTTTAACGTTACACTGCACCCAAAATTGCAGTCTGATTTTTGTTTTAGAGCAAGGGCTGCTTTATAACACAAATCATCCTTTTTTAGATAGCTGAGGTCACCATTTCTTTTTATATCAGACCCTGGTGCATCAGATACAGTTATTATGTCGTAAAGATTAATCCTCACGAAAAGGCTATCTATCTCGTGGAAACCATCCTGATACTTTTGTTTTATATGAAGATAAAGATTTAATTTTGCCGGGCTGTGGAATATCAAGAAATTTACTCACAATTAATCAAAAACAATCTTAACGGATATTTCCGAACTAGCTAGCTTTCTTTTTAAATTATGTGCCGAATTATCTTCTTCAATTTTTCTTGCTTTATGGATCAAGTTATTGATGTCATCCATTAAAGAGAACAAAATTTCGCGAGAAATTTTTATTTTTAAAAGATGAAGAATTTCTTTCGTGACCATGGAGTCTTCAATTACATTCCCACTATCTGATATAAAGTACCAGTCAGAGCTAGCTTTATTTGTTAAGGTGTAGTCTTTTGACATTTCAAAAAGACGATTTCCCCATAAATCAAAGATTTTCATAACAATGGTTTTTCCATCACCCTTATAAGACTCAAGCCACTCAAATCTTGCCTTAACTGCCCTTTTTTTTTCTCCGGAATGAACCAGAAGAATTCTACCATTTTCAATTGTGGCATGGTCTAAATTTTTTTTTTCTATTGAGGTACATCCAAAAAGCAGCAAGCAAAGAATTACACTCGGTAAAACATTAATCCTGAACATTGCCTTTAAGTTTGTCAATATGGACTTTCAGTCGGTCGACGGTTTCAAGAAGAATAGCATTGTTTGGTTCTTTATTGAAACCCATTTTCCAGATTTGTATTGCATCCTCTTCTCGGGAAAGATTCCACAATACCTCTCCATAATGTGCTGAGATCTCAGCGTCTGGTTGTCGGCTAAAAGCTTTTTCCAACCATTCTTCCGCCATTTCCAATTGACCTAACCTGAAATATATCCACCCCATACTATCGATTATATGTGGGTCTCGCGGAGCAAAGGCCAGTGCTGCTTTGATTAAATCAAATGCCTCATTGAGGTTTTTGTTTGCGTCCGCCATGCTGTAACCGAGCGCATTTAGCGCTTGAGCATGGTCGGGTTTTTTCTTTACTAAGCTTCTGAGAATATTCTCCATTTCATCCTTGTCGCCCTTTCTGTAATGCAACATTGCTCGGGAGTACATAACTTCGGGACGTGACCGGTCTTTGTAAGAAACTTTCTCAAAAATATGTAGTGCACTAGCCGCGTTGTTGGACTTGCTCACTAACGCATTAACTTCATTGTAAAAACTTTCCAATGTATTTTGTTTTCTTGAATTTTCCCGTTCAACGATGAGTTTATCAATTAGTTTATTATTTTTTCCTGTAATCAAATAAAGAGCTTTGACTGCATCTGAGGCACCCATATCTTCTGAGTCACTTTTTTGCCAAATTTCTGCGGCTTTTAATGCTGATTCATGGTCTCTGATAGCTAATGCCAGCTCAGTTGCTCTCTTCGCTGCTCCAACATCATTGGTTTTTGAAGCAACGTCTAAATAAGTAACTAGTGCGCTTGAAATATTGCCAGAGATTAAAGCAATTTCGCTAGCTAATATTTGAAATATAATTT
>SGYQ01000030.1 GCA_004214155.1 Burkholderiaceae bacterium
CTAGTCTTAGCTTTTGGAAAATATTTCAAAACTCTAAATCAAATACGGGTGGAAAACCTGTCACTACATTTTATAAGAAACATAAGTCACTTCGGTGGACAGAACTTTTGGTTTTACGCTATTGCTTTAATTCCGTTCTCTCAACTATTCGCTTTTGAGTTTTCTACCCCTCTTTTTATTGTTTTTCTAGCACCTATTTTTTTGGGTGAATTGCTCACCAAGGAAAAGCTTATCGCAGCGGCTATTGGTTTTCTTGGTATTGTGTTAGTGGCAAGACCCGATCTAAATACTATAACCTGGGCATTGATAGCAGCATTTCTCCTGCCAGTTTGCTTCGCAGCAACAGCCATTGCCACGAAACTGCTGACAAGCAAGTTTAGTCTGACTTGCATACTCTTTTGGTTAGTGATTATGCAAACTGTTTTTAGCCTCATTTGTGCTGGATATGACTTTGATATCAGGATACCTACACAGACCGATTTGCCATTCTTGCTTGTAGTTTCCGTTACTGGATTAACAGCCCACCTTTGCATGACCAAGGCATTTAGTTTAGCTCCAGTTTCTGTTGTTATGCCTATCGATTTTGTGCGATTGCCTTTAATTTCTATGGTAGGATACTTATTCTATAATGAGGTGCTAACCTGGTACATTATTTTAGGTTCAGCTTTAGTATTTGTAGGGAATTACATTAATATAAAAGCCGAGGAAAGGGCGCAAATTAATGAAAGAGTTTCAAGATCTTAAAGATAGTATAAGGACGGTACCTGATTATCCTGTTAAGGGTGTGCAATTTAGAGATATTACAACCCTTCTTCAAAATGCCAGTCTTTTCAAAAAGATGATTGATGGAATGACAAAGCAATGGGCTGATGTTGAAATAGATGCAATTCTAAGCATTGAGTCTAGAGGGTTTATTATGGCTGGAGCACTTGCATGTAATCTTGACGCTGCTTTTATCCCTTTGAGAAAGCCTCAAAAATTACCTTGGGAGACTTATAGTGTCTCATATGAGTTGGAATATGGCGCTACGGATATGCACATACATAAAGATGCCTTAGATGGTCACAAAAACCTTTTAATAATTGATGACCTCTTAGCTACCGGAGGGACAGTAATAGCTGCTCTAGATCTTATAGCTAAATTTAAGAATAAAAAAATAGTTGGAGCTGGTTTTTTTATAAACCTACCAGAATTAGGAGGTTTTAAAAAATTAGAGGGTCTAGGAGTCAAATCCAAATTCTTGATTGAATTCTAAAAAATCAATTCAAATTTTCAACGAATCGCTATTTAATTAAAAAGTGGCATCATTTAATTTTCGTATCTGTAAGGGAGTTGGTTATGGGCAATATTGATGTGTTGAAAGCGATGATGGGTGCTTTCGATAATGGGAAGCAGGGCCTTGCTATTTGGGATGAAAATGACAATATGGTTGGCTTCAATAAGTTATATGAAGTTATTTGGAAAAAAAATCTCCATGTTAAGCCCATTGTAGGCATCAACTTCAAAAAAGCTTGGGAGGATGAAGTGCAATTGCCAGAAAGCACGCACAGCAAAGTAAATCTGAAAAAGCGATTTGATTTGAGAGCAAAAACAAGAAAAGAGAAGCTCTCCTTAGAAGATGAATTTGAAGCAGAGGGAGGTGTTTGGTACAACATCAAAGAAACCGCTTCAGACGAAGGTTACATGATAACGGTAATAACCGACATAACCCAAAGGAAAATGCAGGATGCTATGCAGTCAAGATTGTCTAACGCAATCGATTCTATTCCATCACACGTAATGTTTTGGGATAAAAATGAGAGACTTATTAAAGCGAACAAGTTGGCGGTTGATGAGAATAAACAAGATGGAGTTAAGCTTGAAGAAGGGATGCACTATTCCGATTTTTTAAAAAATCAATTCAAAAGTGAATTGTACAGTGTCCCTGAAAAATTTAATTTGCAACAATTTGTTTCAAAGAGGCTAGAGGAAAGAGCGACGCTAGAAAGCAAATCGTCCAAAGTGAGATATAAAAATGGAAAAACCGTAATACGTACAGAGAATAAATTAGACGATGGTGGGATCCTAACCATACTAAATGATATTACGGAGCTCGAAGAAAAGGACTCACAAGAGAAAATTCTAACAAAATCACTGGACAGTATGTCATATGGCTTCGCGTTGTGGGATGAAAGCCAAAAATTAGTTAAATATAATAATGCTCTTAAACTAAAAAATGATAGCTTTGGACTAAAGACGGAAATTGGAATGTCTTTTGCTGACGCTCTAAAGGCACAAGTGAAAAACGACTTTTATGATCTCCCAGAATCTGAAAAAGAAAATTGGGTAGAGAAAGGTATTAACTATTTTTCAAACTTGAAAAATGAACAGACTGTGACTTACAAGCATCCCGGCGGCAAGTTTTCTATGGTTACCGATAGACGTCTTGAAGACGGGAGTATTCTGCAAATCGTATCTGACGTTACGTACTTGAAAAAGCAAGAAAGAGACCTCATGCGACTTAGAGAGGGTATCGATCAAATGCCAGATGGAATTTCTTTTTGGGATGGTGAAGAGAAGCTTATATACGCGAACAAGGTTATGAGAGACTGGCAAGAAAATATTGGGTTCAATATGGAGGTTGGAGCAAAAAAACTGGACTTGCAAAAAAATTTAATTGGAAAGGGAGTAATTAAAACCGATAAGTCTGTAGATGAGCTAAATCAGCAACTTAATTCTTACCGAACAAAAGTTGGTGAAAAACCAAAAGCTGTAGACATACAATTCGATCTCGGTCACAAAATTCAAACAACGTTGGTGACAGAAATTGAACTAGAAAATGGTGACACTGTACAGCGGTTTACAGATGTCTCCAGTGATCGTCAAAGGGAAGCGGAGTTGAGAAGAGTCTATGATGCTATCGATGCTACGACAGTTGGCATAGCTCTCTGGGATAAAGATCATTCTTTAATTTTTGCCAATGAGTGGGGTCGAGAAATTCAGAAAAGTGTTGGCTTTGACTTGGTGCCAGGCTGCTCAAGAGTTGCAATGATCGAAAACCAAATGAAAAAAGGTTTTTTTCAGATTCCTGAGAAAATGACAATTGCAGAGTATATCGATCTAAGCACGCAGCAAATGAAGGAACACGCTAAAGGCTTTTCCCGGGAATTCAAAATGGGTGATAATGATATGCTTTCTACAAATAAGTCTCTCGCTGACGGCGTGTACATTCAGACTTTCACGGACATAACAGAGTTAAAGAGTAAGGAAAAGGCTTTAATAAGACTGCAAAGTGCGACAGACCAAATGCCGACCGCAATGGCACTTTGGGACGCTAATGACAAATTAGTTTACGCAAATAAAATTTTACGAGACTTTCAATCTGATTATGGGTTCGACATGGTTGAAGGAATTAGTAGAGTTGACATGCTGAAAAACCAAATTTCAAAAGGTGCTATGAATTATGACAATAAAACAGCGGAAAAGTTCCATAATGAATTTTTGAAAATGATGGATGCATCGGATGAGGGCGCAAAAGTTGAATTCGAAACAGAATTTAGGGGAAAAAAAACGTCTATGTTAGCAAATGGGTTCAGGCTCGAAAGCGGAGACTGGATCCAAACAGTAGTAGATATAACTGATCAGAAAAAAAGGGAAGCTGAATTAGAAAGTCTTTACAAGGCAATTGACGTTATGTCCGCTGGTGTAATCGTTTGGGATAGAGATCATAAACTAGTTTTTGCTAATAAGGGGATGCGGGAAAACCCATTTGGATTTGAATTTAAAATGGGAGTTTCCAGACATGACATGTTGGAACATCAAGAAAAACGTGGTTTCTCTCCAATCCCTAGGGGTAAATCAATCAGTAGCTGGATAAACGAATCTATTAGAAACATGACAGAAAGTCCTGACAATAGCGTAAACTCTGAGATTAAAGTGAAAGATGAGGACTTGCTTTTTGCATCAGTTCTTTTAGAGGACGGGTCCTATGTGCAAAGCTATACAAACATTACGGAGATAAAACGACAACAATCAGAGTTAGAAAGATTGAATGATGCGGTAAACAAACTAGTAAATCCGATAAATATTTGGGACTCTAATAACGTTTTAGTTTTTTGTAACCAAGCTGCCATTGATAGAAACAGAAATGATTGGGATTATGATCTTAAGCCAGGCATACACAGGAGAGATATGCTAAATCATTTAATAGGAAAGGGTCTTAAGCTTCCAGATGGGCTAAGTGTAGACGAGCACATGGGTATTCAAAAAGGCCGAATGCTAGAAAAGAAAGAAGGTATAACAGCTGAAACTAAAATGGGTGAGTTGTCATTTCTTTCTACTTCTAGAATTTTAGACGATGGTGGCTTTATACAAAACTTTACCGATATATCTGAACAAAAAAAGCATGAAGAAGCATTAGAAATACAAAAAGAAAGATTTTCCCGTGTCCTTGGAGACCTCAATTCTATTGTATTTGAAAGTGACTTAACTTCTGGTGAAGTTACTTATGAAATACCAGAAAATTTAAGCAATGAGTGGGGAGATATCGATACAAATCTGATGGTAAAGGCTGAAGATGCTTATAGTTTGATTAAAGACGAGTACAGAGAAGATTATAGAAATGCTTTTAAGCGACACATAAAGGGTGAGACTGAAGAGGTAAGGGTTGAACACCTAAACAAAATGAGTGATGGATCTGAATATTGGTACGAAACCAGGGCAAAAGCAACTTTTGAGGACGGAAGAGCAACAAAGTTGACCGGCATAGTAGAAAATATAGATAATCGAAAGGCTTTAGAAATTGAGGTAAAAGAAGCTCAGGAAAGAGTGAATAATGCAGTTAATAATATAGAAGCAGGAATTTTATTTTGGGATAAAGATGATAGATTAGCACTTGCTAATAACTATATGGAAAGTCTGTTTGGTGAGCCACTTAAAATAGGAGGAACATTCCGTGAGGAAGCTGGAATTTTTCAGCGAAGTGGCTTAATAAATCTTTCAGGTAAAGACTTTGATGATTTTGTAGAAAAGAGGATTGTCGAAAGAAGCAACATAACTAGTTCAGAGGTCAGCTATTTCCCTCCAACATCGGATGGCAGAAGGCTACAAATTTCGAGCAGAAGACTTCCTGACAATGGGCTGATTCAAATATTTTATGACATTACTGACCTAAAACAACGTGAGGAAGATTTGGAAACAACTGTAAATGAACTAAACGTTGCTAAAGAACAAGCCGACGGGGCTAATAAGGCAAAGAGTCAATTTCTGGCAAATATGAGCCATGAACTTAGAACACCTCTCAATGCAGTAATCGGCTTAACGGAAATGCTAAAAGAGGATGCGGAGGATGATGGAAATGATGATTATTTGGAGCCTTTAGAGCGTATCCATGGAGCAAGCAAACATCTGCTTAATCTTATAAATGATGTTTTAGATTTATCCAAGATAGAGGCTGGAAAGGTTGAATTATACAATGAAAGCTTTTCATTGCCAGCCTTGTTAGAGGAAGTCGCTGATACTTCTCGAACTTTGGTTGAACAAAAGAGCAATAAACTTTTGCTGAATATAGAACCAAGCATCACTTTTGTTAATGCAGATGTAACTCGGACTAAGCAAATTATTCTTAACTTAATTTCCAATGCTGCTAAATTTTGCGAAAATGGTGAGATCTCTATAGGCGTAAAGACCAAAAATAGCTCAAAAACGAAACTTATTCAGATTGATGTAAACGACTCTGGAATCGGTATGACGCAAGAGCAAATCGATAAGTTATTTCAGGCATTCACTCAAGCTGATGCGTCTACCACAAGAAAATACGGAGGGACAGGCCTCGGCCTTACTATCGTGCAAAATCTTGCAAGATTAATGGGAGGTGATGTTTCGGTAAAAAGTGAATTAGGTAAAGGAACAACATTTACCGTTACTATTCAGAATGTTGAAATTGAAGGAACATCTGATATCGATGCTGAGGATTTAGAGAGTCTTAATCGACAAACTGCTTTAGTATCAAAGAAAGATGGAAAAAGTACAATTTTGGTTATCGATGACGATCCCACAATTAGAGATCTCATGACCAGACACCTGGAAAAAAATAATTTTAGCGTGCTCCAAGCACTTGACGGAGCTCAAGGTATAAAGATGGCCAGAGAATATAAACCCGATGCTATTACTTTGGATATTTTGATGCCCGAGATGGATGGATGGTCGGTATTGCGTACGTTGAAAGCAGACAAAGAAGTTGCGCACATTCCTGTAGTAATGGCTTCTATAATTGATGAAAAGAAAAAAGGGTTCTCATTAGGGGCAGCTGATTACTTATCAAAACCAGTTGAGAGAGATAGATTAATTGGATCTATAGGTAAACTGCTCGGCAGCAAAGCCGGAAAAGTTATTATGATAGTGGAAGATAATGAAGACTTGAGGTTCACTATAAAAGAGGCTCTCACGGGTGCCGACTACCATGTGTTGGAAGCGGGCAACGGAAAGGAAGCTTTAGAAATATTAGATAACAAGACTAGCAAGAAACCAGATTTGATTCTTCTAGATCTAATGATGCCAAAGATGAATGGGTTTGAGTTCTTAGAGGTTTATCGAAAAGATTATAAAAAACAGGTACCAGTAGTTGTG
>SGYQ01000031.1 GCA_004214155.1 Burkholderiaceae bacterium
GGAGCTGCGGTGCTCCTCCTCGCTCAACAGGCTTGGCCATTCTTCGACAACAACAACCATGGACAGATACTCAAAGGCCAATAGAAAAGCGATAGAGCCGTATCTTATCCAAATCAACGTTAAAGACGTTTAAACAAATTAGGTTATCCAACATGTTTTATTCACCTTCGCATAGACTTTCGTACCATTTTCGTACCACGCAGGTGATTTTTTCCAAAAAAAACCCCTCCCCTAATATAGGGAAAGGGTTTTCATGCCATTGTTCTTATTACTTTTTATAATGGCAGGAGTGGAGGGGCTCGAACCCCCAGCCCCCGGTTTTGGAGAACGGTTGGATAACCTATCCTGATTCAACACATTAAACACATTATGCAAATACAAGGGCTTACAAGTCTGGCGACTACGGTATAGTCAACACATTCCAGCCCATGTTTGCATGTTCGTACCATTTTTCGTACCTGAAAAACTTGACTACTCACCCTCAGATTACTGATATTCAGAGAGACAAACTTGCACTTACTCATGAAACGCTCGTCAATTTTAGTTTTTCTATAAAGCCTGTTAAAAAATGATTAAAAATTATGGAAACACTTTTGTTAAATGGCGTGAAAGTTCGCTAGATGTATGGGCAGAATTTACTGAACATAAATTTGTAAACGGTCTAAAGAACGGAACGTTGGAGGATGAGGCTTTTCTGCGTTACTTGCGTCAAGATTACATTTTTCTGTTGAATTTCTCGCGTGCTTGGGCGCTTGCCATAGTCAAGACTGATAATTTGCAAGAAATGAGGATGGCAGCAAACCTCGTCAACGCATTATTGAATGAGGAATTACAGCTTCATGTGAAAATTTGTCAAGAAAAAGGAATAAGCGAAGACGAGCTTCAAAAGACAGCGGAACTTCCAGAGAACATGGCATACACAAGATATGTTTTAGAAGCAGGATTCTCTGGTAGTTTTCTGGATCTCATGGCCTCCCTTGCGCCTTGCGTTATGGGTTATGGAGAAATTGGCGCAAAATTGAAAGAAGAGAAAACTAGTGAAAAGTACTCTGAGTGGATAAATACATACTCCGGTTGTGATTATCAAAATTTGTGTTCTGAACTTGGTAAGGTAATTGATAATGCTCTAAAAAGTCGTATAGGAGACAATTACGAGCAAAGCGAGCAATGGAAAAAACTAATCAAGCATTTTAGGCAAGCTACAATATTGGAAGGTAAGTTTTGGGAAATGGGATTACACGGCGAATGAACCATTTCACTTACTTCTTTGGATATAAATCCAGTCTCACGTAAAGATTGTGATTGAAAAGGTTGAGTAGAATCCCCTTCAATTATGGACTGCCTACAGGCAGTCCTTTTTATTTAACTGGGCGCTCTCTGACCATCTGTTTCATAGAACTATCTATTGGCTCTACTTGATGGGATATAAAACTAATATTTTTTGAAGAAGCCGTCTCTCTGGTGGCTGTTCTTTAACACATAGATAGCTCTTTTAACTCATCTGAAGGAAATTCAGCAGTGACTTGCAAGTTTTTTCAGGCTGTTCTTGTTGGACCCAATGGCCAGCATCTGCAATGAGCTCAAATAATCTCATATCTGTAAAGACATTGCCGTTCATCCGCTCAGCAACCCCAGGGCGCTGAAAAACTCCCCAGTCACTTGCACCTGAAATAAAGCATGATGGTATGTCAATAGTTTTGCCTGAAAAAAGCTGTAATTGTTTTTGATCAAAATGAGTGGTGCTGCGACGATACCAGTTTAGCCCCCCTTGAAATCCATTACGGATATATTCCTGTGTGTAAACAGCTAGCTCATCCTCCGTTAACCAGTGATTATTTTGGATATCAACATCACTAGGCATTACCTTTGCCACAGTTTCAGGCATTGTTTCGTGCAGTTCCATAATATAATATGTTGGCATTTTCTCCAGTTCAGTGGCCGTCCATGCGTTGAGACGGAAAGGCTTGTTCTCCTTCCAGTCTGCACTCTTGTGATGAAAATAAGCGCGCAGAAAATCATGAATTCCCTGATCACAGCCTGACATATCTTCATTCGCCTGTCTTGTTGAATAATAAGAATAATAGTGTTTTCTAGGCCGCTTAAGTATCCGAAGTTGTTCGTCGATATGAGACGTTTGACGGAGACCGCTTTCATAAGCTGCTCCGGGTTCAAGCAGTTTTGGAGCGCCATCAAAAGGTGCGCTCATGAGCACACAACGTGAAAATATATCAGGCCGGATAAGTGCGCACCACGCTGCAATTGATGCCCCGTAATCATGACCGACAACTCCGGCTATTCGGTCATAGCCAAGAGCATTTATTAAGCCAAGTGCATCACGTACGGCGTTAAAAATCGTAAAAGGTCCCAAATCATCATCAAAATTTACAGGCCCCCATCCAATTGTTCTGCCATATCCTCTAAGGTCTGGTGCAATAACATGATAGCCTGAATCGGCAAGAAGAGGCATAACCTTTCGCCAACTAAACGCAATTTCTGGAAATCCGTGAAAAAGTAGAAGTGCAGGGCGTCCAAAAGTTTCGTATCCTGCCTCTAGAATATGCATTTCTAACCCATTACTATTATCAACAAAACGAGAGCGAACATTACGCGGAAGAATTGAGGAATCGTATGGAATTTTTAAGGTCATAAAACGCCCAAGAATAGTCTTTGGTGAAATCTAAACCCAAGAATCTCTTTTTATTTGTTTTCTGTCAAATTATTGCATCAAATATGATAATCCTAAAGAGATAGAGTGTGCCTAAAAAAAATCCCACTGAGAAATTTATTGCTGGGTCTCCTTTCATGAGTCAGCACAGTTATGGCAAAGCTATTGATGTTGTAAAAATAAATGGTGTTCCAATATCGGACGAGTGGGAGCAAGCGACTGCAACGGCTTGTAAGCATTTTAACAATGTATTGGGTCCAGGGTCAGATAAAGCTCACGTTAACCATTTGCATTTAGATAGTGGTTTTGGTCGTCCTTGCTGGACAAGAGACAAATTGAAATTCTAGCTGATATATTTAGCAGACTTTACGAATAGAGTACGATTAAGGCAGGAAAAATAAATAAACGTGACATCATGCCGTTACCGGAAGAGAACAAGAGGCTTGCGGTAAGGTGGCACGATGCCACGCTTCCTCCCTTAAGCAAGACTCATGCC
Source organism: Burkholderiaceae bacterium (assembly GCA_004214155.1). Taxonomy (GTDB): domain Bacteria; phylum Pseudomonadota; class Gammaproteobacteria; order Burkholderiales; family Burkholderiaceae_A; genus UBA7377. The sequence goes on from SGYQ01000031.1 coordinate 3,162, forward strand.
CTGCTGGTTTTCCAGTGGGGCTTTTTTCTTTCGATATCAAAAAATTCACACAACGGTCTTTTGCTCATGGATGGTTGTGTTCATTTTAATCTTATACAAAATTCGGCAATTCTTCTTCGTCAAACGGTATTAGCTCTTCCTTAGTCATTCCGATATTCAAGCTAAGGATATGCTCTGCCCATTCATCATAGTTGGCTTTTCTTCCCATCCGGTCACTCATTCTTAAGTATTCTAGACAAGCAATTTCATTATTCATCTGCCAGCGGAGCTGCGGTGCCCCTCCTCGCTCAAAGGCTTCATTCAATCGGTCGTCAACAGAGTGGCGCGGCCTTGCCTCACTCTCCGGTAAATCTATTGCTATTCTAAGTCCCTCAATGCCAAAGCCAAAGACCTTGAACAGCTTCTGCTCAAAGTCCTGGTACAAGCGGTCTACGAATTTGTTGTCTTCTGTTGGCACGTTTTCTCCTCACAGAAGCTCAGAATGTCACCCGAGGCGTAATTGGGCAAGAAGAGGGTTGGCAAATGAAGCGGCCTCTGGAAGAATTATTTTTGGGAAAACTTAGCGAGGATGGTATTGGAAGAAACAATCATTAAAGAGGCGGTTCTAGTTTCAGGTGTTGCACTAGTTTCTCTAGTGGTAAGCATATTTGTGATCAGGCTTATAGCGAATGCGTTCATTATAGCGGCTTTTCTGTTAGCCATTATAGTGCCGCCTGCCTGGCTTTATATTCAGCGTTCTCAGGGATTAGATGTTGACCAAGGATTATTATTTATTGGTTCAGCGCTTTTTGCATTTTTCGTAGCACTCTGCACAGTGCCTCTCTGGCCAATGTCAACAATAATGCAATGGACAGGCAAAAAAGAGGGTAAGAAAATTAAAAAACTTGAGGAAAAATTAGATAAAAGCCCTAGTGGACGTCCGAGGATACCACCTCGTTTTGATGAGGACTTAAGATGATGCTCCTACTTATCGCGGCTGCTCTGTTACTGACTGCCTGCTCCACTGCTTATGGAGAGTAATTTTATTTACAAGTTTCTACCGAAATTTTGAAAAATCACTTGGGTGAAATTAAAATGTTGAAGAACAGCACACCCCATTATGTCATATAATTATAAATGTTAGATATTTATCTAGAGGAAGTTGCATGTTTACACGTATACATACCGTCAGATTCCAAAATCAGTTAGCAAAAGAAGCTATGAGAGACAAGTTCGTTTCGATAGTAGATGGATTTTTTGCTGAGGGGCTTCTTCTTACACAATTTGTTGATATCGACGACACCACATTATGTTTCATAAATTTGTGGAGAAGCAAATCTGACTCAGAAAGAATTCATCATGATCATCAATCTGTGTTTGCTCAACTTCAGGATATGGGAGTCAAAATATCTATGTCCGGCGGGATGGCTACAGTTAAATATTCCAGTGATGATATCCTGAATATGATTGAGAAGAAGACTTAAGAGCTAACCGGAACATATCACTGGTGCTTGAGGGTGAATAGCGCTCTACATTAGCTGACAATTTTACAAAATTACTATTCCTGAATACTCTTACCCATTTGAAATGCAAGCCCTAGTTCACTTCAATATGCACCTACTGTTTTCTAGGGATAGATTAATCTATTAGTTCAATGAATAAAAAATAGGGATGATTAAATGAGATCAGCTAAAATTAAATTATGCCTATATCGATTTATCTACTCTCAAATAAAGCATACAAAACTTATGACACAAAATATGAGAAGTCCTGGCAATAGTTTTCTAGGAAATATTGCTAAGGAACTTATGATCGTATTTAACGAATTTGTTTATACCGACTCGATAAAAAAACTAAATGTTCAAAAAAATGATCATGTTATTGAAATTGGATCTGGTAACGGCCAAGGAATTAAAAAATTACTAGAGTTAACTTCCACAGAAATTGTTTCAATAGAAGTAAGTGATTCATTCCGTAGTAAATTGATCCAAAAATTTAAAAATCAGAATGTAACTATCTTATCCAATGATGCAAAAAGCTTATCTGACATAATCAAAGATAATTCATTTGATAAATTACTAGCCGTTAATGTGATTTATTTTCTGCACCCTATAATCGACTATGCTAGAGAGTTTTTCAGGATTTTAAAAATCGATGGACTAGGTATTTTAGTCTGTAAATTCGAGGGTATTAAAAATTTTGATGACAAAGTTGCTCCGAATAAAAATTTGGAGGATATAGTCAAGACTTTTAAAAAAGTTGGATTTGCAGTGGAAACAGAATTTATTAAATCCAAAGATGCACAAAAAGAATATCATGCAATTTATCTTAGAAAAAATTAACATGTTTAGAGAGTTTGATATAAATTTCTTTAAGTAATCAATCATAAACACATTATGCTTTTGTTTGCGGCAACTCTTCTCGCATATTTGCTAATATGAGGATCGAAAACATTGCTTCAAAAGTAGCGTCCCATCTCGCATGATTTCAGCGAAGAGGTATTGTTTAGAAATATTAGGAGAATAAAATGACTGAATTAAACGCAGCGTCTGATCGAATGGTTTTGATAATTGATTGCAAAGTAAAAGATACAGAGGGATTTAAAACTTGGGCTAGAGATCGTGCAGCGAAGTACGTCTATGAGCTAAAAGAAGAAAATAGCATTAGTTATGAATGGCACATCTCCGAAGACGGAAGTGAAGCCACCCTTATAGAAGCCTTTACCGATAGTGATGCAATGATGATACGTTTAGGAAATCATGCTGCAAGTCCCTTAGCCTCTGAGGTTTTAGAGCTGCTCGATATAACTGAAGTATTATGTTTAGGTAATGTAAAACCTAACGCAGTAGAGACATTGAGTGCTTGGGGTGCTCGCTTTCGCTCTCATCACTCTGGATATAATAGAGAAATCGTAGCGCCCCGATAGAACAAATTCGGGCTAAGGTTTGACTAGGTGAACAGGACACACTGCACCCCTATGTGTCGGTGTCCTGTCCATCTGAAAATATCCTCTGTAAAACTCTCCCTCCTTAGATAGGTTAAGGCCACTTGATTAACACTCTACCCTAACACCCGTCAGTGAAGTAATCGCCATACAGGGCATGTCTGTTAAGCACTTTAAGTTACCACACTTGCTACTCTCCAAAATGCCACAACACACAACTAAACTGGTTACCTCCTACACACTCTAATCTGTGTAGCACCCTATGAATATAATACCTACGTAAGGGGCATGGGCCATGCCTAGGGTATAGGTATGTGTATTGATATTAAGATTGTTAAAGACACTTTAAGTGAAACAAGTAAGTGTC
>SGYQ01000032.1 GCA_004214155.1 Burkholderiaceae bacterium
GAAATTTCCTATGAAAAAGTCTTACATCTCTCCGATGTTATGCTGGCCAGATTAGAAGCGGAGACAGGTTATATGAAGGTTACATTTCCTTTCTTTATGGAAAAGCTTGCTCCTGTCTCAAAAGTCCGAGGAGTTATGGACTATGAAGTTACTTACGAAGTGGTTTGCGAAAAAAATTCACAATCCATTGTTCACCTCGAGGTAGTAGTACCAGTTACTAGTCTTTGTCCTTGCTCAAAAAATATTTCTGACTATGGTGCTCATAACCAACGTTCTCACATAACAGTGAGGACCTCATTGAAAAGTTCAGCTTTGAAAGTTGAGAATATAATAAAAATAGCGGAAACTTCGGCCTCCTGCGAATTATGGAGCATACTAAAACGGCCAGATGAGAAGTTTGTTACAGAGAGGGCATTCAACAACCCAAAATTTGTTGAAGATCTCGTGCGTGATGTATCGATTAAGTTACAGGAACTGGTTACTAAAAATTTGATCAGCGGGTTTTCCGTCGAATCAGAAAATTTCGAGTCTATTCACAACCACTCGGCCTTTGCACGAATAGACCACAATATCTAATTATTTTTTCCATGTCTAATCGGTCAATCGCAATCGTTGGCTCAGGAATTTCTGGACTATCTGCAGCATGGCATTTGTCAGACAAAAACAAGATCTTTTTAATTGAAAAAGGAGATAGATTAGGAGGACATACCCACACCCATGTTTTTAATACGGAACGGAAACCTTTTTTTGTGGACAGTGGATTTATTGTTTTTAACAAAGTGAACTATCCAAACTTCACTAATTGGATTCGAGAATTAAATGTAAAAGAATCCCAATCAGAAATGTCCTTTAGTGTCTCTCGGGCAGGAGGTAATTTCGAATGGGGCGGTAGTAGTATTTTCTCGGCATTCGGTCAAAAAAGAAATTTGGTGTCCCCAAAGTTCCTCAAAATGTTGTTGGAAGTTGTAAAATTCAATAGGTTGGCAAAAAAATTTCTCCAACAAGAAAGCGCGTATCAGTATAAAAATACCTTAGCCAGATTCTTGTCGGAAAATAATTTTTCCCAATTTTTTGTTCGCAACTATTTAGCCCCGATGGCAGGATCCATTTGGTCTACCCCCGAATCAAAAATAACTGATTATCCAACGATAAGTATTCTACAATTTTTTGATAATCATGGCTTACTCTCAGTAAGTAATCACCATCAGTGGTTTCACCTTTCAGATGGAAGCTCCTCATATATAAAGCACCTATTCAATCACGGTAGGTTTAGAAAGAAGGAAATAAAAGTACTTAAAAACCACAGAGTTGATCATGTTGAACCCATACAGAATAAACAAGAGGAATTAAAAATCAGTTTGCAGATTGAGAACCTTGAAAAAAAAGAAAAATATACCCTAAAAGTGGATGATGTTATTTTTGCTTGTCATGCGAATGAGACTCTTCTATGCTTCAATGGCAATCGACCCGAATACCCCTTATTAAAGAGAATTCGATTTCAGAAAAACGTTGGCTATCTTCACACTGATAAGAGATTAATGCCTAAACGAAAAAGTGTCTGGTCCTCCTGGAATTACCTGTCTGGGGAAGATGGGATTCATGACGAAAATATCTCAGTGACCTACTGGATGAATAAACTTCAGGATTTAAAAACTAGCCAAAATATCTTTGTCTCTTTGAACCCCTTTTTAGAACCTTGCGAATCTAGTTATAAAAAGAAATTAGTTTATGAGCATCCCGTTTTTGATCAAGATATGATCGAAGCGCGAGAAAAACTTCTAAAAATCCAAGGCCTAGATCATATTTGGCATTCGGGTGCCTGGACAGGAAATGGGTTTCATGAGGATGGTTTCGTATCTGGTAAAAAAGTAGCTGCGATGATTAACTCCAAGACTAATAAACTAAAATGCTAGGCATTGAATGTTACCCCTACCATGCGACTATAATTCATAAAAGAAAGCATCCAAAAAAGCACGAATTTCGTTACCACTCGCTTCAGTTCTCAGTTGAAGTTGGACAACTCGAAAAAGTTCAAGGTAATGTTTTCTTTGCAATTAATAGGAAGGCTCTTATATCCATCAATCAAAAAGACTATGGAAACGGTCAAGATGCAAGAAAATGGCTGAGAAAGTGTCTGTTAAATAATGGCTTTAAACAACACATTGAAAAGGTATATCTTTCAACATTCCCAAAAATTTTAGGAATTGGATTTAACCCTGTAAGTTTTTGGTATTGCTTCGACAAAAACAAACAGCTAATGGCAGTAATAGCTGAAGTTAATAATACTTTCTATGAGAGGAAAATTTATTTTATTTCAAAAGGGGATGAGCCTATTTTAAATGGGGAATCTTTTGAATTACCTAAAAATTTTTATGTCTCACCTTTCATCGAGGTAAGCGGTTTATATTCTTTTCGGTTTTATACGAATACTGATGCTGCGGTTCAAATGGCCAGGATTGAACTAAAACAGGGAGAGATTACCTTATTAAGTACGAGTATTAGCGGTAAAAAAATAAATCTGAATTCCATTGCGGGACTCAAAGTTTTTATCTCTGTGCTCTTTATGCCAGTAATAACGCTGATTAGAATAAACGTTCAGGCAGCAAAGTTATGGTTGAAGGGAATTAAATTAGTAAAGAAAGAATAGTTGATGATCCTACACAAATGTTTTTCGTATTTTGTTTTGAAGATTTTAAATAGATTAGAAGTTGGCAAGTTGTTTTTGGAGCTTCCGAATGGGAAATCTTATAAATTTGGGAAATCACAGTCACAGGAATCGATAAAGGCCGATATAAGAGTAAATGAATGGGATGTGTTTTTTAACTTAATTCGAAAGGGTGATATTGGGTTTGGTGAAGACTATATGCAAGGAAAATGGGAGACAAGTGATTTGTATTCTTTATTACTACTTGCCCTTAAGAACCAAACGATTCTTTCCTCTCTTATTAATGGAAACCGCTTATCATTATTAGGAAAAATAACAAAGCACAGAAAAAATGAAAATACACTAAATAAGGCTAGGGATAACATAAAATATCATTATGACCTTGGGAACGATTTTTATTCACTATGGCTCGACGAATCTTTAACTTATTCCAGTGCAGTATTCAATAATCATCCTCAAGGTAAACAAGTTAGTTTATTAGAGGCTCAAAAATTTAAACTTGATCGAGCGCTAGATTTCTTAGGTCCAATTAGAGAAGATGCTTCAGTATGTGAAATTGGTTTTGGATGGGGTAGCTTAGCTCATAGAGTTTATAGTAAGACCCAGTACAAGTATCATGGGATTACACTATCAGCAAAACAATTAGAATACGTGAAAGAAAAGTTTTTGTATTCAAACAATTCTAATCGTCTCAAATTTGAACTAAAGGATTATCGACATTTAAATAATACATATGATGGAATTGTCTCTATCGAAATGTTTGAGGCGGTAGGAGAAAAGTACTGGGATGAATATTTTTCAATGATTGCTAGATGCCTAGATAAAACCTCAAAAGCCGTTATACAGACAATTTTAATTAAGGATGATAAGTTTGAAAAATATAAAAAAGGGGTTGATTTCATACAAATGTACATATTTCCTGGAGGCATGCTTCCCACAAAAAATATCCTAAAAGGACTTGCAGACCGGCATTATCTAAAAATTCAGGATGAATTTTATTTCGCTGGAGACTACGCTGAAACCTTAAAGCGTTGGACCGTTAATTTCGAAAAATGTAACGATAAATTCGATGCATTAGGACTAAACGATGAGTTTAAAAGAATGTGGCAATTTTATTTGAATTACTGTCGTAGTGGCTTCGAAACGGGGGATATAGATGTGGGACAGTTTGTACTAGCAAAAAGATAAAATGTTAAGGATATGTGTCTTTACACTTATTTTTTTATCTTCCAGCAGTGCTGTCAAAAAGAGTTTTGGGGATGAAAATTTGGTGTATGGAGATACCCGCAGTAATGTTTGTGAAGAATGTAAGTTTCTGAATGGACGAGGCTTTTTACGGTTCTTTGGATTTAAAATTTATGAGGCGAAACTTCTTTCTGAGTACAAATCAGGGGAAATTTTTAATTCCAAGTTCTTCTTGCGGATAAAGTATTTTAGGGATTTTAAAGGTAAAGATATTGCCAAAGTTAGTCTCAAAGAAATGCATCGTCTGAACCTTATTGCAAAAGACAAGGAAAGTGTCTGGTTGGCATGGATGGAAGACAATTTTCCAGATATTAAAAAAAATGATGTATTGACAGGGTTTTATAAGCCTGAGGAAGGGATAACGCTCCATCACAATGAAACCGTTGTAACTACCTTTAATGATAAAGACTTTGCAAGAGCTTTTTTCTTAATTTGGCTGCATGAAAATACCTCCGAACCAAAACTAAGACAGGAATTACTTGAATTTCGTGAAAACAGTTAAATCGGTCCCTCTCGTTAGTTATAGTTTTGTCGGATTTATTCTCTCAATTTCTGCCTTGCCACTTTACATAGCGACCCCCAGTATTTATGCAGGATTAGGCCAAACAATATTTGTTACGGGAATGATGCTAATGATCATTAGGCTTGTAGACGCCTTCACCGATCCAATTTTTGGAAGCTTAATTGATAGAACCGGAGGGCATAGGTTCTTACGATGGTTAAACCCATCTTTAATCATTTTGGCAAGCTCAGTTTTTTTTCTATTTAATCCTCCTGAATTTTTATTAAATAATTCGCTGTTCATTTTTTTTTGGTTTTTCTTATTTACTTTAATAGTATCAATCTCAAATGGTATAGCTAATATTGCATATCAGAGCTGGGCATTTGCTTGGTCCAGCCAGGCGGAAATAAGGAACAAATTAATTTCTGGAAGAGAAGTATTTGTGCTCATTGGATTGATCGTCTCTTCAATATTAATCGCATTAGAATCCTTTGGGCTACTCTCCGTAATTATCTTTTTAAGCTCTATCGTTGCTGTAATCTGGTTAAGACTCATAAAAACTGTATCCATCGATACTACCTTTTCAACTAAAGTTAAAAAAAGAAATTTTAACTTTTTCTCCTTCGAATCAAAAAGGATGAAATTATTTTTAGTATTGTGTTTCTTTAATACATTTGCAAATTCGATCCCTGCTTTACTCTTCGTTTTTTTCTTTAGTGACGCACTTCTTTTGGAGAAGTCTGAAGGAGGCATCCTACTATCCACTTATTTTTTAAGTGCCGCAATTTCTATTCCGCTTTGGAGAAAAACTATCAGTAAAATTGGTAACAAGCAAACATGGTTTGCGGCACTTGCTTTATCGATTGTTTTCTTTATCACAGTTTTGTTTTTAGAAGAAGGTCATTTTTATCCGTTTTTATTTGTTTGCGTAATTACTGGGGTTGCGTTGGGGGGCGAGCTCATTAGTGCTCCAGCGGTATTAAATGACCTGATCCCACCGAATAGAAATGAGACTAGTGTTGCTTCAACATATTTTGGAATTTGGAGCCTTGTTAATAAAATTGCGATTGCATTAGCCTCGGGTTTTTGTCTTCCATTGCTTGGAATTATGGGCTATGATCCAAACCTAGTCACTGAGGCCGGGCAATCAAGTTTAATGTTTATGTATGCAGGCGCTCCATGTGTTATCAAACTCGTTTGTATGATATTACTAGGTTATTTCATTAAGAAAGCCAATGTTTAGATCTTTGTTTGTCTTAGGATTACTGTCGGCGTTTATATTTGGGTGTGGTACCCGGAGTATCGCTATTTACAAGGGTGAGACGCCATCTTTTAATCTTGAGTCTTTTTTCAATGGAAAGGTAGAGGGTTGGGGTATTGTTTTAAATCGAAACAATGATGTTGTCAAAAGATTTAAAGTTAATGTGGAGGGTTATTTCTCTGCAGATAAGTCAAATGGAAAATTGGTAGAGAAATTTTTTTGGTCGGATGGCAAGAGAGAAGAGCGTGTTTGGAATTTAAAAAAAACTGCAGATAACGAATGGGGAGGAACTAGTGATGGTGTCATCGGCACCGCACGCGGGGTTGCGTCGGGAAACGCACTAAAGTGGTCATATCGGTACAACCTTATACTTAAGGACTCGTTTTTGAATAAATTGAGCGTTGATTTTGATGACTGGATGTTTCTTGTAGAGGACAATGTACTTATGAATCGTGCAGTATTCTCGAAGTTTGGTTTAAAACTAGGAACAGTTATCATCACTTTTAAAAAATCTAATGGGTAGGTTTAATAAGCCTATTACATCTTTTAAAAATAGGACGGTTTTAGTTGTTGGTGCCTCCAGTGGAATTGGATTTG
>SGYQ01000033.1 GCA_004214155.1 Burkholderiaceae bacterium
TGTGAGTAACAGTGTGAGTAACGGCAAAAAAGTGATTCAAAATTTCGAATAGAATCAATGGTTTGAGTACTCAGTTCGAATCCCGCTCTCTGTATAAACATTCACACAAAAACAGCGCAGGGCGGTTAGTAAAAGTTTTTTCATGTTACTTTGCATTGTCACAGGCAAATTTCATTAAATTATAGTACGGCGAATTTAATGTTGGATAGAGAATTTTATTAGGAGTCAATCCAACAAGATTTGAGGAATGATAGGTTGCAGAAGTTATTTTTCCTTCTCCCATTGACTTGCTATATGAAGATAAGCTTAACCAAACTACTTTCTCATTGGAGCAATCAACTTTCCATTTTCCAATTGACGAATAGGATGCACCCGCAATCGATTTTAAGTTGTCAATCAACACCTGACAATAAATAAGTCCATCACGTTTTTTTATGCTATCAACATCAACATATGAATTTCCCATACTATTTTTAGAAACTTTTACCCAATTAAATGCAAATCCATTTATGGAAAAACAGAGCAGGGCGGTTAGTAAAAGTTTTTTCATTTTACTTTGCATAATCACAAGAAAATCTCATTACAACATATCCAATTGAATTAGGTTTTGGATAACTAATTTCTTTGGGGTTAATCTCTCCTGTAATTTTTCCCTTACCCATTGGTCGATTATAAAAAGTATCACTTAACCAAATTCTTTTCCCCTCTGAACAATCAACTTTAAATTTCCGAATGAATGAATAGTCACCGTTTTTTGGTTCAAGGTAATCTTCTAACCTAGAATAATAAAGGAGTCCATTTCGTTTTTTTAAATTATCAACATCAACATAATAGGAATCTCCACTTCTATCAACAATAACCTTCTTCCAATTAACAGCATACGCACTAACACAAAAACAGAGCAGGGCGGTTAGTAAAAGTTTTTTCATATCTTAAATATCCATAGTGTATACAAAGTCCAAAACCATGCAGGATTCAAAGCTGCAAAGAAAAAGATCAATACATAGAGCGAAAATATAAAGGGGTAGGGAAATAAAGGGTTTTTCATTTATTTGCAGGTAAAAAATACTGCAGCCAACGTCCAGTAGTGTCGGCCTGTTCAATTCGCTTCGCAACAAACGTTTTGTTTTTCTCCCTGCAGAAGTCTTTTGCCCTCTGTATTGCACCATCAGCTAATACCCCATTCACGTAGTAATTGCCATCACCAACATCCTCAACTGTAAGAACAGCACAAGAAGGAAGCAAAATACTTGCAAAAGCAATAATAGATATTCGCCTTATCATTAGATTGTCTCTTTCACAATCAAACAGAATTACCTTATTTTATAACCCTTTCCACTAGGTTGAATCAAGGATCTGTCCAGAGTATGCGTAACTCTGTCGCTTTTTTTGATAAATACCCCCTCAAACGTACATACGAAGTTCTTAAAGCTATTTTTAGATAAACTGTGAGTAACAGTGTGAGTAACGGGAAAAAAGTGATTCAGAATATTAAATAGAATCAATGATTTAGGTGCTGCGTTCGAATCCCGCTCTCTCCGCCACTGTCAAGTGTTTTATGGCTTAGCTAAGCCAATCTTTTAGAGGGCACAGATTTTTGCCCACATTTTTGCCCACATAATTCCTTTGCTAGACCCCACCCCCATAACAATCTCCTGATATCAGACCCCCACCCATGGGGTACCCCCCTAAATCTGTTTAGGAGTCCCACTACCTGTATACACAGTATCAGAAAGGAATTCCTTAGCATTATATAAAGCGCTCACTGCTGCGGGCAATAAGATAGAGTATCAAGCCATTGATGCTGGACATTTCGACACAGTGCTCGGGCTTGGGGTTCCATTAATTGGAAAATCAGAGGTGCAATCTACAATTTTTAGATTTTTTAGATCATTGGAGTAAACACTAAGGATTTATGGAAGAGTAAAAAACTATCGTTAACATATCTTTGTACCAAAATATCTTAGAGTAATCCACTTAATTAATCAGATAGGAAATAACGAAATTTACATCGGCTAAGTAAAATTTCGTCAATTTTTTTCAAAAAATGAAGTACAATTTGCTAGGACTTTTTTTTTGCGGTGTTTCATGAAAAAAACAATTGTGTGCCAGTCAATGATAGGGTCAGGATCCCTTACCTGGGATGTTAAGAATACTATAGAAATAAATAATAACAACTCGAAAATTATTGAAAAGTGTGTTGAGAGTGTAAAAGAATGGTGTGCGAATATGAATTTTAAATATCAATTTGCAACACATGATCTAGGTTGGAATTTCAAGTTTAAGTCAAAAAACGATAAACAACTTAATCGATGTCTACAAAATTGGCACTATTTGCCAAAGGTCGGTTTTGATAGGATTATTTATTTAGACAATGATGTTTTTATCTTAAATAAAAAAGTAGACCCACCTTATTGTAAATTTGGAATGGTCGAGAGATTGGGGGATCAAGTATCATTTGCAAAATACTATTATGGAAATACCGCTAAATGGTGGAATGCTGGAGTGATTACTATGGATCAGACGACTTGTTCTGACCTGAGCAAATGGATGCTAGAAAAAATAGCATTGAAATCTCGAAGTTATTTATTTAAAGACTTACCTCGTAAAGAATCATTGCTGACCGAATATTGTGCCTTCAATCAACCCATGAAGTTAGATCCAAGATGGAATACTATGCCACGACAGTCTCCCAAACCTGTTTACCGAACTGCAAAATTTCTTCACCTTTTGGGACCTGACAAATAAAAAATTTTGAGGATGTGTCCTGAGTATATTCAAAACAAAGTCTTTCCTGAAATTACGAATCTCAATAAGGAAGTTATGCAAAAAAGGGCTTAATTGGTAAGCTGGTTAAAAAGACGCTGAGCTTAGATGACAAGGTTGTGAGTAACAGTGTGAGTAATGCAATAAAAGTGATTCAGAATTTTAAATAGAATCAATGAGTTAAGTGCTCGGTTCGAATCCTGCTCTCTTCGCCAGGTCAAAAATCACTGAAATTTCATGTTAAAATCAACAGCTTACAAATTCACTAAATTTGTTTTTGTACCATATCTTTGTATCAAAATAGCTAAAAAATAACCTAACATCCAGCCTAAAACATAGGGGGGGGAGTTTTATGTGGTGTGTTTATGGTTGTGATGGTACTGTATTCATACATAAAGTACCAATGTGAAGTTTTATTGTTAGTCGCCTTATTCTACTTCAAAAGAAAAACAATTAGCACACAATCCAAAAGATGCTGTTGCTCACGCATATAATCATGCAGAATACTTAAAGCAGCGGATTGAAATAATGCAATAATGGGTGGATTATGTAGAGGGTAAAAAAGAGATGAGATTAATCGTAGGCGGTATAAGTTAAAGTTTAATAATGGAAAGTAATAAAAAAAACAAAGATAACCAACAAAAAACACAGTTTAACTTCCTTACGAAAAAGACACCTACTGCCCCACTAGGGAGTGCTAAGGACAAGGGGGAGTCAGCATTAAATTTTCTCAAGAAGACAAATGATAAGTTATGAAGAATCTTGTTTCTGTGTTTCTTTCCGTGTTATCAATTAGTGCTTCAGAAAATTCAATTGCCAAAAGTCCTCAAGAGCAGTGTGTTGATGCTCATATGAGGGTTTGGGAACTCACACCTTGGAAGGAAGAGGGTAATAAGAAAAAAAAATATATGGAAAAAAGTAGAAATTACAAAAAGTATAAATTCCTTTATCAGAAGGAATATTATGAGTTCTATGACAGGAAGCTACTAAATACTAAAAAGAAATTGCGAGCTGAATACGAAGCTGACTCCTGGGTGAGGTGTATGAAGAAATGAGCAAAACAGCCTTAATCATAGGAGCAGGCCTCGGTATTAGTGGAGCCTTTGCAACAGAATTAGCTGATGAAGGATATTCCGTGTGTTTAGCTTGTAGAAATACGGACAAGTTGAAAGACCTTCCGGCAAAAATCTCAGCGAGTACTTTGAAGACGGATTGTTCAAAGGAAGAGAGTATTCTCCATTTATTTGATTACTTTGACACGAATTTTGGCACCCCAGATTTGGTCTTATATAACTGTGGAAGCAGGGTCCGCGGAAAAGTTCATGAGATTGAAAGGAGCCAGGCTGCAGATTCATTTAAAGTTAATATTAACGGTGCTTTTACAGTGGCTCAGGAAGCCTCAAAGCGAATGATTCTTGCCAAGCGGGGAGCTATTTTTTTCACTGGGGCCACAGCAAGTATCAAAGGATTTCCGGGATCATCCATTTTTGCTATGGGAAAGTTCGCAATAAGAGGATTGGCGCAGAGTCTATACAGAGAACTTAGTCCGTTGGGTATTCACGTAGCACATTTTGTTATTGATGGTGCCGTAGAGAAAGGAGTTCGACTTTATGATTCCGAAAAACTTACCTCTGAGGCTATAGCCATGTCATACATGTCAGTGTTAAAGCAACCCAAGCAAGCATGGACGCACGAGATTGAACTTAGAACATTTATGGAAAAGTTCTAGAAAAATATGCGGAAAAACTCCAGAAAAAAAATGAAAAAACTATTCGTTCTCATCGTTGCATTGACCCTATCAACAAATGCCTTTTCGTGGGGCGGCGATGCTCCTTGCGATAAATTTTTAGATTACAGAAAAAGTAATGCAAAACATGAATTGGTTACGGCCGATGTTGCGGCCTTCACCTTTTACATTTTTGGGATGATGGACATGTTATCGAAAAGAGATAACCGATTATCTGGATACTTAGATCAGTTAGTTAGGAATCCCACGGTTACTTCTAATCAGAGACTTTATTTAATTGAAAAGGGTTGTCGAGAGCAACCAACGGAAAGCACGCAAGTTATTGCTCTGGCTGCATACCGAAAGATTATTAAGGAATTTCTTGCCAAGAAAGCTTTAGAAGAGAATTAAAAAATAGATTTATAGAATTAATTATGTTGATACGGGTGATATGGTTTATAAAAACAATGAAGTATAAATTTTTACTTTCGACATGAAAAATAAAAAGTTTTTTTTCTCAGTTCATAGGTACGAAGACCGGAATATGATAAAAGAGAGTTACTCAATGGTTGGAGAATGTAACTGATTAAACACAGAATCAGTGGTCTAGGAACCCAGTTCGAATCATGCTCTCTCCGCCAGGAATTTACAGTATTATCTACCCTAGTTTATCATCAGCTACGGGATATTTAGGATCTTCTAATACGTTGACTTCTATCATACCTTTGGCATTTTCTAGTACTTCTAAACAATCTGGACTTAGATGTTTTAAATGAAGTTTTTTTCCTGAAGATTCGTATCGAATTGCTAAAGCGTCTATAGCACTAATTGCAGAATGATCGGAAACCCTTGAGTATTTAAAATCAATAACAACGTCGTTTGGATCATCGTGGGGTGTAAATAATGTTTGAAAGTTAGCAATAGACGCGAAAAATAAAGTGCCTTCTAGTTCGTAAATTTTCCAACCTTTTTCATCAAATTTTGTTTGGACTTTAATGGTTTTAGCATGCTCCCATGCAAAAATTAATGCGGACACTATTACTCCAAGGAAGACTGCAAGTGCTAAATCAGCTATGACAGTTACCGCTCCTACAAGAAGCCCAACAAAAATATCCTGCTTCGGTACTTTGCCAAATAAACGAAGTGTGCCCCATTCGAATGTCTTTTCCGCAACCACGAACATTACGCCAATAAGGGCCGCAAGGGGAATCATCTCTATCCATTTGGATGCGAACATAATAAAGCAAATTAAAAAAATTGCGGTTGCTATCCCAGATAATCGCTTTATAGCTCCATTATTTATAT